>JANMSE010000084.1:0-3838 GCA_031389045.1 Deltaproteobacteria bacterium | reverse complement strand
TCGTACCGATAGCGGACGCACACAAGCTGTTCCCCATACTGTTCTCGGAGCTGCTTAGCACCATCTTGATGCGGGTGCAAGGTTAATCGGGTTCGCATACTTCCTCCCACACGCGCGGCCTTACAGTCGATCCGCTGGACTCGCGACGCCGCGCCCGCCGCGATTGAGGACGTGGGTGTAGATGTGCTTTGAGGTCGAGCTCAAAGCCAGTCCGTCGATTTGCGGAAAGATGTACCACATCCAGTGCGTGCGTTTCTTGCCGCTCCTCAGTTCCGAGAGTGCGTGTTCGTAGTCGTCTCCCCGCGCTTGCACGAAACGATTCAGATTGTAGGGGTCATCGGACCCACGAGATTCCGCGGCTACACCGCGCGCTGAGATGGCGCGGCCAACATGACGACGCTTCCTTTTTGTGGGGCGGAGCGCTACGATCCGCCCCGTTACGTATGCTCTTCAATCTCACGACAGATCCCTTGCTGTTCGCTCGGGAGAAAATGGAAGTCCCATGCCACTCACATCAGCAACCGACATCGCCCCTCGTGCCTCCGAGTTCGGAGGCGGACAGTTCGATACCAGTTACGCCCGCTTGCCGCAGCGGTTTTACGCGCGACTCAAGCCCACTCCCGTGCACAGTCCACGCATCGTCAAGTTCAACCATCCCCTCGCCGAGGAGTTAGGGCTGGATGCAAGCCGACTGGAGAGTGACGTGGGCGCGGCCTTCTTGTCCGGGACGCGCGTGCCCGAGTGGGCCGAACCGTTGGCGATGGCCTACGCTGGGCATCAGTTCGGCCATTTCGTGCCGCAACTGGGGGATGGACGAGCGATCCTGCTAGGCGAAATCATTGGCCGTGATGGGAAGCGACGCGACCTGCATCTGAAAGGCGCTGGCCAAACTCCCTTCTCGCGCCGTGGCGATGGTCGCGCGGCCCTGGGGCCTGTCCTGCGCGAATATATCATCAGCGAGGCGATGTATGCGCTGGGGATTCCCACCACGCGCACGCTGGCGGCGGTCACTACCGGTGAGCCAGTCTTCCGCGAGACCACGCTCCCAGGAGCCGTGCTAGCCCGCGTGGCGGCGAGTCATATTCGCATCGGCACGTTTGAGTATTTCGCGGCTCGCGACGATGAGGAGGCGATTACGATCCTCGTCGAGTACGCGCTCACTCGGCATTACCCAGCTTTGCAAGGGGCTCCCAACCCAGCCTTGGCGTTACTGGCGGCGGTGTGTGACGCCCAAGCGGCACTGATCGCGCGGTGGATGCAGGTGGGTTTTATTCACGGGGTGATGAATACCGATAACGCGACCATTTCTGGCGAAACCATTGACTACGGCCCCTGCGCATTCATGGATACCTACGACCCCGCGACCGTGTTCAGTTCCATTGATCATCATGGCCGCTATGCGTTTGGCAACCAGCCCCGCATCGCCCAGTGGAATCTCGCGCGCTTCGCCGACACCTTGTTGCCGCTGCTTGATGCGAATCGCGAAAAAGCCATCGCGCTCGCCGAAGACACGATCAACCAGTTTCCCGAGAGATTTGGACAGTATTGGCTGAGCGGGATGCGCGCCAAGCTCGGGCTCACGAATGAGCAGTCCGACGACGCTGGACTCGTCCAGGCGCTGCTTCATCTGATGCAGGAACAGGCGGCGGATTACACCAACACGTTTCGTCTGCTATGCGCGGCGGCGGAAGGTGGCCAAGCACCAGCGGGCTTCGAGGCATGGGAGACGCGCTGGCGGGCGCGGCTCGCGCAAGAACCCTATTCGTCGCGGGAAGCCGCGCTGCTGATGCGTGCGCACAACCCCGCGTTTATTCCGCGCAATCATCGGGTCGAGGCCGCCCTCAACGCCGCCGTCAAACAGGGGGACTTCACGCCATTAGAAACGTTACTCGCGGTGCTCTCTACGCCGTTTGTCGAGCAACCCGAACATGCGGAGTACGCCAACCCACCGGCTCCCCATGAGCGCGTGCAGCAGACGTTTTGTGGAACTTGACCGATGCGCCGTCCTCCCACGCTTCATGTTTTTCTCGCGTTCATAACAATGAGGACCGCGGAGGTTTCCTAAATCAGTCCGCAGAACATTGGCACACTTCGTAACCGAGAGTGAGAAATCCCCCCGATCCCCCCTTTTCCAAACGACTGGCGACGAACGACCCACGTCTCTCATTGGCGGAACGGTACGCCACTCACGCCCAGTATGTCGCCGCGGTCGAAGCCGCGGCGGGACGGTTGGTGGCGGAACGGTTGTTACTACCCGAAGATGCGGCAGCCTACGTCGAGGCAGCAAGAACCCGTGACCTCGGTTTGCCCACGTGATCCATCAATCCATCCTGCACATGAATCACGCGGCCACCGTACCGCACGACACCTTACAACGGTTTTCATTGGAGCGAGGAGACACCCCTTTCCGTAGGCCGGGATAAGGCCGTAGGCCGTTCCCGGCGCGAGCATACATGCCGGAAACGCTCCGCTTATTCCGGCCTACGTTCTTTCTCTCTTCGTTCAAGTGCAAACCGCTGTATCGTCATAACCCCAAGACATACGCCGCGACATCGACAACCGCTTGCGCATCCAGCGTGGACGGATAGAGACGGGGCATCTTCTCCGAGGGGTTCTCAATCCAGTTGACCGTGGTGGCGAAATCAAGCCGTGTGCTCAAGCCTTTCAAGGCCGGAGCAGCACCCCCCTCACCAGCACCGCCATGGCACGCCGCGCAGTTCTTGCCATACAAATCCTTGCCACGGCTCGCGTCTGGAGGGGTGGATGCCGCGGCGATGGTGGTTGGGGTCGTTGAGGTCGAAGGCTGCGAGGCGGAAGAGGAGGAGGACGGCGCGGCCGCCTGCCCGCCTTCTGGCAGCGCGTAGAGCACCACTGACGGCTTGCCGTTCTCACCGAAGGATAACCGGGACACGTTGCCCGAAGTGATCGCCACGTATTGCTTGCCACCCAGCGCGTAGGTGATCACACCACCCGCCAGTGCCCCACCTGTCTCCTTCTTGAGCAGCACCTTCCCCGTCGCTGATTCGAACGCGAAGAAATTGCCGCCCATGTCACCCGTGAAGGTAATCCCACCCGCGGTCGGCGTGAGACCCGCGACAACCGGGGAATCGGCATGATACTTCCAGCGTACGTCGCCGGAGTCTGGATCAACCGCGACCACCCAACCAGTCTTGGCCTCATCCCACTCCCACGCTCCCCCCAGGAGAAACTTCCCGGGCTGATAGTCCACCTCGTCAGACTTGATGGTGGCGCACCAATCAACGGAGCCCACCACGATTTGTTTTGTCAATTGATCGTACGCCGGGCCATTCCACTCCACACCGCCAACCGGTCCGGGACAGGTATGCACTCCTCTGGCGCTCGGCGACTTATCGGGTTTCTCGATCGTGGTTACTGGGGTCATGAACACACGTTTCTGGGTTTCACGGTTGACCCCGTAGAGGTACCAGTCGAACATCTCTGCCCCCCGACGTGTTCGACTCGAAAAGAGAGGGGATTATGTTGCGTTGTTCATTGGCGAGAACGAAGACAACATGCGGCCATCAGGCGGATCTTTTCGCATTCAGTTCAAAGAACCGTTCCATGTCGGTTTGGGGGTTTGCGCTCACAACAATGGGAGACTCGAAACTGCCATCTTTTCGAATGTCGTACTAAAAAAGGGACTGAACCAATCAGCCAACCCAAAAGTGGAATGCACGCTGGAAACTATTTCGATCGCTTCGACCGACCGGAGAGTTATCTATCATTCCAAAGAGCATATAATGCATATTATTCAATTCAGACAACCTTGCTTTTCCTTTATAAATGGTTTGCAATTGGGATTGA
Source organism: Deltaproteobacteria bacterium (assembly GCA_031389045.1). GTDB lineage: Bacteria > Desulfobacterota > Binatia > Bin18 > Bin18 > JABFSC01. The sequence goes on along the minus strand of JANMSE010000084.1, from coordinate 13 downwards.
TTGTTACTGAACT
>JANMSE010000070.1:0-3683 GCA_031389045.1 Deltaproteobacteria bacterium | reverse complement strand
CAATTGTCGAAACTCGAAGTGAATCCAGGGAAGCCGCCCTGGTTCGCGGTCTGGGTGCTGACGTCGGTTCGGGTATAGCTCCCGAAGGCATCTTGCTGTTGGGGAAACAATTGGCCAATGGCGATCCCGCGGCGCGCCCGTGCTTCCAGCACCCGCGCGCCAGCGGCCTGGAGCGAGGGGTTCTGTCGATAGGCGGTCTCAATCAGCGTCGTGAGGGTAGGATCGTTGAAAGTCGTCCACCATGCCTTGCTTTCCGCGGGGTCACCTTTCATCACCTCCGTGCTGGTAGTGGCGTGCCACTGCTCAGCCAATGGCGCGGACGGTTGTTGGTAGTCCGGCCCAAGCATGGTGCAGGCGGAGAGGGACAGGAGACTGACACTCAGGAAGAAATATACGCGAGTTGTGTACATGGATGGGAAAGTCCAAGGTCCAAGGTCCAAAGTCCAAGGTCCAAAGTCCAAGGTCCAAAGTTTCAAGGCCCAAGTCTCAAGCCTCAAGTCTCAAGTCTCAAGCCTCAAGTCCTCGGGGTTTCGGAGTTACTCGTGAGCCTACGGATCACCCAGTAAAAGACCGGCGTGAAGAAAATACCGAACAATGTTACCCCCAACATGCCGCTGAAGACCGTGATGCCCAAGGCGAAACGCATTTCCGCGCCCGCCCCTTCCGAGATCAGCAGTGGTAGCACACCGAAGATAAACGCGAACGAGGTCATCAGAATCGGTCGCAGTCGCAGACGACACGCCTCAATGATCGCCGTGCGTCGCTCTTGCCCTTCCTCTTCGCGTTGCTTGGCGAACTCCACGATGAGAATGGCGTTCTTGGCCGCGAGACCGATCAACACGACCAACCCGATCTGGGTGAAGATGTTGTTATCCGAGCCCACGATCCACACGCCCGCCATTGCCGCGAACAGACACATTGGCACGATCAGGATGATGGCGAGCGGTAACGACCAGCTCTCGTACAACGCCGCCAATACGAGAAAGACAAACAGCGTGCCCAAGGCGAACACGAACACCGCGGTGTTGCCCGCCGTGATTTCCTCCAAGGTCAGCTCGGTCCACTCAAACCCCATTGATGATGGCAGTTCCCGCCATGCCACTTGCTCCATCATGGCGATGGCTTGACCGGAACTCGTGCCCGGCAGCAGACTGCCGTTGATCGCCGCCGAGGGAAACATGTTGTAGTGGCTGACCACCGACGGCCCACCCATCGACTCGATGTGCGTCAGCGTGCCGAGCGGCACCATCTGTCCGGCGGCATTGCGCACCTTGAGCTGGCCAATGTCCTCGGTTCGCATGCGGAACGGGGCATCCGCTTGCGCGTAGACCTGCCAGTTGCGGCCAAAGCGCGTGAAGTCGTTGATATACGCCGACCCTAAGTAGACTTGCAGGGTATCGAACAGGTCACTGAGCGCGATCCCTTGCGCTTTGGCCTTGGCGCGATCCACATCCACATAGAGCTGCGGCTCGCTAGCGCGATAGGTACTAAACAGGCCGACGAGACCGGGTTGCGCGTTGCCCGTCTGGAGCACGCTATCGACCACGGCTTGCAGTGCCGCCGGTGTCGAGCTGCCGCGATCTTGAATCTGCATCTTGAACCCACCGGTGTTGCCGATGCCTTCCACTGGCGGCGCGCCAAACGCCAGCACGAACGCATCCTGGATGTCCCAGAATCCCGCGCGCATCTGGTTCAGGATGTCACTGACGTGTAAGCCCGGTCGTCCCGCCCGGTCCTCGGACGGATCGAGAATCACGAACATCGTACCAGCGTTCGAGAGATTCGTTCCGGTCAATAACGAAAACCCCGGAATGGAGACCGCATGGTTGACCCCAGGAATAGTGCGCGCGATCTCTGAGGCCCGTTTCATCACCGCGTCGCTGCGTTCAAGGTTCGCGCCATCCGGCAACTGCGCGGCCACGACGATGTAGCCTTTATCTTGTTCGGGAATGAACCCGGTCGCAATGCGCGTGAACCCCAGATAGGTCAAGCCGATGAGCCCTCCATAGAGGAGCAGGACGATCACACTGAGACGCAGAAACAGCGCGACGCCGTACCCATACCCGATGGTCAGCTTCTCAAAAAGCCAGTCGAATCCCGCGAACACCTTCCGCAACACCCAGTTCACTCCAGGGCCGAGCAGCCACCCGACGACTCCTCCGACCACGAAGACGAGACCAGGCACCAGCCACGCCGCGAGAAACCCCGCACTTGGTGTGAGAAGGGCGGAACCGGTGGCCGCGGCAACATGGGCGGTGAGCCACACGTAAGCGAGTACGCCAAAAAGCAGCGCGATACCAAGTCGAGGGAGCGGTTCGCGGTCGTCGTGGGTCGCGTCGTGGGCGCGGATGAACTGCACCGCTCGTGCGGGTGTCATCGTCAAGGCATTGATCGCGGAAATCAATGTGGAAGCGGCGATGGTCAGCGCGAACTGTCGATAGAACTGCCCGCTAATGCCCGCCACGAAGGCGGTCGGAATAAACACGGCGCTGAGCACAAGCGTGATGGCGATCACTGGGCCGGTGATTTCTTCCATCGCCTTGAGCGTGGCCTCGCGTGGCGCGAGCCCTTTCGCCATCCAGCGTTCGATATTTTCGACGACGACGATGGAATCATCAACGACAATGCCAATCGCGAGCACCAGGCCGAACAGTGACAAGTTGTTTAGCGAAAACCCCAAGGCCGCCATCACGGCGAATGTCCCAATCAACGAGACTGGGACATCAATCATGGGCAGCAGCGTGATCCGCCAGTCCTGCAAGAAGAGCAGTACGACAATGAACACCAAGATGACGGCCTCGAACAGGGTGCGGTAGACGCTGTTGATCGAGTCCTCAATGTACTGGGTGGTGTCGTAGACGATGCGGTAGTCAACGCCGTCGGGAAAGCGTTGTTTGAGGCGTTCCATCTCCGCCTTGATGCCGTAGGCGGTCTCCAGTGCGTTGGAACCGGGCAGCTCGAAAATCCCGATGGAGACAATGGGTTGGTCATTCAAGTAGCTACGGACCGCATAACTGCGGGCCCCGAGTTCGACGCGACTGACATCCCGCAGTCGGGTCATCTGTCCACCCGCGCCGGTCTTGATGATGATGTCGGCGAACTGGTCTTCCTCAATCAACCGGCCAAGGGTGTTGATGGTGTATTGAAAATCTTGACCGGTGGGGACCGGTTGTTGGCCGAGTCCGCCAGCGGCGACTTGGATATTCTGCTCACGGAGGGCACGAGTCACATCACTCGCGGTCATATCGCGTGAGGCCAGCTTTTCCGGATCAAGCCAAATACGCATACTGTACTCGTGCGAATCAAAGAGGAACGCATCACCAACCCCAGGCACACGGGCCAGCGCATCCTTCACTTGCAAGATGGCATAGTTGCCCAGGTATAGGGTGTCATAGCGATTATTGGGCGAGATCAAGCTGACGACCATGAGGAGGCTCGGTGAGGTTTTCTTGGTGATCACGCCCTGACGACGCGCTTCTTCCGGCAATTTGGGCTCAGCAATGGAGACGCGGTTCTGGACCAACACCTGGGCGGTATCCAAGTTCGTCCCGAGCTCGAAGGTCACGGTGAGGACCATGCGTCCGTCATTGGTGCTGCGGGACTCCATGTACCGCATGCGTTCGACGCCATTCACTTCTTGTTCGATGGGGGTGGCGACGGTTTCCGCGACGACTTTGGCATTG
>JANMSE010000023.1:0-15899 GCA_031389045.1 Deltaproteobacteria bacterium | reverse complement strand
GGCGGTGGTAAACGCCGGTAAAAGCTGGGCAAACTCTTGGGCGGTCAGTCCCGTCGCGGCCAAAAACTCGCGCGGACGCTCTTGTAACGTCTGATAGTTCAGCATGCCCTCAGTCTACACTATTCCCGATAATGTCTATTCCAGATGAGGCGTCAGCCACCACCACCGTGTAGGTGCCATTCACATTCATTCGTTCACGCCTCGAAGCACTAGGACCGGTGGCAACGGCCCAACCCATCAAATGCCCACTGGGGCCATAGAAGCGTATGATCGGAGCAAAATCGTTGTTGCTGGTATCGGCCACCCGGATCCGTACGTACTCACCTACCGTGCCCGTAAATGTGTAGGAATCCAGATCCCCTAAATCGATCGTGCCTGTTCTTATTCCCCCGTTGATCAGCGTCCCTCCCTCATTGGCGCCAGGCATATGGACAAAATACAGATTGTAGTTCCCCGTGGCGTCCAGACCATTGGAGCGGTCAGTCACCACCACGGTGTAGGTGCCACTTACAGCAAAGCCGTGGTAATGAATAGTCGCAACACTAGGGGAGGAGGTCCCGCGTAGCTCATTCCCACTGGGACCATAGAGCGTTATGCCTGGAGCAAAATCGTTGTTGCTGGTATCGGCCACCCGGATTTCTACACTCTCCCCCACATTGGCCGTGAACGTGTAAGAATCCAGATCTCCTAAATCAATTGTGTTTGCTGTTACTCCGCCGTTGGTCAGCGTCCCTCCCTCATTGGCACCAGGCATACGAACAAAATACACATTGTAGTTCCCCGTAACGTTTGGATCACCATAGGTGGAGTTAGTCACTGTCACCGTATAGGTGCCATTCACTGTCACTCGTGTATGAATAGACGCAACACTAGGGTTAGAGGTGGAGTTTATCTGACTCCCACTGGGACCATAGAGCTTCATTAGCGGATAGAAATCGTTGTTGCTGGTATCAGCCACCCGGATATGTACGTTCTCCCCCGCATTGGCTGTAAATGTGTAGGAATCTTTTTCCCCAGGAAACGATATCGCTCCTGAAACCACCCTACCGTTTACTAACGAAGCCGCACCCGCCAGAGGCGCGTAGGTAAAGGTGAGTGCCAGTACAATAAAAGCGATGCACGAAAGTCTTGGTAGATTTTGTTTGCACATATTCGTTATCCTCTACAAACCGGACTGGATTACCCACAAAAAAAAGCCGGGCACCAGCATGACCAACTCAGTGGTCACTTCTGGCAACCCGGCCAACTTCTTTGTCCCCGTTCGCACCTGATTCCTAGTTCCAGGTGTTACCGCACCACTACGCCTCTCACCCCATTCGCTGCAGACTCAGGTGTCAGCGTGGTGGATGAAGTCCCGTCGGCTTTCCGTCCCTGGATCACTCCAGGTTTGGCTCGCGCTCCTTCATAAACCTGTTCAGATAACCAAAGTCAAGAAGGCACAGTGCTGGAGCCGGGAGGGAAGAAAGAATCGGAGAAACGGGGAATCGGCGAATCGGTGAAAGAAGCGTCATCCGTTTTCTTCTCCGATTCTTTCTTAAAGTCGCCACTTCTCCCCGTCTCCGGTTCGCCGCTTCTTTTTTCGCTAGTTCTAGCTGGATCACGCCGCATTGATGCGGAGCGGCGACTGAGTCGGGTGATAGCGCTTGATTCGTTTCAGCGTGACCCCGATCTTCTGCCGGGCTACATCCAACTCATAGGCTTTTTGCAAGTTCAGCCACAAATCCGGGCCCGTGCCAAAGAACTGGCCCAGTCGGAGCGCGGTATCCGCTGTGATGTCCCGTTTCCCGTTAATGATCTGGTATAAACGGTTGTTCGGAACCTCCAACCGTTTGCTGAGTGCTAAGGCAGTCATACCAATTTCTTCCAGCTCGTCGGCGAGAATTTCGCCGGGATGGATGGGATCTTTCCAGGTGCTCATCATGCAATCCTCTCTTTAGTGATAGTCCACAATCTCTACGTCATAGGCGCCAGCGTTCCACACAAAACAAATCCGCCACTGATCGTTGATTCGGATGCTGTATTGACCCTGCCGGTCTCCTTTGAGAGCTTCCAGACGATTGCTGGGTAAGGCAGCGAGGGCCTGCAACGTGTCCGCGCTGTCCAGGATGCGCAGCCGCTTCACGGCTTGCCGAGCAATGCCAGAAAATCGCCGAACCACCTTGCGTTGGTAGAGGGCCTCCGTATCTTTGTCTGTGAAGGACTTGAGCATGGGTCATTGTCGCAGAGGATCATATTCTACGTCAAGCGTAGAAAAGTGCATCAAGTGCGGTGAAAGCCCAAGTGTTGCGAGCCTTTCGGATGACCCTCTCGCGTGACCCTGCGCTTCGTACACTCCCTCTGATTCTCTTCTATTGCTTTCCCACCGTGCCTGAGAAATAAAGCAGGGAGAAATTTTTATGAGGTGACACGATGCTACAGACTCTCCTCTGTCAACAATTGGGAATCGAGTATCCGATCTTTTCCGTAGGGATGGGCGGTGGCATAGCCGGGCCAGAACTCGTTGCCGCCGTCTCCAATGCGGGTGGCTGTGGCGTGCTAGGAATGGGGGGACTGCCAGCCCCATACATTCGTCAGCAGATTCAACACCTGCGCACGCTGACCGACAAACCCTTCGGCGTCAACATCATTCTTCCCATGCTGCAAGAAGGGCAGATTGAAGCGTGCCTAGACGAGAAAGTACCGATCTTAGTGCTCTTCTGGGGTGATCCGAAACCATACATTGAGGAAGCGCATAAGCGCGGCACCAAGGTCTTTATCCAAGTGGGTTCAGTCGCAGAAGCGCAAGCCGCCGCTGCCGCTGGCGTCGATGGTATCATTGCCCAAGGGGTTGAATCCGGCGGCCATGTGAAAAGCACGACGTCGCTTTCGACCATTGTGCCAGCAGTCGTGGAAGCGGTGAAGCCGATCCCGGTCATCGCGGCTGGCGGTATTGCCAATGGCCGTGGCGTGATTGCTGCCCTGAGCCTTGGAGCACAGGCGGTGTCGATGGGCACGCGCTTCTTATGTAGCGAGGAGACGCAAGTCCTGCGCGCGTACAAAGAGCGCGTGACACGAGCAAAGGCAGAGGATACCGTCTACACGTTACTATTCGATGTGGGTTGGTCGAATGCGGCTCACCGCGTGTTACGGAACACGGAAATCAGTGAATGGGAGACCGCGGGTCGCCCGGAGACAGGACAACGCCCAGGCGAAGGCGGTACGCTTGGCACCATGCAAATGATGGGGACGACTGTCGATGTTCCGCGCTACGCGGTGTTCCCACCGATGCCGGGTTGCACCGCCGATATGGAACGCATGGCCTTATACGCTGGCGAGTCGTGTGCCTTGATCAATGACATCAAGCCGGCGGCGCTGATCGTGCGGGAGGTGGTGCAGGAGGCGGAGGCGGTGTTAGCGCAGCTTAGACAATAAACTGAAATAGAAACGGAGCAACAAATGCCTTGGCAAGACCACTATCGAGAGAAACTCATCACCGCGAAACAAGCCGCCGCGATGGTCAAATCCGGCCAGCGCGTGTTGACCTCGTTGGCGACGACCGAGCCGCAGTACATTATCAACGCGCTGTGCGACCGCTGGCAAGAACTGCGCGGTGTCCAAGTCGCCACCAGTAATACGATGAAACCCTATCCGTGGTTCGACCAGGAACGCGGCGAGGCTTTCAAGGTCATGGCGAGCTATCTGTCGGGCTATACCCGCCCGCTCTATCAAGAAAAGCGGCTCGAATTTTTCGTGAGCACGGTCTACTCGCCCAACAAATGGACAGAGCTAGGCCGCGCGTCACCGTTGATGGATGCCGACGTCTGTTTGCTCACGCTCTCCCCACCCAATGAACAAGGCTTCTGTAGTTTCGGTGAACAGTTGTGGTACTCGCGGGAATGGGTCAAACGAACGCCGTTGGTGATCGCCGAGATCAATCCTCTCTTGATCCGCACTGGTGGTGACAATTATGTCCACATCTCGGAGATCGACTACCTCGTTGAGCAGCCGGTCCCAACCGCGCCGTTTACCATTTCTCCGGTCGTCTCGCCGGATGAAAAGGAAGCAGCCGAAAAAATCGGGGCCTTCGCGGCTTCGCTGATCCGTGACGGCGATACGATCCAGATTGGCCTCGGCTCGGTGTCGATGTTTACCGGTTTTTATCTGCGTGAGAAAAACGACCTGGGCGTGCACTCGGAAATCATCACGTCATCAATGATCGACCTCTATAAACGTGGGGTCATCACCGGCAAGCGCAAAACGCTGCATCCGGGCAAGATGGTCGCAACGGGGATGTTCATTGAGCCGGACGATTACAGCTTCGTGAACAATAATCCGATTGTTGAACTGCGCGATGCCTTTTACACCAACAGTCCCGCCGTGATCGCGCAAAGTCACAACCAGGTCGCGATTAACAACGCCCTGGCGGTTGACCTCACTGGCCAGGTAACCGCCGAAGCCTTTGGCCCACAGATGTACACTGGCGTCGCGGGACAACTCGATTTTGTGCTCGGTGCCTATTTGTCTCCCGGCGGACGGTCGATTACGGTGCTCCCTTCGACGGCACGAGGCGGGACGATCTCGCGCATTGTTTCAATGTTCCCGGAAGGACAGATTGTGTCGTTACCGCGGACATATATTGATTACGTCATCACGGAATACGGCATCGCGAGTTTGGCGGGGCAGAGTGAACAGAAACGCGCCGAAGCGTTGATCGACATTGCTCACCCACGGTTCCGCGAGGAGTTGCGAGCGACGGCGCGGCGACGCTTCGGGAATGGCTTGTAGCCGATAGCCGCACTAAGGAAGGAAAGGAACAAAAAATGGACAGACTGAAAAACAAAGTCACGATCGTTACCGGTGGCGGGTCCGGCATTGGACGCGCCACTTGCGTGCTCTTTGCCCAAGAGGGAGCAAAAGTCGTGGTCGCGGATTATGTGGCCGAGGGCGGGCATGAAACCGTGAAGCAGATTACCGCTGCTGGCGGACAGGCGATCTTCGTACAGGCCGATGTCTCGAAGTCAGCGGATGTCCAGAACATGATCGGGGCGACCGTGCGGGCATACGGGCGTGTGGATGTGTTATTTAACAACGCGGGGATTGAAGGGCCTTCAAGCAAACTCGCTAACTTAAAAGAAGAAGACTGGGACCGGGTCATCGCGATTGATTTGACCTCGGTGTTCCTGGGCATGAAGTACGTCATTCCAGAGATGACGAAACAAGGCGGCGGAGTCATTATCAGTACCGCGTCGGTCGCGGGCATGGTCGGGTTTATGGGCAGCGGCGCGTATGCGGCGGCCAAGGCTGGTGTCATCAATTTAACCCGCCTTGCGGCCTTGGAATATGCCGACAAGAACATTCGTGTGAACTGTATCTGTCCTGGCGTGATTGAAACGCCAATGGTGGAGCGCGTGATGGGCGGACGGCCACGAGAGAAAGTGATCCGTACTGAGCCCATCGGGCGGTTAGGAGACCCGAAAGACATCGCCAATGCCGCGCTCTTCCTGGCGAGTGACGAGTCATCGTTCGCCACCGGCGCGCCCTTTATTATCGACGGCGGGTACGTCGCACGGTAAGGAACGGGGAAACGGGGAATAGGGGAAACGGGGAAACGGGGAATAAAAAAGATCTTATTTTTTCTTGCCCCTTTTACCCTTTTACCCCTTTGCCCTTTGACCCTTTCGTCCCCATGACTGCAAGGAGCAAGGATTATGACTGAAGCCTTCATATTGTTACTCTGGTGGATCCTCTTCGGTGGGTCGCACATCGTGATGTCCTCAACACAGTGGCGGCCCAAGCTCGTCGCCAGATTGGGCGAACGCGGGTTTCTTGTCGTCTATTCCCTGGTCGCGCTCGTGACCTTCTCGCTCCTCGCTCACTCGTATGCTCATCATAAACATGCGGGTTTGCAGTTGTGGCAAACCTTCGGCGGCGATTTTCTCTATCTGATTGTGCGTGATCTCAATGTGGTGTTGATGGCCTTTGCGTTTATTCTCCTCGTGAGCGGGCTGGTTGCCCGCCCCCCAAGCTCGCTGATGCCGGCGAGTGGAGCTATCGCGGCGTATGGCGTCACGCGCATTACGCGCCATCCGTTGTTCGCGGCCTTTTGGCTCTTTGGCATCGCGCACTGTCTGGTCAATGGCGGCCTTACGGACCTCGTCTTTTTCGGCGGGCTCAGTGCGTTTTCGTGGCTGGGCGCGACGCATCAAGATTCACGCAAGAGCGCCGATGTGCCCGGCTATGCCGAGTTCACGGCGGCCACCTCGTTCGTACCTTTCGCCGCGATGTACAAGAAGAAACAGACTCTGCCACTCCACGAACTCTCGTGGGGAGTGATCGCGCTCGCTCTCCTGCTCTTTTACCTCATCCGTGCCTATCACCCCGTCATCTTCGGGGGGGTGCTGATGTCGTTATAAAAAGCTAAAAAGCTCCCATGAGTGTGGACTCCGTGTATGTCGCGTGGGAGTGGCTCCTCGCCCTCTCGAAGGTGCAACTGATTATCATAGGGCTGAGTCTGGCACTGATCGTCGCGGTCAGCAAAATTTCTCGTTTCCTGTTCCTGTTGGGATTCGTCGTCATCTTTCTGACCGTCCTCTTGCCGGAGATTACCAAACGCTACGAACAGAGTCCGTTCGCACCTATTGTCAATTTCTTTATTCGCCAGGGCATTGAAGCGACGCAGGATCCGCCATCGCCAGCGCCATACGCTGAGCAACCCCCGAAATCGCCAGCGCCAGAGGAGAGAAAATGAAACCGACCAAGGATACCCCATTGTCCGCGAGCATGGCGTCGTACAGTAAGGGTGGAGTCGATATTGTTGATCCGCGTGAGAACATCAAGCGCTACGTGTACTCCAATGTCTACGAAGTCGGCGCACGAGCAAAACCCTACGAGAAGATCGCCGTGGCCAAGAATGGCCCCTACGTGGTCGAGTGCATCGCCGCCGAAGGGGTGATGCCGACGTGGCGCTTGCATCCGCATGATGAGTTCCTGGTCTGTCTGGAGGGGGAAGTCCGAGTGGATTTTATCGCGCCTCGTGTCGAACTGCCGGCTGGCGAGCATCCTGAGATACCCGGCGAAGAGATGGGCTACATCATCATCCGTGAAGGAAACCTCGCCCTCTTACCAAAAGACATGGCCTATCGCTTGAGTGCGAGCCGCCGCTCATTGCTCTTGCAACAAGGGAAGCAAAGTGAGGAGACGGTGCTGGCGTGGGACAAAATTTGTGATGGGTGGAAGTGAACGTGGGACTGGGGGTTAGGGGTTAGAGGCTGGACAAGCAAGAGAGAGGGAGAACAGCATGAACACCTACAAAGAATTTCAACTCGGCCAATTTCGCTTCGTGCGCGATGACTATTTCGCCCACGTTCATTTTCCGACACACGCGGGCAAAGCAATGGCGCATAAGATTGACATTGATGCGTTCCTCAAACCGCTGCAACGCGACATCGCCTGGTCCTTCTTTTACGGCATGGTCAAGTTCGACGATGTGTTCGGCACCATCAATCATTACGGCACGGTCGAAGTCTTCGCGGGCAAATATCACAAAGCGCTGCACGACGGTGGATTCTGGCACGCGGAGGAACTAGGTCGCGGCGAGGTCGAGCGCGTGTTTACGCTCATGCTCGAAGACTGGGTGCCCGCCGACTTCGATCCCTTCGCCGCGCCACGGGAAACTGGCTCGGCGGTTGGACCAAAACGTGAAGCGAATCTCAATGCCATTCATCGCAAACGCATCGTGACGACGCGCATTGTCAAGCAATCCGACCGTCAGGAGCCGGACTACCCGATTAACGAGGGCTTCAAGGGGATGACGTTCAAGGAGGGCGAGATGCACATCAAACCCGGCCACGAGGATAAATTCGCGGTGGTCAATTTGTACGATTATCTCGCGCGCTCGGATGTCACGTGGAATCCGTCGATTGTGTCGGTCCTGGAACACAGCCTCTTTTGTCCAACCACGGAAGAGCATCGCCTGCCGGTGAAGCATGGCAACGACCGCGTCGAGTGGTTCATTCAGCTCAATGGACAAATTGATTGGGAAGTCTGTAATCAGAACACCGGCGAACTCATGGCCTACGTGCGCATGCGGCCTGGTGACGTGTGCGCCATGCCATCGGACATTCAGCACCAAGGGTTCGCGCCTGAACGCTCCATGCTACTGGTCTGGGAGAATGCCGATCCGAAAATGCCGGAGAAGATTCGCTCGGGCGCCGTGCCCGGCGATCCCGATAAGATGGTCACGATGAAGAATTGAGTCATTGCGTCATCGGACCATCGGGTCATTGAGGAGTATTCTTCTTCCGTTCTTCAATGGCTCAATGACTCAATCACCCGATCACTCAATCTGTCAATGATTCAATCGTCAATGACTCAATCGAAGAATTTTTACAAATCGGAAAGAAGGAGGCAATACATTATGAGTGAAGCAAAAACCTATAACGGAAGCTGCTTTTGTGGCGAGGTGCAGTTCACGATGACCGGCGACCCCGTTGGCATGGGCTATTGTCACTGCGCGTCGTGCCGCCAGTGGTCCGCCAGCCCGGTCAATGGATTTACCTTGTGGCCGCCCACGGCGGTCAAGGTGACGAAAGGCGCGGACAACATCGGCACCTACAATAAAACCCCGCAAAGCTACCGCAAATGGTGCAAGACCTGTGGTGGCCATGTCTTCACCGACCATCCCCCGATGGGGCTCATTGATGTGTATGCCGGTGTCATTGAAAATTTTCCTTTCCAACCCGGCATTCACGTGCATTACCAAGAGACCGTGCTGAAAATGAAGGACGGAGTCCCCAAGATGAAAGATGTACCGAAGGAAATGGGTGGCTCGGGCGACGTGCTGCCGGAATAAGTTACCAGTCGCCAGCGAGTAGCGAGTTGTCAACTGTCAAAACTTATTGAGCGTGCTAGTTTTGCACCGAACCTATTGTGTCGTGGATATGTCTGATCTTGATGGACTGAAAGAAGAGATCGCCTACCTGAAGCTCTGGCTGGGGATTATGATTGTCACCGGGATCAGCCTGATTGGCTGGTTGTTGGACAATTTTCGTTCGACTCACTGGATGCTTGTCTTCGGGGGATTTGTGGGGCTGATGTCCATCGGCTTTGGCTGCTTTGCGCTCCATCAGCGTATTGAAGCCAAAATTGCTGACGTAAAGAGGTTGTAACTATGGAAGCGGTAATGGCCCTTGTGCTGATAATGGCTGCTGGCTTTCTCACGTATCTGGCGCTGGACGCGGTACGGCACGCCAAATAGGAAGCAGTTATCAGTTGTCAGCAGTCAGGAACGGAAAGGGATTACTGATGACTGACAACTGACGACCGCTCAGAGCTTTCTCTATTGAAGGAGAATATTCATGGAAGTTGAAAAAAAACTCGCCGTCCTGGGATTATCACTGCCAGTCGCGCCCACGCCCGTCGCGAATTACGTCCCTGTGGTGCGGACCGGCAATCTACTGTTTATCTCCGGACACGGGCCGGTGACCGTCCAAGATGGCAAGGTCCACTATATTCGCGGAAAAGTCGGGCGCGATTTAACAGTAGAGCAAGGATATGACGCGGCGAAGGTCGTGATGCTCAATATCCTGCAATCAATCAAGGGCGAGATCGGCGACCTCGACAAGGTCCGACGGGTGGTCAAACTCCTGGGGTTTGTGAATTGCACCGAGGATTTCCCCGATCAGCCTAAAGTTATCAACGGGGCATCCGATCTCTTAGTGGACCTCTACGGAGAACGTGGGCGACACGCTCGTTCCGCGGTTGGCATGTATCAACTCCCCTTTGGGATCGCGGTCGAGATCGAGATGGTGGTGGAGGTCGGAGACTGAAGAATGAACACGATGGAATCGGTTGCGGCAGAGACGGGTACTGGGAACAGCCACGCTTTCGCTGGGCTCGCGGTGCTCAATGAGAATGCCCCGTTTGTTGAAGAGCTGTACCAGCAATATCTGGCGAATCCCGAGACCGTAGACGAGGAGTGGCGAGAATACTTTGCCCATCTCGCCAACGGCGCGGCGTCGCGCCCATCCAGCGCGAACGCTGACGACCAGACCACCGCCGTTGATATCGAACGATACGCTCGGGTGATCCAGTTGATTGATGCCTATCGAGAGCGTGGCCATTTGCATGCCACACTCGACCCACTCGGCATCATGCCGAAACGCCCTCATCCCGAACTGGAAGCAAGCTATCATGGATTCACGATCGAGGATTTAGACAAGGAATTCAGCATCGCCCGTCTCTTTGGCATGCCCGCTCTCACGTTGCGCGGCATTCTCTCCACACTCCGCGAAGCCTACTGTGGCACGGTCGGGGTGGAGTACATGCACATCCAAGACCCCGAACAACGACGATGGATACAAGAACGCATTGAGGATAAGCGCAAACATCTGGTGTTCACTGGGGATGCGAAGCGTTGCATTCTAGAAAACCTCTACGCCGCCGAAGCCTTTGAGACTTTTCTCCATACCAAATTTGTTGGCCATAAACGCTTCTCTCTGGAAGGCGCCGAGGCCATCGTGCCACTCGTTGATGAGCTGATCGAACATGCCGCGACCCAAGGGGTTGAAGAGATCGTCATTGGCATGCCCCACCGTGGCCGACTCAATATGCTGGTCAATATCCTTGGCAAATCCTACGAAAAAATCTTTTCCGAATTCGAGGGAAATGTTGACCCCAGCACCATGATGGGGAGCGGCGATGTCAAATATCATCTGGGGTTCTCCGCCGATCATGCCACGCGCAATGGAAAATCGATTCATCTGACTTTGACCGCGAATCCTAGCCACCTGGAAGCAGTGGACCCGGTGGTCGAAGGCCGGGTACGGGCGAAGCAGGATCGCTGCGCGGATCACCAACGGACTCGTATCGTACCGCTGCTGTTACATGGCAACGCCGCTTTCGCCGGACAAGGGGTGGTGAGTGAAACTCTCAATCTCTCACAACTCCGTGGCTACACCACGGGCGGCACGATTCACATCATCATCAACAACCAGATTGGCTTCACCACCGATCCCGAAGATGGCTATTCGGGCCCCTACACCACCGATATCGCGAAGTCCCTGCAAGCGCCGATTTTCCACGTCAATGGCGACGATCCCGAAGCGGTGATTCGTGTGGCCTTGCTCGCCCTTGATTATCGCCAAACGTTCAAGCGTGACGTGGTCATCGATATGTTCTGTTATCGCCGCTACGGACACAACGAAGGCGATGAGCCCAGTTTCACACAGCCACGCATGTACCGCGCGATTAAGGATCATCCGCATGTCGCATGGTTGTACCGAGAGAAATTGCTCGACCAAAATGTGCTGACCGCGGAAGAGGTCACAACGATCGAACGCTCGTTTCGCCAACGCTTACAAGAAGCGCGCGATACCGTGAAAAGCTCCCCGTATCATGCGCCCTCCGAGACCCTTGGAGGCGTGTGGCGCGGCTTCACGCGGAGTCACGCGTGCCAAGTCGATACGCGGGTGCGGCGTGATCTCCTTGAGGCAGTGGCACGGCGGCTCTCCGCGATGCCGGAAGATTTCACCTTGAATCCAAAAATGGAAAAACTGGTGCAGGCACGGACCGAGGCGGTGCTAACCAATGGGACCATTGATTGGGGATTGGCGGAACTATTGGCCTACGGAACCCTCGTCTGTGAAGGGATTCCCGTGCGCTTGAGTGGACAAGATGTTGAGCGCGGAACCTTCAGTCACCGGCACGCCGTGTTAGTCGATTATGATACGGGGTTGCGGTACTCACCATTAAGTAATCTGCGCGAGGGGCAAGCTTCGTTTTCCGCCTTTAACAGTCCGTTATCGGAATACGCGGTTATGGGGTTTGACTTCGGCTACAGTCTCGATAGCCCCGAAGCATTGGTGCTATGGGAGGCGCAGTTTGGGGACTTCGCCAATGGGGCGCAAATTATTATCGACCAGTTTTTGTCTTGCGCCGAATCAAAGTGGCAACGCATGAGTGGATTAGTGCTGTTGCTGCCCCACGGGTATGAGGGGCAAGGCCCCGAACATTCCAGTGCACGCGTGGAACGTTATCTTCAGTTGTGCGCCGAAGACAACATGCAGGTCGCGAACTGTACGACGCCAGCGCAGATTTTTCACCTCTTGCGTCGCCAGATGAAACGAGATTTTCGCAAGCCGCTCGTGGTGATGACGCCCAAAAGTCTCCTGCGTCATAAACTCGCGGTTTCGCCGGTTGTTGATTTCACGGACGGAAGATTCCATGAGGTGCTGGATGAGCGGTTCGCTCCGCCAAGCACGGTCACGGTTGACACCGCGAAAGTGACTCACGTGTTGTGCTGTAGTGGGAAGGTCTATTACGACCTGCTCGCGGAACGCGAACGGCGCCAGCGACACGATGTCGCCATCGTACGCCTTGAACAACTGTATCCTTTTCCAGTCAAACAGCTCCAAGAGACATTTACCCGGTATGCACAAGCCCACGATGTGGTGTGGGTGCAAGAAGAGCCACGCAACATGGGAGCGTGGACATTCATCCACGAAC
The DNA here is from genome assembly GCA_031389045.1 of Deltaproteobacteria bacterium. GTDB lineage: Bacteria > Desulfobacterota > Binatia > Bin18 > Bin18 > JABFSC01. The sequence continues at coordinate 3,416 of JANMSE010000023.1, read as the reverse complement.
ATCTGCCATCTCTGCTGCAAGAGAAACAGACATTGCGCTATGCGGGCCGCAATCCGCAAGCGAGTCCCGCGGTCGGCTTCCAGAAAGTGCATCAGCAAGAACAATCCGCGCTGATCGACCTGGCGTTGACGGGGAAGTAGTAGTCAGTAGTCAGTAGTCAGTAGTCAGTAATCAGTAATCAGTAATCAGTAATCGGCTGCTAGAACTGATACCGGACGACCGTCCGACCAGTCGCGAAGAGGAGAGCCATGACCGTTGACATTGTGATTCCCGAACTCGGGGAGTCGATTACCGAAGCGACGATTTTGCGCTGGCTCAAGAGTGCTGGGGAAGCCGTTGAACGTGATGAGATTCTCGTCGAAATCGAAACCGATAAAGCCACGATGGAACTCGTCGCGCCGGAGACCGGGGTGCTCAGTGAGATTCTCACGAGTGAAGGTGAAAAAGTCCAAATTGGTGACGTGATCGCTCGCGTGACTCCCGGTGCGCAGGCACCACGTGCCGCGGAACCACGTGCCGTGGCACCACGTGGCGCGCCACCACCGTCAGCAACAACGGTCATACCTCCTGCTTCATCCGCCTCTGCCGTGGAGGGAGTAGCCCCATTAAGCCCGGCGGTACGCCGTCTCGTTGAAGAACATACCCTACGGCCAACAGACATTCCGGCCACCGGCCGTGGCGGACGACTGACGAAAGGCGATGTCCTCCAACATCTCGAACCACAAGCTGTTGGGACTCAACCTGTTGCCCGAGCGCAATCCGCATCGCCCGCGCCAGTTCGCCCAGCACCTGCCCCCCTCCCCTCCGCAAGCCGCACTGGGACCGCGAGCGTCGTTCCACGTGAGCGTATCGAGCCCATGAGTCGGATTCGCCGCCGCATCTCCGAACGCCTCAAGCAAGTGCAAAACACGGCGGCCATTCTCACGACGTTTAACGAGATAGACATGAGCGCGACGATCGCGCTACGAGCGAAATATAACGACACCTTCAAGGAGCACTACGGAATCGCGCTCGGCTTCATGTCGATTTTCGCCAAAGCGAGCGTGGAGGCGTTACGCGCTTTTCCCGCCATCAATGCCGAAATTCGGGGTGACGACATTGTCTATAAAAACTACTACGACTTAGGCATCGCCGTAGGCACCGAACAGGGATTGCTCGTGCCGGTCATTCGCGATGTGGACGCCAAAAGCTTCGCCGCGATCGAACTCGAACTGGCCGACTTAGGCCAACGGGCGCGGACTGGGAAAATAAAAGTGGACGAACTCACGGGCGGGACCTTCACCATTAGTAACGGTGGGGTCTACGGCTCGTTGATGTCCACCCCGATTCTCAATCCCCCACAAAGCGGCATTTTAGGGATGCACAAGACGGAGAAACGCCCGATCGTGGTTGGTCCGAACGATGATATCGTGGTGCGCCCCATGATGTACGTCGCGCTCTCGTATGACCACCGGATTGTCGATGGACGTGAGGCGGTGTTGTTTCTGCGACGGATCAAGGACTACGTGGAAGACCCCGCACGGATGCTTTTTGGACTATGAGGGGCAAAGGGAAACGGGGAAACGGGGAAAGGGGTAAAAGGGGAAACGGGAAAGAGGCAAGTTTTTTTCATTTATCCATTTCCCCGTTTCCCCTTTTCCCCTTTTCCCTTTGCCCCTTTGTGACAGAGCGAAAACATGGCTGACACACAACAATTCGATGTTCTCTTCATCGGTGCCGGACCGGGCGGCTACGTCGGGGCGATTCGCGCCGCGCAGCTTGGCTTGCGAACCGCCTGCGTGGAGAAGACGCCAACCCTTGGTGGGACCTGTCTGAACGTCGGCTGTATTCCCAGCAAAGCCCTGCTCGATTCGAGTGAATGGTTCGCCCAAGCGCGGGAGAAATTCGCGCATCATGGCGTAGTCTGCGATGGTGTGAAACTCGATCTCCCCGTGATGCTGGGTCGTAAAAATACGGTCGTGAAAGGACTCACCCAAGGGATCGACGGACTCTTCAAGAAAAATAAAGTCACGCGCTTTTCCGGCCACGCGCGCTTGCGCGATGCGCACCTGGTGGAAATCACCCATGACGATGGCACACAACAAGTCATCCACGCCACGGCGATAGTGATCGCCACGGGCAGTGAACCCATCGCATTACCCACATTGCCATTTGATGGCACCCACATTGTCAGTTCGACCGAAGCCCTCTCTTTCTCCGCAGTACCGAAACACCTGGTGGTCGTTGGTGGTGGCGCGATTGGCCTGGAGTTAGGCTCGGTTTGGCTGCGGCTTGGCGCGAAGGTGACCGTAGTGGAATTGATGCCCCGCTTGATCCCCGGCACCGATGCGCAAATTGCGTCGGCACTGCAACGCTCCCTCACGAAACAGGGATTCGCCTTTCTGCTCGGCGCCAAGGTCACGCACGCAACCGTACAGGATGGCGAAGTATCGGTGACGATCGAGAATGAGAAACACGTCGTCAGTGAACTCAAAGCCGACCGCGTACTCGTGGCCGTCGGTCGCAAAGCCTACACCGCCGGGCTTGCCGCCGCGGAGATCGGGGTCGCTTTTGACGAGCGTGGACGAATCGTGGTGGACACCCACTACCAGACGAACGTTCCTGGTGTGTACGCCATCGGTGATGTCATTGCGGGTCCCATGCTCGCCCACAAGGCCGAAGAAGAGGGGGTCGCGCTGGCCGAACGGCTGGCGGGCAAGGCGGGACATGTCAACTACGACGTTGTGCCCGGTATCGTCTACACCTGGCCAGAGGTTGCCACCGTTGGGCTTTCCGAGGAAGCCGCGAAAGCCTCCGCGATTCCTTATAAGGTTGGCACCTTCTCCTTCTTGGCTAATGGCCGTGCCCGGTGCATGGATGAAGCCGACGGGATGGTCAAAGTCATTGCCGAAGCCAAGACCGATCGGATTCTTGGCGTGCACATCATTGGGCCACGCGCCTCGGATATTATCGCCGAAGCCGTGATGGCCATGGAATTTGGCGCGTCCGCGGAAGACATGGCGCGGACGATGCACGGCCACCCTACCCTTCCTGAAGCGCTCCGTGAGGCCGCCTTGAACGTGGATCGTCGTTCGCGTCAGAGTTAGACAAACTGCGTACCAGCCCTCGCCAGCACTATCCTTTCTCGCACGTGCTCCTTCCGAGGAATGCGACACCCCACGCAGGGCTAATGGCATCAAGTTAAGCCGAAAGGCGCTGCTCGCAACAAACCGGGGGTTGAAACCCCCGGCTACCCTCATGCCCTCGCGGCGCGAGGCCATGAGGGTAGCCGGGGAGTTCAGTCCCCGGCGAGGGGCGGCATGGGGGTGATTTCTCCAGCGACAAAAACTTTCTTAACTTCATGCCATTGCCCACGCAGAGAGCAGTGTGACGGAATCTTCCCCTGCACGTTACTACTGGTTTCTGCCCCTAAATTC
>JANMSE010000453.1:0-27033 GCA_031389045.1 Deltaproteobacteria bacterium | reverse complement strand
CCCCGCCATTGTGGTTGACCGACGCGCAACTGGCGCGCATGACTCGCACGATCATGGAAGAGGTCGCCACCGCCGGTAACGCGATTATTGTTGGGCGTGGCGGCAATCTCGTGTTAGCCAATCACCCACGAGCCCTTCATGTGTTCCTGTGGGCTCCGGTAGAATCGCGCATTGCGAAGGTGATGCAAGCCGAGAATCTCTCTCACCATGACGCGGAGCGCCGCATCGCCGAAATGGATAAATTGCGCACGGACTACGTCCACACTTTCTACCACACCTCGTGGAACGACCTGACCCACTATCATTTAGTCGTTGATGCTGGCGTCTGGGGTGAAGACGGCACGACGGACTTATTGGCGTGGGCGTTGGAACATACGGCGTGAAAAAATCGCGGATTGCGGACTTGGAGGGTATTTCCTTTTGGAATCCGTAATCCCCAATCCCCAATCCGCAATTGAGACGCTTGTCACTCGGTATTATGCGGAGCATAACGTGGATCATCGGCTTGGTGCTCTGCTGCTACGCAAGCACCAGCTTCGCCGAGACGACAAAGACACTGACGGTGCAAGAAGCGGTCGAGACCGCACTCACACATCATCCCACCGTGCGGATTGGGACGACGAGCGTTGAGGCGGCGCAAGCACGCGTGCGCCAGGAAATCTCCGGCTATCTGCCACGAGGGGCCTATACGTATTCCCTGTCACGTCAACAGCGACCAGTGACTTCAGCGATCGGGGGCGTACAGATTGGTGGCGGCGGACAACAACAAACGGTCTCGCAAATTTTCAATTTCCATTCCACCAATTTCAGTATGAGCCAGTTGTTGTTCAACTTTGGCCGCACGCTGGACGCCATTCGCGCGGCCAGCGCGTCGGTCGATGCCAGCGCCGCCGATTTGGAGACCACGCGCCAAACGGTCATCGTCAATACCAAACAAGCCTATTATGGCTTGCTCTCGTCACAACAGTTACTCGGCGTGGCCGAGGAGACGGTGCGACGGAATCAAAAGCATCTCGAAGACGCCCAGGCTCGACACGAAGTCGGGATCGCCCCGCGATTCGATGTCACCCAAGCCCAGGTGCAGGTCTCCACCGCCGAATTGGACGTGGTGACCGCCCGTAATAACGTTGCCCTCGGACAAGAAACGTTGCGCACGGCGATGGGGCTGAGGGACTTCGCCGATTTCGTGCTTGTCGACGCGCCAGCACATCAGCCGGTCGCGCTTGATGACGCCGAGATCGTGCAACAGGCGTATCGTTCGCGACCAGAGCTACACAGTCTCCAGGCCCAGCAGCAGGCCGCCACACAACGGGTGTCGTCCCTGCGCAAGCAGATGCTCCCCTCCATCTCCGGGAATGCGCAGTACAACTGGACGGGCCGCGCGCATCCATTGCCCGAAGGGTGGATTATTGGCGCGACACTGACCGTGCCCCTCTTCGACGACATTCTCACGGTGGCCCAAGTCGGCGAAGCCCAGGCCACTCTACGGGGACTCGAAGCCCAAGAAGAAGACCTGCGGCAACAAGTGACCCTCGACGTGCGCCGCGCCATGTTGGAAATGCGCCGGGCCGAGCAGAGTATCCGCTTGAGTGAACAAATAGTGATCCAGGCGCGGGAGAATCTCGAACTCGCCGAGGGACGCTACAGCGCGGGAGTGGGCAACATTATCGAGGTGACGGATGCCCAGGTCTCCTTTTCCTCCGCGCGAGCGAACCGGATTCAAGCCGTGTACAGCTATAAGACCGCCCTCGCGCAGCTTGAACGCGCGTTGGGGAAGCGGCTCGACTGACCGCCAATCACAGCCATGAAAAAGATCGTCCTGCTCCTGGTGTGTGTCGGTATTATTGGCGGAGGCTATTGGTGGTTTTGGTATGAACCGGAACACGCGGTGACCTACGTGACCGCGCGGATCGAACGCGGCACGGTCACGCGGGTAGTAACAGCGACCGGGACGGTGAATCCGGTGACGACCGTGCAAGTGGGCTCGTATGTCTCCGGCCCCATTCGGGAGTTGTTCGCCGATTTCAACTCGCCAGTGAAGAAAGGGCAACGAGTCGCGCGGATCGATCCGCGGTTGTTCCTCGTCAAGGTGAAGCAAGCCGAGGCCAACCTCACCACCGCGCGCGCGCAGATTGAGAAAGATCGCGCCGATCTCAACTTCAAGCGCGACGTGCACAAACGGATGCGCGACTTATTCGAGCGCAATCTCATCGCGAAACAAGAAGTCGAAGCGGCGGAACGCGACCATGCCCAGGCGTTGGCGCAGTTGCAACTTGATGAGGCCCGGCTTGAGCAGGCGAGCGCCGCGTTGGAAGAGGCGCGGGTCAATCTTGACTACACCGACATCGTGTCGCCAGTAGATGGGGTGATCGTCTCCCGCAGCGTCAACGTCGGACAAACCGTCGCCGCCAGTTTCCAAACCCCGGTCCTCTTTCTCATCGCCGAGGACCTCACCAAGATGCAGATCAATACCAATGTGAGTGAGTCCGACATCGGCGTGGTGCGGGAACAGCAAAAGGCGTTGTTCACGGTGGATGCGTACCCGGATCGGCAATTCAGGGGCACGGTCGCGCAGGTGAGAAACGCCCCGCAAATCGTGCAAAATGTCGTGACGTATGACGTGGTGGTGAACGTGGATAATAGCGACTTGGCGCTGAAGCCAGGAATGACGGCAAGCCTCTCGTTGATTACCGCGCAACGCGAGCAGGTGCTCACGGTGCCACTGGCGGCGTTACGGTTTCGACCAAAACCCGCGGGGAAGGATGGAGCAAAAGACGAGACCGCGCGGCGTCCCACCGCGCAAGCGGTGGCCAAGGGACCAAAGGAAGAAGACCCACGTCAGGTGTGGCGGCAGACCGCGGACAAGACCCTCGTGGCGGTGCCGGTCCAGATTGGCATTAGTGATGAGATCACGGCGGAGCTGCTTGAGGGCGGGTTGCACGAGGGCGAGGACGTCGTGATCGGCGCGCGTTCCGACGCGACCGGTGCGCCAGAGACGACGTTGCCAGGGTTTGGCATGCGGTGGCGACGCTAAGACAGAGGTTGGGGGCTGGGGGTCAGGGGTTGGTTATCAGGAGCGGACCTTATGAAATTGGACATGCAAATTCGGTAAGAACCGCGAGGTTGCTTCCTGGTTCCCTCTCCCGGCTGGGAGAGGGGCAGCGTGAGAGGGATCGAATGTACCTACCATAATGTGACCGTCAAAACTCAGTTGCTTTTGTATGATGAGGGTTGATGCCCGATCCACATAACTTCATCACCGTTGAGCACCTCACCAAAATCTACCGTCTGGGAGATGTCGAGGTGCATGCCCTGCGTGGGGTGTCCCTCTCGATCACCCGTGGCGAGTTCGTCGCCATCATGGGATCGTCCGGCTCTGGGAAATCCACGTTGATGAACATCGTGGGATGTCTCGACCGTCCGACGGCGGGACGCTACTGGCTTGAGGGAGTCGATGTGTCCACCTTGAGCACGGACGCGCAGGCCGAAATCCGCAACCGCAAAATTGGCTTTGTCTTTCAGAGTTTCAACCTGCTGCCACGCACGAGCGCCTTGGAGAACGTGGAGTTACCGCTGCTGTACAGCGCGGTGTCGCGCAAAGAGCAACAGACACGAGCGCTCGCGGCGTTGCAAGCCGTGGGGCTTACGGACCGAGCGCGGCATTTGCCCAGTCAACTGTCTGGTGGACAGCAGCAGCGCGTGGCGATTGCTCGTGCCTTAGTCACCAACCCGGTCTTGATCTTGGCTGACGAACCCACCGGCAATCTCGATAGCGCCACGAGTACCGAAGTCATGCGGACGTTCACCTCCCTCAATCAGCAAGGCATGACAATACTGGTTGTGACGCATGAACCAGACATCGCCACGTTTGCCCAGCGCCGCATTGTGTTTCGCGATGGCGTGATTGTGAGCGATGAACGCCAGGCGGGTGCGGAGTAATCAAGTTGGCGCGGGCATTCCCATACGATCCTCCTCACTGGTCCTTATCGATCCTTTCCGATGATAGGCTCGCCTCGATAGCTTCTCGCCAAAATCTCCATCGGATTCAGGGTATGCCGACCGGTGCCCTGCTCAATCTGAATGGCCGCTAGCGGACAGTCCGAGCAGGTCACGGCGGGCTCGGCATTCTTGATTCCCTCGAACGCCCGCGCCCCCCATTTCAACGACGCCTCGAAGTTTTCTTTCTTCATCGCCCAGGTCCCATTATGCCCGGAACACGCCTCAATCAACTCGACTTGCGTGTCTGGCAATAAGGCGAGCATGTCGCGGGTCTTATAGCCGATGTTCTGCGTCCGCAGATGACACGGGATGTGATACGCGATCTTGCCCGCGCCAGTCTTGAAGTCGCGATTCAGCTTGCCTTGCGCCGCTAACGACGCCAGAAACTCCGTCGGGTCCGTGGTCTTGGCGGCGACCGCTTTGGCGTCGTCAGTGCCCAACATGCGTGGGTACTCGACGCGCAGCATCTGTGAACAGGTGGGGTTGGTGACCATGATGGCGCGCCCTTCGTTCACGTGTGGCAGCAGCGACGCCACATTCTTCCTCGCGGCGACGATGGCCGCCTCCATGTCGCCGTTATGCCACAGCGGCATCCCGCAACACTGCTCATACGCGAAGGCCACATCCACCTTGTTGCGCGCCATCACTTCGAGTGTGTCCATGCCAAGACCAGGCTCGTTGTAATTGACGAAGCAGGTGGAGAAGAACGCGACCTTGGCAACTGGCTCACCCTCAGGTGCTTTCCATGACTCCCGGAATCGGGCGGCGAAGGTTTTCCACGCGAACGGGGGCAGTTTCTTGTCCTTATGAATCCCCAACGCGCCTTGCATGAACAGGCGGTGGACTTTGTTTTCATTGGCCCAGTTGGCGATGGGCGCGGTCCACGAGGCGAGCTTGCCAACGAGGTCGGGGTTGCCCATCACGCGGTCGGTGAGGGACACGCCATTTTTCTTCACTTCCTGCGCCTTGGCGCGGGCGATCAAGCGGGGGAAATCAATGGCCCATTCGTGATCGCCAGGCGTATACGGGCAGTTGATGTGGCAGAGCTTGCACTGGAAACAGAGATTGACGACTTCCTTGAGGTCTTCCGTCTTGAACTTTGCCATGTCGACCTCGAAATACTTCTCATCCGTGCAGTAGCTATCCACGGCATCAAATAATTTCGGGAAACTACCGCAGAATTTGTTGCACAGGCGGCAGTCCGCGCACAGCTTAAACACGCGCTCGACTTCCGACCGCAGGTCCTGCGGGTCCCAGAATAGCGCGTCAATTGGATCGTAAGCGGGAGTGTTGTTCATAGTTATCCTCCATAGGATGTAAAGCGTACCAATTCTTCCACCGACAATGGGGTCTCACCAAAATATCCACCAAGCAGCGTGCAGTCCGGTGGCCGAAACGCGGCTTGGGCGCACAAGTCGGGCTGGGCGCATAACGCTCGTAGTGACCCATCCCATAACAGGTGTCCATCCGCCATCAACAATGCCCGCTCGGCGTATTCCGCCGCGACCCACGGCGCATGCGTGATAATGAGAATCGTCCGCCCTTCGTGATGCAAGCGTTTGAGCAAGTCCATCATTTGTCGTTGTTCAGGATAATCCAGCCCCGTCGTGGGTTCGTCAAGAATGAGCATGCGTGGCCGTAATGCCAGCAAGGCGGCGACCGCTAACCGTTGCCGTTCGCCTCGACCAAGCAGAAAGGGGTCCTGCTCGCGCAAGGACTGTAACCCGACCGCGTCGAGCGCTTCGTCAACCCGAGTGCGGACCTCCGCCGCATCAAGACCGATGTTGCGCGGCCCAAACGCCACTTCCGCCTCCACCGTGTCGGCGAACAGTTGATGATCGGGATTCTGAAAGACGTAGCTCACTTCTTGCGCGAATTGATGCAGCGGTACCTGGCCCACCTCCTGCCCGCGCAGCAGCACCCGCCCGTGGGTCGGCGTCAGCAGTCCGCCAAGATGCTTGGCCAAGGTGGTTTTTCCTGAGCCGTTCTTCCCCAGTAACGCGAGGAATTCTCCCGCTTGAATGGTGAGCGTAACATCGCGTACCGCTGGTGGTCCGCCATCGTAGGCGTGCGTCACCGCCTCGACCTCAAGTAAGGGCGGGGCACTGTGCTCGTGCGTAAACGTTGCCGGGGATTGAGCGGGAACAACTGGCGCTGGTGACGCGCTCGACCAGTGCGGTTGCAACGTTGCCGCCGCCTCGGCCACCGAACGGACATACGTCGTAATGCCAAAGTGCTGAAAAACTCGATCACTATCCCGTGGCCGCACCCCGTAGCGTTCGAGCAATGCGGTCTGTGGCAAAATCTGTTCAGGCGGACCCTCCGCGACAATCGCGCCAGCCGCGAGGAGGATCACGCGGTCAGCAAGAACAGCGGCGGAGGCTTCGTGCTCGACCAGGACGAGCGTATGGCCGCTCGCGCGCATCTGGCCCAGGAGCGTGAAGATTTCCTGCCGCCCTTGTGGGTCCAGATCAGTGGTGGGTTCATCCAACACCAGCAGCCGTGGTTGCAAGGCCAACAGCGCGGCGATGGCCAGCCGTTGTTTTTGTCCACCCGACAGCGTGGTCGGGTCCCGCCCCTCGAAGCCGGACAATCCCACCTGCGCCAGCACGGCTTCCAGTCGCGCCTGCATGAGCGCCGGGTCCACACCGAGCTGTTCCATGCCGAAGATCACTTCGTCGCGCACCGTGGTCGAGAACAACTGCGCCTCGAAATCTTGAAAGACCATGCCCACCGTGCCCGCGAGTGCTCCGACTTTCTCATGGGTGAGCCGCTGCCCAAAGAGCCACATGTTTCCGGTGAGGTGACCGGTCTGAAACGCGGGGATGACGCGATTGAGACATTTCACCAACGTCGATTTGCCCGCGCCCGAAGCACCCATGAGGACGATCATCTCGCCCTGTCGCACCGTGAGTGATACGTCACGCAAGGCTGGCGTCGTGGCCTCAGGATAAGTAAAGGAGACCCGCTCAAGGTGGAGGGCCTCGACGGCGGGTGAGGTGGCGTGATGAGGAGCGGCAACGGTGAGCGTCACAACAGCGCCAACCCTAGACATGCGAGCAGAATGAAAGGGAGCAGCCCAAACCCGATTTCGCGTGAGCCTGTGTCGCTGATCCAGCCCAAACTCGTGAACAGTTCGGGCACCCATTGTCCACTCGAAAGGAGATTGCCGACGATCAATCCACCGACCGTCGCGCAGGTGAGCAGGCCCAGTCCGGTCAGACGCACCGCGCGTGGTCGGGGCGGCGGGAGTTCCACGAGCTGATGATAGAGCAGCCGTCCACGCGCCACTCGTGGATAAATCACCGCGAGCAGCACCGGCGCGAACAGCATGGATGACACAAAGTTGTTGAACAGCACGATATTGCCCAAGATGGAGAAGGGCACGAACCCCAGCAGATTGAGGCCCCAGCCGATAAACAAGGCGCACAGGGCGCTCGACAAGAAAATGGTGAAGGTGAATTGCGCCCACGCCAACGGGGTTTTGGGTACGGGCTGGTGGTCACCGGCGATGAGGTGCCAAATTTTGTAAGGGGCGAGGCCATAGAGAAAGTTGCCCCAAAAGCCAAACAGGTCGCCAGGTCCGATGCCTCCGAAAAAATCGCCAATGACGTTGCCAATCGCCGCGCCCCAGGCGGCGGCGGGACCAAACAGGAAGGAGCAAATCACCGGCACGGCATTCGCGGGTCGTAACTCGGTGACGCCGGGAATCAGGGGGATCACCTTGAAGGGAATGAGGATCGCCGCATAGAGCGAGGCGCAAATGGCCGTGAACACAACGAGCCGCGTATTATCCCACATAATGTGTGCGTCCTGCGGCCCCCAGGTACCACACGAGGCTCGTGGGCACAATCCCGCGCGCTTCAGGTACGTTGACAACCCCGACGATAATCCTTTAGCGTGTCGCACGATGAAAAGATCAATTGTCTACGGCATTTGTGGAATTCTGGTGTTGCTGATCGGCGGCTGTTCCGGGACCGTGAAGCGTCCCTCGGCCAAGGAATACTACGAGAAGGCGAACGAAGCCTACATCACCGACGACTACGTCACGGCGACGGAATCCTATCAAGAACTTTTGGACCAATACCCGCTGAACCCATACGCCGAGGAAGGGCAACTGAAAATCGCCTACGCGCACTACCTCAATAAGAAATACGCCGAAGCGCTGGCTGCGTTTAGCGATTTCGAGCGTAGCTATCCGACCAGTTCGCACTTGGCGTTTGTCCAGTATTACCGCGGGATGTCGTATCTCGAACAGATGCGGTCCATCGACCGTGACCAGAGCGTGGCGGAAAAGGCCAACGATTTTTTCAAGGTCGTGACCGATCGCTATCGCGATAGCCCGTTCGCTTCCCTGGCGGAAGAGAAGAGTCGCTACTGTCGCGAGTCCATCGCCGCTCGTGAGTTGTACGTCATTGATTTTCAGATCAAGCGGTTCGCCATGATGGCCGCCAGGGCGCGGTTGCGCGTGCTGATTGAAGAGTATCCAGAAACGGACTCGACGGTATTCGCGCTTGAGCGGCTCCAGAACCTGATGGAGCAGGAAGGGAAAAAAGACATCGCCGCGCTGGCGGCCCAAGCCCTGGAGGCACGCAAGGCGGCGATTCCGCCCCCACACCCCTTGTCCACCAAGGAAACCAAAGCCGGAGACACTGAGAAACCGGTCGTCACTGAGCTGCCTTCTCCAAGCCTTGATCCCCTGCTGACGTTGGTCACGGCGCTCAAGAAGCTCGAACAGGAAGATCGCGTGCTGGTGGCCCATCCGCCTGGCAGTGAGCAACCCTTGAAGCCCGATGCCACGCTCACGGGAGAAGACAAGAAAATTCTCGACCAGTCCCGACAGAAAGGGAAAGAAGCCGAGTAGGACTGTCCGCATGGGATTTGGCGATGGCGACTCCTTCGAGGCTGTATCTAGTCCGCCACGGACAGGCGAGCGCTGGCTTCGCGGAAGCCCACGACCCTGGTCTTGATGAGCTTGGCCGTACACAAGCCCTGACGGTCGCTCAAGAACTTGCTCCGCTTGGACCATTGCCTATTCTCACGAGTCCGCTCAAGCGTGCACGCGAGACCGCGACGCCATTCGAGCGGTTATGGAACATGCCCGCTCAGGTCGAGCCGCATGTCGCTGAAATTCCCTCCCGCACAACCGATCTGCAAGACCGCACGACGTGGCTGCATCAAGCCCTACGCGGGCGGTGGGGTGAGATCTCCGCGTTTCACCAGCAATGGCGCGACGCGCTGGTGACTTTTCTAGGAAGCCGCACTACCTCAATGGTTATCACCACGCATTTTATCGCCATTAACGTGGCCGTCGGCGCGGCGACTGGGGATGACCGCATGGTGTGTTTCGAGCCGGACAACTGTTCTTGCACAGTGCTTGATGTAGTCGAAGGGAAGCTGCGGTTAGTCTCGTTAGGACGGCAACAGACGACGCGGATTCGGTAGGGGACAGGGAACGGGGGTCGGGTTACGTCCCACAAGGAGGTTCAACATGTCTGGTCCACTCGCTGGGTATCGCATTATTGACGCGACACAAATGATTTCCGGCCCTATGGCGACGATGGTGCTCGCCGACCAAGGGGCCGATGTCATTAAAATCGAACCGCCTGGTATCGGCGACCTGACTCGTGCTCTGGGCGGACCGCGTGGGATGTCTCCCACCTTTACTGTCGTCAATCGCAATAAACGGTCGGTTGTTCTCAATCTGAAAGAGCCACAGGGCGTAGCTGTCCTCAAACAGCTCGTCGCCACCGCTGACCTTTTTGTCCAGAACTTCCGTCCTGGCGTGGTGGAGCAAATGGGGATTGGTGAAGCGGACCTACGACAGATCAAGCCGAACCTTGTCTATGTGTCGATCAGCGGCTTTGGGGAATCTGGCCCCTACGTGCACAAGAGGGTGTATGACCCGGTGATTCAAGCGTTATCAGGACTTGCGTCGATCCAAGCCGATGCCACCGGACGGCCACACATGATGCGCCTCATCGTGCCCGACAAAGTCACGGCCCTGACCGCTGCGCAAGCGATGACAGCGGCGTTGCTGGCTCGTGAACGAACGGGAGAAGGGCAGCATGTGCGACTGGCGATGTTGGATGCCGTGGTCGCGTTTCTGTGGCCAGAGGCGATGGCGAGCTACACTTTTGTCAGTACGAAGGATGTGGTGGTTCGTCCACAAGTCCGCGACCTGGTGTTCGAAACGGCGGACGGCTATATCACCGTTGGTGTGGTCTCTGATGCCGAGTGGCGTGGGCTAACGAAGGCGCTTGAACGACCAGAGTGGCTCGACGATGCCCGCTTCAAGACGCCGGCTGGGCGGGTCAAATATGCGGATATCCGACTGGAGATGACGGCGGAGGTGCTGACGACGCGAACGTCCGCGGAATGGCTCGCGCGGCTGGATGCCGAGCAAGTGCCCTGTGCTCCGGTGCTGCGCCGAGAAGACCTGTTCACCGATCCGCAAATCGCCGCCAATCATCTGATTGTGGAATCAGAACATCCAACCGTGGGACGCATGCGGCAACCGCGTCCCGCCGCGCGGTTCGAGAAAACACCAGCGGAACTGCGGAGTCCCGCGCCATTGCTGGGCGAACATACCGAGGCGGTGTTAGCTGAGTTGGGACTTTCCGAAGGAGAGCGCACCTCGCTACGAAAGAGCGGAGTGGCGGCGTAGTGTGATCACCGAATACGCCTCAAATTGCCCGCTTCCACGATCAATATCGAGCCGTTCCTCAAAACCATCGACTGTTGGGGTGAAGGTCTTGCGTGCCCGTGCGACCTGGAGACCGTGCTCATTTGGAGGCCGATCCGCGAACGAGAGGGTGCCATTCTCGTATGTCAAACGGTACTCAATGATGGCCCCGCCATCCGTGTAGGCGTGCGCGACGAAGAGTCCATCGTGCGCGGGAGGACCAATCAGCACCAGGGCCTCGTGGATGTCTTTCCGCCCGTCAACCAAGGGATAGACAACATTCATCCGTACCCCAAGAAACCGCCCGCCGGCTTCCCAGGAACCGGTCACCTCTTTGTGGAAAGAACCGTCGCGGTTCACATACCGCCCCTCACCACGAAACGATCCCAATAAGAACCGCAGCGGCTGTAATGCGTGGCGGCGTTCTTCAGGGTCGTGAACCAGATCTGTAGTGGCCATGTCTTCTCCCTCCCGCGCCCTTGGGCAAGCGGAGTTGCGCCTACGGCTGTAACGCCAGTGTTTGTTCAGTGACCGAGATAATCTTCTCTCGCGAATAGAACAAGGGGAAATACTTCCCCGTCTCCCACAGTGGTGCGAGATCACGATAGTGGGGATCGGCTGGGTTTCCGGACTGTCCAGGCGTATTGACGCCGAGCGCGCGATCCCAATCCGCGAGATCGGTGATGATCCGGAACGAGGCCCCCACATTTTGCGCGGCATTGTTCTCAGTATTGTTGACAGTGAACCCATCGCCTCCGCGTGGGAGCGGACCAACATCAAATTGCGCGCGGTATTGGGGATTGACTGCTTCAGTGAGAGGGTGACGAAGTGTGATGTGGTGATAGCGGTCTTGCCCGTAGACCCATGTGCTGGTGTCGGTCCCAAATCGTTCGGTAAGCCGCTGTACTGCTTGCGCGAGACTCTCAAGCAGAAAACGGTCACGCCCGGCCTGTGGGTCAGGACCGTAACTGCTATCTGGAGAGGCGAGGCTCGCAAGCAATCGCTGTGGGGCCATTTTGGGAAAATACTGCTGCGCGGATGCTGCTGGGAGACGGTGCTGACGAAAGTTTTCCCACAACTGCTGTTGCCAGGCCGCGTACATACCCGCTGCGACGGAATTCTGGCTGAGGACATAATCCCACGAGAGCAGGTTCTCGCGTGCCGCCTCAACGTCGGCGTTGTCCGAACGTAAGCCACGTAATAACGGGACGAGGGCCCGTGCCGGAATGGACAGTTCATCGGTCTGGAGGCGGGCGACATCATCAATGGTGAGACCAGTGCCAGCGTTGAGCACTTCTTCAACTCGCCGTTGCCGATACGGCGGTTCCCACAGGTAACTGATCGCATGCGGATAGCGAGGAGGCAGATTTTCGGCGTTGGCGGTCGCGAGAAATCCCTTTGGGGGATTGGTCTGAAACGGGAACGCGTGACTGGGCAAGTAGCCTTTCCACTCAAATCGGCCATCACCAGGGACAGGCAACAACCCATTCCAGTTGCGTCGGCGGGGAACGATCCCCGTGGCTTGCCAGCCGATATTGCCTTTGACATCCGCCCACACCATGTTTTCCGATGGAGCTTGGGAATAGGCGCACGCGGCTCGAAACTCTTGCCAGGTTGTGGCCTGATCCATACGGAGGCTCGCGAGATAGGGAGTCGCGCCAATCTCCAGCCAGGCGGCGCGCAACGCGTATACCCGATGGTGAAGATGGTCTTCCGCGAGCACGGGGCCGTGCCGTGTATATTTCAGATCAATCGTGACCGGCGCTTGCCCTTTTATCGGGAAGGTTTCGCTTCTCACGGTCATTCGCTCCCACTTCCCTTTGTACCGGTACTGAAGCGGATTGGCCGGGTTGGTGGTGTAGACATAGAGGTCTTCTGAATCGGTGGGGAAAATGGTCAGTCCCCATGCGCCATGTTCATTGTGGCCGATGGACACGCCGGGCAAATGCGGTTCTCCGCCACCGATGACATTCCACCCTGGGGCAACCAGGTGTACCCAATAGCGTAGGGATGGAGCCGTGATGGCACGGTGGGGATCGTTCGCCATGAGGGGAGAGCCCGTGTGGGTCTTTGTGCCACGCAGGACCCAATTGTTGCTTCCCTCATTAGCGGAAGGAGCAATATCGTCATGGGTGATCGCGAGAGATGGGGACTGCTCGAACAATCGCGTGGCACGGGCTTCTGGAACGACAAGATCATCGGGAGCAAACTTTACGCTGGCACGCGCCGCCAGATAGTATTTGAGCACATCCTGAGGAATGACGTCCAAGTCCAGTCCACGGGCAATGACCAGATTGGGGTTTCCCGGCTCCAGATCGACGAGCGCTTTCGTGGTCGCGACCCCAACCGCGCGGACCCGTTGGGCCATGAGGAGTTCCGCCTCAAGATTTGTAAACAGCCCACCAACACGGGAGATGACGACCTCTGGTGTCCACGCTTGGGGTGTGAGGCCAAGCAGCCGGAATTCAATCGGCAGCAGCTCCGGGTGCGTTTCGGTCTCGGTGATGTACGCATTGATACCAGCGACAAAGGCGAGGATGATTTCCTCGCCCTGGGGGTGGTAGTGGTTCATCTCTGTGGTGAGGTCAAGACGAAACCGCAGTAAGCGAGCGCCGATGTCCCGATCAAGGGCTTTCGCGCCTTGAATTTCCGCCATCGTGCCAGTGGTTCGTCGTCGCCAGATTTCAAGCTGAAAAAGCCGGTCACGCGCCGCATTGTAGCCTTGGGCGAAGAACAGATCATGCTGGTTCTTGGCGTACATGTGCGAGACGCCCCACTGATCGCGCAAAATTTCCACCGCTTCCTGGAGCCCCGGCACTTTGAGGGTGGCCGTTTTTTCCTGGGCGAAGGGCACAGCGGGTGAGGCGAGAAGAAAAAGGGCGAGAAAAAGGGAAAGGGGATTGAGCATAGAGAACCTCATGTCGTGCCCTGTAGCATAACCAGTGAGAACGGCAAATGGTTCCAAGGTCCAAGGTCAAAAAAGAAAGTAGGCCGGAATAAGCGGAGCGTTTCCGGCATGCAGGCGCGCGCCGGGAACGGCCTACGGCCTTATCCCGGCCTACTATGGAAACTCATTGACTCCATTGGGTGATTCCGTTAGCCTCACCGGCCTAACAAGAGCCTCTTCTCCATGACGGAAGAGGCTCTTCGTTCTCTGGTAAGGATGCTATGGACGAAGCGGTCGAATATGTCCCCCGCCCCGGAGTGCGCAATGGCAAGGTGCTCGTTGTTGGCGTGGGCGGACTCGGATGTCCCGCGGCTTTGGCGCTCGCGCGAGCAGGAGTCGGCACGATTGGCTTGATTGACCCGGATGTGGTTGAGTTGTCCAATCTCCAACGGCAAATCCTCTACGCCATGTCTGACCTTGGCCGCCCGAAAGTCCAAGCCGCGCGTGAGCGACTGTTGCGCATCAATCCCTCTCTCTTTGTTCTCTCCTACCAAGAACGATTAACCATTGAGAATCTGTCGGTGTTGTTTCAGGAGTACGACTTCATTATTGACGGGACCGATGGGATTGCGACCAAGTTTCTGATTAACGATGGTGCGGTCCTCATGCAAAAACCCTTTTCTTACGCTGGCGCGGTCCAGTTCCAAGGGCAGACTTTGACGGTGCTGCCACGAAGCAGCTCCTGTCTGCGGTGTTGGTTCCCAGTCCCGCCCGCCGAGGATGAGGTGCCGACCTGTCAGGAGAGTGGGGTCATTGGGAGTCTCGTTGGGAGCATGGGACTGATCCAAGCGACGGAAGCGGTGAAGTACCTGAGTGGTGATGGGGAGCTATTGACGGATCGTTTGCTCACGTATGATGCGCTGACATCGCGCTGGCGGGAGGTTCGCGTGCGGAGAAGCCGCCAGTGCCCGCTTTGTGGTGAGACCCCGACGATCACCAATCTACACGGCATGGTGCGGACACAGGAAACGATGTGCCCACGCGGAGACGCGGAGACGCCAAGATTATAGACGATAGAGGAGTTGATATGAGTAACGTGACTGGCTTGACCTGCCGCGAATGTGGACAAGAGTATCCGATCGCGCCGTTGCATGTGTGCGAGATGTGTTTTGGACCGCTCGAAGTCGTCTATGACTACGAGTACATTCGTAAGCAGATCAGCCGCCGTGTGATTGAATCGCGTCCCCAATCGCTCTGGCGCTACCGTGAACTCCTCCCCGTGAATGGGGAACCGAGCGTCGGGTTGCACAGCGGGTTCACCCCGCTCGTCAAAGCTGATCGCCTAGCGGCCCATCTCGGGGTGAAAGAACTGTATGTGAAGGATGATTCCGTCAATCATCCGACGTTTTCCTATAAGGATCGCGTGGTATCCGTGGCGATCTCGAAAGCGATAGAGTTTGGTTTCGATACCGTGTCCTGTGCGTCCACTGGAAATCTCGCGAATTCCGTCTCCGCTCATGCCGCCCGTGCCGGGTTACGCTGCTTCATCTTTATTCCGGCGGATTTGGAACAGGGGAAAATCATCGGCTCGACCATTTACGGTCCACGCGCGGTCGGTATTCGCGGCAACTATGATGATGTGAACCGGCTGTGCAGTGAGATCGCCGACAAGTACGGCTGGGCATTCGTCAATATCAATCTTCGCCCCTATTACACTGAAGGAGCGAAGACCTACGGCTTTGAGATCGCCGAACAACTGGGCTGGAAATTGCCCCAGCATGTGATTGTCCCAACCGCCGGCGGAACGATCTTGCCGAAGGTGGCGAAAGCGTTTGAGGAGATGAAGAAGGTCGGCTTGATTGATGATCCCCACACGCCAAAGATCTACACGGCCCAGGCCGCGGGCTGCGCGCCGGTGATTCATGCGCTCCACAAAGGGTCGGACCTGATTGTCCCCGTCAAACCCAATACCATCGCCAAGTCCATCGCTATTGGGAACCCTGCTGATGGCTATTATGTGTTGCAAGCCGTGCGGAACTCTGGTGGCTGGGGTGAGGCGGTCACCGACCAAGAGATCGTCGAAGCGATTCAGTTACTGGCCCAAACGGAAGGCATCTTTACCGAACCCGCAGGCGGGACCACCGTGGCGGTGGCGAAGAAATTGATCGAGCAAGGGCGTATTCCTCGCAATGAGTCGATTGTCATCAGTATCACTGGCAATGGCTACAAGACGATTGAAGCGGTGATGGGACATGTGAACCAGCCGTTTACGATCAACGCGCGGTTGCAAGATTTTGACTCGCTCTATCAGTCGTTAGCGGCGACGGTGGCCTCACCGGTTCCCGCGGCGGAGCTGCATTAGGGGAGTTGCCAGAGGACAGGAAAGTCGCCACAGTACAGGTGATTTTTTTCAGGAGGTAAAAACATGGGTGCGCGTGTGCGGATTCCTACCCCGTTGCGCCGCTTCACTGGCGGTGCGGAAGAAGTCAGTGCTGACGGGGTCACGATTGCCGCGATTGTCGAGAATTTGGAACAGCATCATCCCGGTCTCAAAGAGCGGCTGTGTGATGAGGCGGGTAAAATCCGTCGCTTTGTCAACATCTTTGTCAATGGCGATGATATTCGCTTTCTCAATAACCTAGAAACGACCATCAAGGATGGGGATGAAGTCTCGATTGTTCCCGCCATTGCTGGAGGGTGAGGCGTGTCGCTGTTACCAGTCTGGGGCGAGGGAGGCCCCTCTTCGCAGATAGCACGCGTCCCGTCGGTTCTGCATTTAGTGGGGAATACTCCACTCTTTGAACTCACCAAGGTCACTGCTGGTCTCTCTCCACGAGTGCGCGTTTTCACAAAACTGGAAGGTTTTAACCCAGGCGGATCGGTGAAAGATCGCGCCGCCCTCAAAATGGTGGCCGAAGGATTGCGCACGGGAGCGTTGACACCGGGCAAGACCATTATCGACTCAACCTCCGGCAATACGGGAATCGCCCTGGCACTCGTTGGTGCCGTCCTGGGCTATCCCGTTGAATTGGTCATTCCTAAAAATGTGAGCATTGAACGTAAGAAGATCATTGCCGCGTATGGCGCCAAGATAATCTTCAGCAGCCCGCTCGAAGGGTCGGATGGCGCGATGCGCTTGTGTCGTCAGATTCTGCACGAGACTCCTGAGCGCTACTTCAAGCCGGACCAGTATTTCAATACCGCCAACCCCCAAGCGCATTATGAAACCACGGGTCCGGAGATTTGGCGGCAGACGCAGGGGCAAGTGACGCACTTCATAGCTGGGATCGGGACCAGCGGTACGATCATGGGCACCGGCCGGTACTTGAAGGAGCAGAATCCCCAGATTCAGATCATCGCCGTGGAACCGGACGACGCCTTTCATGGGTTAGAGGGGCTCAAGCACATGGCGAGCTCCATCGTGCCGGGCATTTACCATGAAGGGGAATTGGATCGGAAAATCCCCGTTGGCACCGAAGAGGCGTATGACGCGGTGTATCGGTTGGGGAGAGAAGAAGGGATATTAGTCGGACAATCGTCCGGCGCGGCACTGTGGGCCTCTCTCAAGGTCGCTCGTGAGATTGAGTCCGGCGTGATCGTCACCCTCTTTCCCGATTTTGGGGACAAATACCTCAGCACGAATTTGTGGGTCGGTTGGAAAGACTTCGACAAGAAACAAGCGCGCGTCTAATTGAACCGAGGGTGCGATGAAAGAAAAATTCTATCTGACATACCCCCCTGCTCTCGTGAAACAACCCATCATCTATTTGTTGGTGAAGAAGTTCGATCTGATTCCCAACATTCGGGGCGCCAATGTCTCGGAAGAGATGGGCCTGCTAGCCGTCGAGCTGGAAGGCCCGCAAGAGGTCATTGATAGCGCGGTGGTCTGGATGAGGTCACAAGGGGTGACCGTTGAGCCCATCGAGAAAAACGTCATTGAGTAACCGTGACCATGCTCACGGACGACCAGATTGAGCGCTACAGCCGCCAAATCATTCTGCCCCAGGTTGGTGGCAAAGGCCAAGAAAAACTCCTACGCGCGCGCGTGCTGCTCAACGGCACGGGGCCATTGCAGGAAACCGTCCTGTTGTATTTAGCGGCGGTAGGCATCAGCACGATGGGGATACTCGCCGATGAACAAGGTGAGCTGCTCTCCACGTTGATGCCAGAGTCCCCGGATGCCCTGACAACCGTCCCTCGGCGATTAAACCCGGAGTGTGTGGTGGTTCGTTATCGCAAGTCCGAGGGGAGCGATCTCACCCATCTCTCGCAATTGCTGCGGGACTACACGCTGGTCATCTCTGGCCCTGACAAGCCTCTGCATGACCTCTGTTATACCGTGCAACGACCTTTCCTCTGCGTTCAGAGTGAGGGACTGCATTGCTGGTTTTTGCCGTGTCGCGGATACGACGCGGATCAGCCATGTTTACACTGTGTTGAGCTTCCCGCAAGAAAAACGGTGGCTTCGCCTTTTGCTGACCTGGCAGCGCTGTTTCTTGGTGCCCAGCTCGCCACGGAGGTAGTCAAAATAATCCTGGGGCTCAATCAATCCGCTGGGGCGACACTCGTGCGCTGTGAGTTTCCTGACTTGCGATTTGCTGTCCAGAAAGTGCGGAAAAACCCGGAGTGTTCTTACTGTGGGCGATCCTCCTTGCCTGAATAGGGAGTGGCGAAGTCTGCTGATGCTAACGGATTTTGTGGCGGGAAAGCGCAGGCCTTGAAAAACAATAGATACCTTTCCCAACCACAAAATTTCCAGAGGCGACAAGTCCGGGGTTTTCAATATCCACGCTCCGTGAACAACAAAATCCGTTAGCCGCGGAAGACTTTTTGTTGCTGACGGCTGAACGCTGACCGCGGAACGCTCTCTCTAGGGACTACGCGTTTTGGAAAGGCTCGATCAGCTCCAGAAAGGTCCCATCGGGATCCTTGAAGCAAAAGAATTTCGCGCCCGCCTTGTTCGGGAATTGGATGATGACCGGCTCGGACACGCATTCCACCCCCAACCCTTTGAGGCGTGCATACTCTTCGTCGATATTCTTGGCGAAGAGCGCGATGCGGGCCGCGCCCGCGTGGTACAGGTGTGGATAAGCGGTGCCTTCGGTTTTGGGTTGTTTCCATTCGATGAGATCGATACGCGTCGCGCGCGGATCATCACCGAGCGCAAGCAGGGCCGCGCGTGCGACGCTGTTGGGAATCCCAAGCCCTTTGTCGTTGCCCGGATTCGCGCCCTCGCCGATATTGAGCACCACCTTGAAGCCCAGCATTTTGTAGAATGCCAGCGAACGGTCGAAGTTGGTCACGTTAATGTTGATATGAAAAATAGACTTAATCATGGTGTTCGCTCTCCTTCGTGTATGAGTTGCTGACGCGACGTTTATCGTCCCACGAACTGGCCTGGGCGGCGTTCCGCCACGGCGCGAATCCCTTCCTTATGATCCTCGGTCTTTTGCAGCCACGCCTGTTCTTGGAACTCGTGATCGGTCGCGGCCTTGACCGCCGCGGCCAGTCCGGCCCGCATGGTGGCGCGCGTGGATTGGACAGCGAGGGGCGCATTGGCCGCGATCTCCTTGGCCATCTCAACCGCGGCGCCGCGCACCTTCTCTTGGGTGGTCAGCACTTCTCCCAGTCCCCATGCCAAGGCTTCTTCGCCA
Organism: Deltaproteobacteria bacterium; assembly: GCA_031389045.1. Lineage (GTDB taxonomy): Bacteria > Desulfobacterota > Binatia > Bin18 > Bin18 > JABFSC01. The sequence goes on along the minus strand of JANMSE010000453.1, from coordinate 7,808 downwards.
CCAATCCGGCGACCGGTATAGAACATCAAGTTCGCCCGTTGCGACCCAATCAGTCGTGGCAAGGTGTGCGTGAGTCCAAATCCCGGATGAAAACCCAATGCCACGAAGTTCGCGGCGAAGCGGGTCTCCGAGCATACCACCCGGAAGTCGGGCACCAGCGCGAGCCCGAATCCACCACCAATGGCGGCTCCTTGAATCGCGCCCACGACCGGCTTGCGACAGGCGAAGAGCCGCACCGCGGCGGCATAGAGTGGATTCCCTTTCTCGACCGTGCGAGTCTCGCGTTCGCTTTGAGAATCGGCATTATGAAAATTCGCGCCCGCGCAAAAGTGCTTGCCTTCCGACGCCAGCACGATCGCGCGGCACGCCGCCTCGTTATCCAATGCCTCGAACACCTCGGCGAGTGAGTGAATAAGGTTCACGTCGAAAAAATTGTTCGGCCCCCGCTGAATCTCAACGGTGGCGATGTGATCCGCCAGTGTAACAGCCACGTCTCCATACTTGCTTTGCATAACAGGTCTCCTTTTTTCTGTTGCTCTTCGGCGATTCGTCCGCCCGTGGGTTCCCCACCTTACTTCAACGACTCAATCACTCAATAACCCGATGGCTCAATGTCTCGGCTATCCCACCACGCCCTGCGCTCGGAACACCGCGATCTCCTCTTGTGGGTATCCATGCTCGCGGAGAATCTCATCCGTGTGCTGACCACGCAACGGTGCTGACCTGCGCAGCGCGGTCAACGGTTCGGAGAATTTCCACGGTGGACTCAAGGTAGGCATGCGGCCACAGAGCGGATGGTCGATGGTTTGCACCGCGCCAATAGCGGCGGTTTGCTCATCCTGCATCACGCTGTGCAGCGTCTGGAGCACGGTGATGGTGCCGCCGAGTTCATCTTGCACCAAGTGGCGAAATTCTTCCACGCTCCATTGCTTGAGATCGTCACGGATCGCTTCTTCAAGATCGCGATTGATGACCAAGAGATTGCTCACGGCAAACCGCGGGTCAGCGGTGAGGTCCATGCGATTGAGCGCGATGAAGAATTTATCCCACGCTTCGCCATCGCCCCGTAACGAGAACAGGACCGTGCCGTCGCGCAACTGAAACCCGGAATCTGGTGGTTCGGTGTAGCCGAGCAGTTGCCGTCCCGCCCATTGGTCGGGCTCATGTTCAGCGGCTAGTTGCCATTGGCTGACGGCGATCATGGTACCAAGCAGCGAGACCTCGACATGTTGGCCCTCCCCATGACGCGCGCGCCAGAACAATGCCGCGAGAATCCCCTGCACCGCCGTGAAGGCGGTTTCCGTCGCCGCCAAATCAAAACCCGTACGCACCGGCGGATCACCTGCTTTACCGAGATTTCTATTGATCCCCACGAACGATTGAATCCCAAGCTCTGACCCCGCTTGATGGGCCAACGGTCCTTCGCGGCCAAAGGCGGAGATGGAACAGTACACCAAACGGGGATTCAGTGCGGCCACAGCCTCATACCCAAAGCCGAGTTTCGCCATCACGCCGGGACGATAGCCTTCCACCAGGACATCGGCGTTGGCGAGGAGCCGGCGAAAAACCTCTTTTCCCGTTGGTGTTTTCAGGTCCAACAACACGCTGCGTTTGTTGCGATTGAGGTGGAGAAAGACCGCGCTCTCCGACTTCACGAACGGTCCGATCTTGCGTAACCAATCGCCGTCGAGCGGTTCGACCTTGATGACCTCCGCGCCAAGGTCACCCAGTTGCATGGCGCACATCGCGCCCGCCGCGCCTTGGGAGACGTCGATCACCGTGACTCCGGCCAATGCGAGCGTGCCATTCGTCGCCACCGGTGGTGTGGCCTTGCCGCCGTTGGTCACGGACAGCTCGTGAGTCACCTGGGCGACGATCTCCGCGTGATGTTCATCAAGCACTGGTGCGGGCCGAGTAATCGCCGCCGGAGTTTTACTGAACCGCCAGTGAGGTGTCGCCGAGTGCATCGCTCCCCACCGCGTGTCGAGCAGCGTCATCATTGAGTTGGCCCGGACCTGGGGATGCTGCTGGAGAATGGCACTGACGAGATCATCGCTGAAATACTGGCCGCAGGGGACATCATGTTTGCGCAATTGCCACAGCCAATAGCCCGTGGGTCGGCGCTGAAACGTGCGAGTCAACTCCTCGATCAAGACCTGGCGATGGACGATCCGTTCGGCGTTGGTGGCGAAACGCGGGTCTTCTTGTATATCGGGTCGCTCGATAGCCTCACAGAATTTTGTCCAGAATCCTTCATGGGGAACACTGACATTGATGTAGCCGTCCGCCGTGGCGAAGGCTTGATCCGGGACCACGTTGGGCCGCGCGCTGCCCATTGGACGCGGGGTCTGGCCAGTCGCGAAGTATTCGGCGAAACGCGTCGTGCCCGCGACCAGCGAGGACTGGAACTGCGAGGTTTCGATCTTGAGACCGTGTCCGGTGCGTTCGCGTACATACAGCGCTGTCAGCATGGCAATCAGGTTGAGCATCGCGCCGTTCCAATCAAACTGGGCGATGCCACGCACGAACTCAAACGGCCCGCCATCCGCGCCCGTCACGGAAGTCGCACCGCTGCTCGCCTGGCCATACCATTCGTTACTGGTCATCCCTTGCATCGGACCCGCATTGCCGTAGGCCCCGGAGCTGAGATAAATCACGCGCGGATTCAGCGCGCTCAGCGCGGCGTAGCCTAGACCGAGACGTTCCATCACCTCACTTGAGCGAAAATTCTCAAGCACGATATCCGCCCATTGGATCAACCGGAGCGCGAATGCTTTGTCCTCCGGTTTTTTCAAGTCGAGCATGATCCCACGCTTATTGAGATTATTGCCCAGGAACGTCGTCCCCATGCCGTTCTTAAAGGTCGCGACATTGCGTACCGGGTCGCCTTCCGGCGGCTCGATTTTAATGACATCCGCGCCGAGAAACCCCAAGTATTGCGCCGACACCGGGCCAACGGCGGCACGACCAAAGTCGAGCACACGAATTCCCACAAGTGGACCTGCCATGATAGTTCCCTCCGTTCTGGAGAGCGTTCTTGGCTAAAATGAGAGAAAATGCAAGGCTGCGCGCTTCCCGCCAAGAAGCATAGCGGCGGCTGTACACGACCCTCCTCGCTTGTGCCCGCCTTGCGCAGCACCTGGGCAGAGCAAAAGGCAAAAGGCAAAAGGCAAAAGGCAAAAATGAAACAAGAGCAGAGGCGGTTGAGGTCGCGTGGAGGGCAACTTCCCGCGCGCTTGGCTTCCTCGTGGGTTTGTGCCAGAACCAGGGGCATCTCAACTGTTCCTTGTACAAGGAGGGCTCCATGAAAATTGGTGTTTTTGAATTCGCGATCGATCAGTCCGAAGATCCCGCTGTGTTAGCCAAGCGCGCTGAGGAACTGGGCTTTGCCTCATTCTGGGTGCCGGAGCATCCGATTATCCCGATCAAAACGTCCTCGCCGTACCCCGCTTCACGCGATGGCATCATCCCCGATTCCTATGGTCGGATTCTCGATCCTTTTGTCGCGCTAGCGCGGGCCTCGGCGGTGACCAAGCATCTCCAGCTCGGCACCGGGATCTGCTTGATCCCCGAACGCAACCCGCTATTGTTGGCGAAAGAAGTCGCCACGCTCGACAAACTGTCGGGCGGGCGGTTTCTCTTTGGCATCGGAGCTGGGTGGCTCAAAGAAGAGACGGAAATCATGGGAGGCAACTTCGAGCGTCGCTGGGGACAAACCAAGGATGCTATCATGGCGATGAAAGAGCTGTGGACGAAGGATGAGGCCGCGTATCAAGGCAAGTTCTACAATTTCCCCGCCGTGCGTTCGTTCCCGAAACCCGTGCAACGCCCGCATCCGCCGATCTTCATGGGCGGGTCCTCACAGCATGTGTTCAAGCGGGTGGTCGAATGGGGAGACGGATGGATGCCCGTGCTCTCGCCAGTGGCGGAGATCGAACGTGGTCGCGCGACCTTAAACGAACTGGCGCGAAAAATCGGGCGCGATCCGAAATCCATCCAAGTGCTCGCCTTTGGACAAGCAGGCAAGTTTCGGACTCGTGACGAAATCAAAGCGTTGGAAAAGGCCGGGACGGATCATGTGACGATCTGGCTGACCAAAAGTGAGACGCCAGAGGCGGTCCTGGAACTGGAGCAGCTTGCCCGTGAGGTATTATCGTAGGAGATGGCTCGCGTTCATCTCGGCCCAGTGGGGTCAGGATGAACGCGACGTGCGTGACGGTCAGGTCATACGGATGAGCCCCCAAACGTGCCGTCCGGGTAGTCCGCGAAGCAGGTAATGCCAGCGGGCAGCGTCAACCACGGCTGTCCGGCTGAGCACCAGACGCTGAAGCGTGGGGTGATGCGGCTCTTGTCATCCAAGGTCCCACCCATCATGGAGCGAATCTCTGGATACCGTGAATACAAAACGCGCCCCGTTCGCCCTGAGCTTGTCGAAGGACGAACGAAGGGTTTTTAGACACCCTCTACCGCCCGCAATGAGCCGCCGTCCCCAGGCACAGACGGCCGCAGGCCCAACAATGTCCGCTGGGGGCGGTCGGCTCCAGTGCGTGGTTAGGCGTGGACTTGGGGCAGCTTCCCGCTTGGCCTCTCTCTGCCTTTACGGCGTTTGGGAAGGGTACGCGCTTATTCGACTCCGACCCGCGTTTCCTCTGTTCTTAGGCAATATGTTGGGCAACCCATGCAGTGATGGCTGCTTCACTAAACGCTCCAAACAATACGTTGGGACAGTTTGTGCTCCCAGTATAGCTTGGCGTAAAGTTATGCCCAGTAATGTGTCTGGGGTCAATATCGTACTCGGCAACCAACCACTTGATAAGAGCGACCGTCGCCGCCTGTTGCTGGACTGTGAGGTGATCTCCTGCGACGGCGACGTGTTCAATCCCAATGGTATCCGCGTTCGCTCCCTTGCAATGATGAGCGCGTTCAGAATCATGGACCATTTGGTAAATGTCGCCATTCTTATCAACAAGGTAATGCGCTGAAACGCTCAACGGATTGTTCTGGAACCACGCAATGGTACTTTGTGCATTGGACGCGGTGGTGTAATGCAGGACAATTCGCCGAATCATGGCGCCGTTTCTGCTCGAATGGTAAGGGCTTGGAATGAATGTCTTGATCAGTGGCTTCACATACGGGTTGCCCGTTGCTGGAACGTGCATCGGGCTCAAGAGGGTGCCCGAGACACTACTGAGAAGGCCTTGCGCCTCACCCAGAAGACTGAGCACTGCGCTAGCATAGCCGGCTGTTGGGGTATATCGCGGCCCAACGAACTCAATATAGGAGGTGCTGGTAGCGGCATGAGCGCGCCATCCAGCATACGGCGATCTGTCGATGAAGCGCCAATAGCCTTGAACGAATTTTTCTTTGGTCGCAAATTCGCAGTAGAAGTCTGTCCCATCGTGAGCCTCATAGGAAATTTTCGATGCGAAACCGACCATTTCCTCGCGCCACTTGAGACCAGCGAAATTCAAATGCGCTGTCGCCAATCGCGAGGAACCTCTACCCGATTCCAGCATCCACTGCGCTAAAGTCACGGGTTTAAGGTGCTCAAATTCTATGGCGGCGAGGGCGTAGTCCTTGACCAACTCCATGAAGAGTGGCGTGATGGCTGGCATAGTATTCCTCCTTCGTTATGGCACTCTCTTTCGAAGAGCCCACAGTCGCCTAACGTAAAAGTAACCGGCGCTGCGCGGCTTTCTCGTGCAGCGTTCGTGTTGACTGCCGGGTTATGTTTCTGCTTTCAGAAAAACTTCCTTTCCAAGCGTCCCTTCCAACAACGGTAACTGCTTATCTTCAGAGAAATCAGAGGGTGTGTATTCGTTTGATGGCTTGTCTTCGCTGAGGAGGCCGAGTCGCTGATATGCCTCGGCAACCAGTTCACTACAGAAGAGGCTGGAAAGGTCTTCAGCATTTCTGCCTAACGGACCATCATACGCTGCTTTAATGAGTTCAATCTTGTCTTGCTCATAGTTTTTACCCGCAAGCTCGCGACGAAGCTCCATCAAGTTTTTGACGTCTTTAATGTCAAAGGAGACATCATTGAGTTGGCGCACAGCGACTTCTCCGCCGTAACCGTCAATACGCGAACTGAGTGGAACAAGTTGCACCCCTTTGTGCGGCACGTTCGTGTCTAGGTCGACTAGGGAACTCAGAGTGGTTGACTCCCAAACCGTAACAAAATCGTACTCTGGCAATACAACGATCATTCCCACATGAGACCAGCGACTAAGCGTGGCCCATTTAATGCCTGCGCTGATGCCACCCTTACCCGAAAACAGGATTACATCGCCCGTCTTAAGTTTTGCTCGCATTTGCTCGTCGTAGACTTTTGGTTTAGCGACTTTTGGTTTAGCCATGATTGCCTCCTAGGTGTGGTTGAGAAACATAACGCTCGGCCGTCTCGGGCCGCCGCCCGGACGAGCCCTTTCATGTTCAGCAGAGCCGCCACCGGGCCGCGATGCGGTGCAGCGGCGGATTAGGCGCAGCACCGGTGGGTCTTCTCCGACTCGCCCGGAAACGGTCTCTGGCCCTCTCTCTCGTCAAGGCGTAACAATTGACTGAACAATATGTTCAGTGGGACTGAACAATTCTCCCGTCGCTCCTTCCCCGGCGCGTAGGTGCTGGCCAGTGGAGAGGCTTGCCCGCTTCCGGAACCCGTCTGATCCATGAGCACCCAAAAGTTTCCCGTGGTATCTTTTTGGGTCCGAGCCTAACGCTCCCGCTCACCGCGCGCCGCCCACCCGCATCCTTTCACGTTCAGCAGAGTCGCCACCGGGCGGCGCTGCGGTGCAGCGCAGGGTTAGGCCGTGACCTGCTCATAGGAAAAATGTGGAATGTCCGCACGATCACCGGCATGTTCAATGGTGATGCCGCAAATGTTGCCGTCTTGGTCAAGGTCAAGGAGCGTGTTTTCATCAAGATCTTTAGTCTCGGCCACTGCCACGGCACGAAACTCAAGGTACAGAGTGTCGGTCTCTTGAAAATAAGTGATCTTCACGGCGTAAATCTCCATCAAAGGCGGAGTTTGCCCAAACACTGGTGGCGGCGGCGCAGGGCGTGGATACCAAGAAATACACCAAACACAAGCGCGTCCCCAAGAAGCCCCCGCTCAAGAAGATCAGTGGCAAGCGCCACCCGCATGTTTCGACCGCGCGTATTCTGGTTATGCGGCCGTAGCCACCGCAGCAGTCGGTCTGGGCCCTCGCTCTAAGAGGGTGTAGCCGCTCGGCTGGACTGAGAAATGTTTGCGTGCCATCGGGTGTGTTCCAGTCTTCCGCGACGCCAGCAGCTTTGGGCGAGTTGAGAAGCCACCAGCCACATACTGTCGAGACTTTTCCATGAGATTGCGGCTCCCTGGTCAATCTTGCGGCATGGCCTTGATCGCGTTGAAGAATAGGTTGAGCAGGACCTGCTGCAATTGCTGCGCATCGACGTACAGCGGCGGGAGCCATGCTTCGATATCAACGGCGGTCTGGATGTGGTGCTGGCGAAGCGGCGTGGCCACGAGCGTGAGGCTGGTTGTCAGCTCCTGGCGGAGTGAAAAGGATCTGGGCGCGTATGTGGAGAGTGACATTGCCCATAGCGTGATCACTCGTCTATCTCCCCTCATGGTGGAGAGCCCAATCGCGAGCAACTTCGAGATGACGCTGGTCGTCGAGGGCGAGGAGGGAGTCTTTACCCGTGATGAAGGTGGAGAGGGGTAGCCACCGGTCATTAAGGGGGTGTTGCTCCGCCGGTGACGTGCGCCCAACTCATCCGCGACGGAGTGGGGCGAATCCGCGCCGTAACGTATTCTCCGTGATCACGCG
>JANMSE010000594.1:0-2786 GCA_031389045.1 Deltaproteobacteria bacterium | reverse complement strand
GTATTCGGACGGCAGCATGGTGAACTCCGGTCGCTCTTCCGACACCCGATTATCCTTGAACTGATAATCCAGCGCTTCGAGCACGAACGGCACCCAGCCGATCCCACTTTCGACCGAGACGAATTTAATTTTGGGATAGCGGGCCAGCACGCCTGACATGATGAGGTCGTTCAATTGCATGCCGTTACGCAGGAAGACGTTGACCGACAGCTCGGTGAAGGTCGCCATGCGTCCATACTCCTTCATCTTTTCGCGCGTCATCCCATCTTCCATGTTGCCGGAGCCAATGTGAAAGCTAATCGGCAGATCGAGTTCGACGGCGACCTCCCAGAGCGGATTCCAATGCGGATTCCCTAACAAGGGCTGACCAAGTGATTGAGGATCGCCAGTAAAAAGAATGCCTTTGTGGCCCATGGCCGCGCAGCGCCGCACTTCGCGCACGGTCTCCTGCACATCCCAAAATGGCGTCGAGACAATGGGTAACAGGCGGCGCGAGTCCGCCGAGGCCCACTCGGTTTGCCAATCGTTGTAGGCTTGCACGCAGGCGAGTTTCAATGCCGGGTCCGGTAATTTCAAGAACTGCTGATTTCCGAACCCACCCACGTTCGGGTACATCACCATGGCCCATATCCCAAACTCATCCATGTACTTGAGGCGTGCTTTGGCGTCATACGCACCGGGGTGCATTTCCTCGTAGCTCTTCGGGCGGTTCTTCAGATCACCCACGCCCGCGGTGGCGGTGAGTCCGGGATCGGCAATGCGCTTGTCGCCTAGGAACCACCACAGGTGTCCACGGGCATCAGTATCGACACGGGGGACCGCATCGCGCATGTGGGCGGGGACCCGACTCGTCCACACATCGGGCACTTCGGTCACATGGGTATCAACATCTATAATCTTGTAGCCACTCATAGCCTTCCTCCTTTGGCTGCTGCTGTCCGAGTTGACTCGACTGGTATTCTTCCGCAGGCATAGACGGGCTGAGCGGGGAAGTCAAGGTAAACGGCACCCGTGAAAGAGTTTCAAGTTTCAAGTGTCAAGTTCCAGGTTGGCGAATGTCCAAAGTCTCACGTCCAAGGTCCAAGACCCTCATTCCCCGGTCCTCGATCTCCGGTCTTCGGTCCTTATTTCTCAGTCCTCAGCACTTTTGCCTTTTGCCCTTTGCCTTTTGACTTTTGACTTTTCCGTGGTCCTCCCAGGCCCCTGCCCTCCACGACGAATCATGGTAGTTGTCTGCCAACAACAGTAAGGAGGCTTTATGGATATTGGCAAAGTCGGCATTTGGTTCTTCTTGGACGCCATGACGGCACTGGACAGCGCGAAGTTCGCGCAGGCAGTGGAAAAAGCGGGCTACAAAGCCCTGTGGATTCCAGAGGCGGTCGGACGCGAGCCGTTCGCGCATGCGACCTATCTCTTGGGTCATACCGAGCGACTCGCTATCGCCACGGGAATCGCGAATATCTGGGCGCGGGACGCGATTACGATGGCCGCGGCCTCAAAGACCGTAGCGGAACTTTCAGGTGGACGATTCGTTCTTGGCATTGGTGTGAGTCACAAGCCATTAGTGTTGAACCTGCGCGGCCATAGTTACGAGAAACCGTACAGCTACATGAAAGACTATCTCCCCAAGATGAAGAGTGCCCTTTATCGCGCCCCAGAGCCGAAAGAAGCAGTGCCGATTGTTCTCGCCGCACTGCATCCCAAGATGCTCGCCCTCTGCGCGGAACAGACCCAAGGGACGCATACGTATTTCGTCCCGCCGGAACATACAGCCAAAGTCCGGGCCCAAATCGGTCCCAAGCCCTGGATTTGCGCCGCGCAAGCCGTGATTCTGGAAAAGGACGCGACCAAGGCGCGCACGATGGCGCGGCAATACATGAAGACGTATGTGCCACGGCTGCCGAACTACACGAACAACTTGAAGGCGTTGGGCTACGGCGATGCGGAATTCGCCAATGGCTGTAGCGACCGATTAGTGGATGACATCGTCGCGTGGGGAAGTGAAGAAAAGATTCGTGATCGGATCGACGCGCACTTGAAAGCAGGGGCCACGCATGTCTGCATTTTGCCGATCCGGGTGGACAACGAAGTCCTTCCCGATATGCGTGTAGTGGAAACCTTCGCGCCAAAGTAAGCGCGGGTGGCTCGCTCCCTGTGGTCGCTTTATGGCCTATGGCTCATGGCTCGTTCGCTGCGCTCCCTACTATGGCGTATGGTTCTAACCATAAGCCATACGTCATAAGCCACAAAGCTGGTGCGCCAAGCGCACCCCGCAATCGGAACGGCTTGCGAGACCGGTGAGGACTCGCTACCCTTTTTCCGCACCTATTCCCACAGGAGGACAGCTCCCCATGCCTGAATCCACAGCCCGACCGCTTGGCACCATTCGCGTAGGAGAAAACGGAGAGATTACTGTTCCTGCCGCCTACCGAAAGAAGCATAAACTCTCGAAGGGCAGTGAAGTCATGCTGCTTCAGCTTGGTGACGCGTTGATGATGGTCCCGACTGATGTAGCCTTGAATCAACTCTGTCAACGACTCCAGGACATTCTGGCGGGAGAAGGGATCTCGACCAAACAAGCGTTAAAAAACTTGGAAAAGGTTCGTCAGCAGTATTTTCAGGAACTGTATGGCAAGGGGTAATCTTCCTTCCGTTCTTCGGCTCTTCCTGGATTCCGGGGTATTTCTCGAAGGGGTGCTCGCCCCGTGGAGCGTTTCCCGTGCGTTGTTGATTCACGCCCGTCGCGGGGCGTTCACCACTATCTTGGCGACATACGTCCAAATCGA
>JANMSE010000548.1:0-1913 GCA_031389045.1 Deltaproteobacteria bacterium | reverse complement strand
TCGTCGAGCGCGGCCGAGCCGCCGACCTTCGCCGCGACCACGTACGACATCACCAGCATCGCGACGGAGGCCCAGCCGGTGGCGATGGCCGCAATGCGCAGCTTGCGCGTCGGCGGGATGTCGCGCAGCTCGGGCCAGCGATACATGATGAGCGTGAACGAGAACGCACCAACGAGCGCGAGGAAGTAGACGAAGTAGGTTCCGATCCCCGACTGCGCGAACGAGTGAACGCTGGCGATGGCGCCCGAACGGGTGAGGAACGTGCCGAAGATCGTCATGAAGAACGTGAGCGTCACGAGAACGACGTTCCACACTTTGAACATGCCGCGTCGCTCTTGGATCATCACCGAGTGGAGGAACGCGGTCGCGGAGAGGAACGGCATGAACGCGGCATTCTCCACCGGGTCCCACGCCCAATAGCCGCCCCACCCCAACACTTCGTAGGCCCACCGACCTCCCAGCAGATTGCCGCAAGACAAGAAGAACCACGAGGCCAGAGCCCAACGGCGAGTGGTGCGAATCCAGACTTCGCCTAATTTGCCAGTCGCCAGCGCCGCCATAGCGAACGCGAACGGCACGGACGCGCTAATGTAGCCAAGGTACAACGTCGGCGGATGAATCGTCATCCAGTAGTTTTGCAGCAGCGGATTGAGGTCGGAGCCTTCTTGCGGCGTGAACGCGAGCCGCTCAAATGGCGGGGTGATGAAACACAGCATGCCCAGGAAGAACAGGGACACGACCATCAAGGTCGCCGTGACATAAGGCATGAGTTCGCGGTTCTTGTCGCGGTTCTGCCAATGCACGATGGCGGTAAACATGGTCTGGATGAACGTCCAAAAGAGCAGCGAGCCCTTTTGGCCTCCCCACAGGGCCGCGATGGTGTAGTGCATCGGCAAGGTCGAGCTGGAGTACGCCTGGACATATTCCAGATTGAAATCGCGCGTCACCAGCGCATGGAGTAACGCCACCACCGCCACCACAACGCACGCAAAGACCGCATACGCGGCCTGCGCGCTGCTAGCAATCCACCGTTCTCTACGCCAGAGCGCTCCTAAGAGGCTCGTCCCAATCGCATAGACCGCCAGAATAGCGGCAAGCGCCAACGCCAATTCGCCGAGATGTGTCATAAAAGTTATGAGTGAAGAGTTATGAGTGAAGAGTTATAAGACAAGCGCGTTACGAGTTGTTCAATGTTTACGATCAAAGCGCTCAGAGTAGGACTGGCGCTTCCAGGTTCCCTCTCTCGGCTGGGAGAGAGGATCAGGGTGAGGGGAATCAAGTGACCTTTCCTTCATTTTTTCGACACCCTTCAACCCGTTGATGCTAGCGCGTGGAGGCTTGTTGTCCGCTGGCTGGTGGCTGCTCTTCGGTGGCGGGTTCATATTTCGATGGGCAACTGGTCATAATGGTTTTGGCTTCGAGGACATCCGTCGGATGGTAACGCCCTTCGACGATCACATCCCGCCCTTCGGCGAACATGTCGGGCAGAATCCCTTGGTAGCGGACAAGTACGCCAGAACCAGGAGCGGGAATTTCCCCCTCCTTGAATGACCCAAGAGAAAAACTGAGGCGCAAGTCTTTTGGATCCCAGTTGATCGTGCCCGCCTGGACGCGACCCGCGACCCGCACCCCTTCGTCGGCGAAAGCCGTGCGCTTCGGCAAGAATTCTTCGATGGTGAGATAGTACAGGCTAGTCTCGCGGATGCCGGTATACATGAGGTAGCCCACCGCCCCAATAACGCACGCAATACCCAAAAAGAATTGACCTTGTTTTGTCATGGCCCCACACTGCTACGCTATTTCCGGTATCCGTGCAAGAAAGGGTCATTCTCCATCGCCGAAAATTCAGGTGGAATTCATTGACTTTCCATGCCCCTTTCTATATGTGAGGAGGTCCTTAGAACAATCAGCCA
>JANMSE010000521.1:0-25038 GCA_031389045.1 Deltaproteobacteria bacterium | reverse complement strand
CCCCGGACACTTACCACCGCCCTAGCTCAAGCCCTCGACTCTGTCACGACGAGTGACATCCACGGCTGGTTTACCCATTGTGGCTATGTCTTCTCACTCGAATGAAAACCGCTGTAGATCGAGGGCCGTGCTCACGAGCGTCACGGCAAAGCCATCAGTAACTTTTCGGCGACCCTCCCGCCTGCTGATTCCGACATGGCCAGTCAGGTTTTCAAGGACCCGTACCTTTTCGACTTTCTCGGTATGGCCGATCCGCGCCGAGAGCTCTTTTATCATCTGAAGCTTCGCGGTTATGTGGTCATCGAACTCAAAGTTGTACCATTTGAACCGGCGTTCGTCGGCTGCCATGCTTCTACTTTCAACCGCGCTTTACAGCGAGACCGCTGCAAGGGAGAGACGTAAAGCAAGTCTGACACCACACCAGGCACAGAAACACACCGCTTAGAGGTTTACGCGAAGAAATCAACCTGTTAAACCACTGACGATGCAAAACCATCCGCTTCCTCGTCTCGATGAGACCCCAGAGTTACGGGCAGCATTGTTGAAACACTGCCGCCTTCAGCCTGGTGATGTCTGGCAGGACCCAATGGGCAGGCATCGAGTCGGTTGCCTGGACGCTTCGTACTCTGAGGAGGTAGTGCGCTTGATGAACGGACGCTCGGCTACGCTGGCGATTCACGACCCGCCTTATAACCTAGCTGCCTTTGAGAGGAGAAGCGTATCTGAGTTCGTGGACTGGTGCCGCAAATGGGTGAGCAATACCGCTTCGGTCCTTGGTCCGGATGCCTCACTTTACGTGTGGATGGGTGCTGATCAGACCGAAGGCTTCCAACCGCTGCCGGACTTCATGGTGATGATGCGGAAAACCAATTTTCGCCCGCGTTCGTTCATTACGATGCGAAATCAGCGAGGATACGGCACTCAGAAGAACTGGATGGCGGTGCGACAGGAACTACTCTACTACGTCAAAGGCTCTCCTACTTTTAATGTTGAGGCCGAATATACGGACATTCCGAAGATTCTCCGCAGTTACTACAAGGAAGTGAACGGTGCGGTCACCGAAAACCTGGAGCGGAGCAAATCCGAAAATATTCGGGCTGGAAATGTGTGGGTCGATGTCCAGCAAGTGTTCTACCGTATGGAGGAGAATGTCAACGGCTGCTACGCGCAGAAGCCGCTGAAAAGCTGTGAACGCATCATCTGCGCGAGTTCCAATCCTGGGGATGTGATCATTGACTTCTTTGCCCATTCTGGCTCTACACTGCTTGCCGCCGAAATACTGGGACGATGCTGCGTCACTACCGACATCGACCCGCTCTACTGCGAAATCACCATCCGGAGATTAGAGCGTTTCCGAAGGACGAGAAAAACTGGTTGGCAGAACAGTAATCCATTCGCGAGTGAAATTGCTCAAGACCCCGAGCTTCGACGGTTTTTGACCGGTGAGGACACACAAAAGGATGTCGCACCCGTCACCAACCGCCAACAGCAACCTTTGCAGCAACAACTCCTGTTCACCTAACTAACCTCCGCCAAGAGTCCGTAAAGCTGGTCGTAAGTCAGAGTTTTGTAAAGATAGTGGTCGAGGTGCGTCTGGAGCGTTCGGGGATTGATGTGGAATTGTCCCTCACCGATGTTTCCCTTGTGTTGAAAGTCGGAATAATCGATGCACCTCCATTCTCATTCTCCTTAATCTCAATGCGCTCAAGACGGAAAATCTGGATACGGTCTGAGAAAAATAATCCGTAATAGAGAACATCGAACTCCGACCGTTTGATCTGTTGGATGTTGTAGTCGAATTTGTGCTGCCGCCAATCCGCGAACGCCACCATCCGTTCCTCGGCGGTCGCTTCCTCAATGCAGCGCAAGACCGTTTCCTCGGTCACGGTTCTTTCGGCCTTCTTTTGCACCACGGAGAATTTGACCTCAATGCGATGTTGGAGCGCATCGTCGTAAAGGTCATGGAAAAGACTCCTCGCTTGCGAACATTTGAGTAGCCGTTTGATCATGTACTCTGCGACCGAGCCAAAGCGTCGCGTTCGCAAAGCGAAAATTCCATCCCGTAGTTTCTCACCGTCCATGTTGCCCCTATTCACAGACGACGAAGCGCCGACAAACTTGGGAACAACTCTCCAACTTCTGAACCGAGCGCGACGGCGATTTTGATGAGGTTCAGCGCAGCGACATTACGTTCGCCTCGTTCAATGCCCCCGTAGTAAGCTCTGTCCAAGCCCGCTCGGGCCGCGAACTCTTCCTGCGAAATATTCCTTGTCTCTCGAAGCCGTCGAATCTGCTGCCCGAGGGCCGCTAGTCGCTTGTTTTTCACGCTGCGAGATTAAGGAGCCGTAGGTTTTAACGCCACGGCCTATGAGGAGCGTTGTATTTTCGCACCAGAGTGCGTTTGGTGCGTCGGTGAAGAAAGTTATGATATTGCCTTGGTTGTGATTGTCAAAACATGTGAATTCGACCTCCGGTACAAGAGCATCCCGAACTCGAACGTCTATCCGACGACGAGTTACTCCAGGCCACCCGGGAAACTCTTCCTCCTAAACACGCGCACCGTTTGCAGGAAATGTTGGCTGCTCAGCGACAGCGGAGTCTCTCCGCGGATGAACAGCAAGAGGCCGTCGCGCTCGTCGAACAAGAAGACTTCGTTACTCTACGCAAAGCGAGAGCGCTCTTTCTGCTCAAACAACGTGGCATTCTTCCAGGCGACTTGCGTCTGAACCCGTAACCGCCGGTGGCATACGTCTCTGCAACTCTGGGTCAGGCAGTCGCCGAACGCGCTCAGGACGGAGGGTTCAAGACCTGTTCCCACAATCCTCGCTTTCTGTCTCTCAAGAGTTATCTCCGTCCTCTTGAACTGCATTTTTATTAGATGCGTCTTCAGAGGGCGATTGTTTTTTTGCCTGGTTGCAGAGACGAATGTACAGGTTGTGGATGAATCGATCCGTCTTCGCGGCACCATGGCCAATCTGCTGTGCTAGTAACGTACACGCCTCATCTTCCACCAATCTACTAAGCTTGAGGTGCCGACTATGCCACACAAAAATATCAACGACTGCGTCGAATCCCTTGGAGAGTCCCTGAAGATAGCTAGTCGCAATGTGTTCTCGCGGCGACTTCGCCAGAACCTTGATGAATTCATCATCCTGACTGCCGCTAAACGACTTGACGAGGCGCTCTAAAATATCGATATCTTTCATACTCGACATTATCAGTGTGAGACTCGGAAAGATGTGTCCTAGCCGCCCCCAGTCGTACAATAATGCCCACGCTTTACCCTGAGTAATGGCACGATTTACATCCGCCTCCCAAGCTCCTTCACTGTTAGTTGTAGAAGGAGGAGGAGGATCAACACTGTGAGCCAAGTTAATGGTGCTCTTAGTTTTCCTTGTTATCACTCCGGCATCTCGACACTCAACAGGATGTCCACTAGGGCTTTCAAGTTCTATCGTCCAATCGATCGCGGCGAGTACCCGCTCGAAGGCATGTCGGATTCCGCTGTCGTCTTTACTAACGGCATTGAATACATCGTCCGCATCCAAAGCATACCCCACGTGGCTTAACACCGTGTGGCCCCAGCCTTGAGGGAGGCTCTGCTTCACTTCGTGCCGGTTTTTGTCTGGATGCAACCACACCATATAGTGTGCGATTGGTCGACCGAATGCGTCTCTTCGGTGGTCATCTAGAAAGGCGGTGCCCACGAACACCATGCGTTGCTGACTTTGCTCGTCAAGCAGTTCTCCCAGAACGTAACACTCACCTTCTGGACAGGGTTTTGAAGCTGCGAAGATTTCCTTGTGCCACGAGTACCAACCGTGACCGTACTGGGCATGTGGCTCAACTAGAAACAAGTAATCCCAGTGGCGACCACGGGTACGCCACAAAAGATGCTCAAGACTTAGCTGTACTCGAATCGGGCTCAAATCCTCGCTCATAGATGCCCTCGTTGTACTCAACCTTGATTTCGGAAATATACTTGCTGCGCCTCATCGGTCGAGAGTTCAGCCTTCATGGCCGCCACAGCGGCTGCCAAGTGCTGTCCCTTTTCAGCTGCCTGCTGCTGTTTGTCTCGGAAATAATCTACACCTTTATCGAGTCCCTCCTGAAGAGCTAATGCTTTTAATAACTGTGTCAGGACTTGATACTTTGGTGGCAGAAAATCATCGAGTCGATCAATGAAGGAAACCAAAGCAGCCAAACGTTTGAAGATTGCACGTAGAGTTCCGTATCCTTGCCCTTTGCTCGCCCTCTTTGCGAGTTCGTCGAGGACGGAAAGTAGTCCTATGGGCGCAATGAGTGGAAGCCCAAGGTACGCATGTGCATTCAAGACTCGATTGCCGTCGCCACGTACTGAGGAAAGCAGCAAATACTGTGAGCCGAATGCGCGAGAGTTAAACACCTTCGCAAAGCCAGCGAGTTGATCGTTTGCGCCAGCGACAATATCCTTGCAGACCGCTTCAGCAGTCGTCCCGTCAGGTAAAACGTCCGCTTTGGATATGGCAATGATCCACTGCTGCGGCAGAGCATCTATTGGTTGTCCCGCCTCAGCGAATTCATCGGCGATCTTACGTGCTTCGTTACGGAACTGATCAAAGAGGTGTCGAACATACGACAGACCATTGCTGAGATACATTGATCCATCTATCAAGAGGATACCGACATGGCTTTTAAGCAATTTCTCGAGCGCTTGCTTGCGCGCATTATGTTCCTCATCATCACCAGGTGTTTTCTCCCACCAACCACCAGGATAATCGTACCACACGATGCGAAGGCTCGGCCTGGTTAGACCGTGCACCTTAAATACAAAGTCATACTCTGAGAACGACTCGGTACCTAAAGGAAACTTACCTTTTTCCATTTCGTAGTAACGGCTGAGAAGTTGATTGCCGTCTGAAGTATCTTCAGCTTCGAGACGGTAACCATGTGATTCCTCAAAGTTATTCCTTTGTTGGTTCCCAAAGTAACTCGACAAGAGCGTAGTCTTCCCCGACCCGCTGGGTCCGAACAAGGCAAAACGAATCTCAGGCACAGCTTCAGCCATAAGTCTCCCCTTTAATCGCCGCTTGGGTCATTAAAAACACTACAGAGTGCTCTAACAGAAGAGCGTCATCAGGGTCAAGTCTTGGACTCACACATCGTGGATTCACAAAATGTCACTGACGAGTTATTGGTCCGACAAATTGTTGGAGTGCAAGGCATGTCCTTCGTTGTCTTCCTTATGCACTCGTACGAAACGAAAATCTGCGAGCGACGTTCATTCGAGCTGTCACGGTTAGGCAGCTTCGGCAGGCGCAGGCTCACTGGCGTGGCGGCGGAGATACGCCATGACTTCGGCGTGCATCTTCTCGATTTCCGCGAGATACCCACTGGCCATGTATGCGTGCGTTGCAATGCGGGCACGCCAAGGCGACGCGGTTGCCTGCGCGCTTGACCATTGCTTCACGGAACTGTTCCGATCCCGTGCTTATAAGTCGGGCAAAACACCGGGAATCGCTACTCGGAGCCGAGCGAGCGCGGCTTGGGCTTCTAGCTTCTCGATCGTGCGTTTGTGCATGAAATCGACGAGAGCGAGTAATTCCTCATGTTCCACCGTAGTGAGAAACTCCTTCCGTTCGCCTAAATCGTGGAGCCGTCTCTGCAATGGTGGGTCGAGTTCGTAGTCCGACATCCTACGCAGAGCCACTGCGCATGCCTGTATGGCCGATTGGAATTGCGGGTCTGCCGTCGATACTGTTGTCATTTCGGTTGGACCTCTTTCTCACGTCAGCAGAAGTTATTGCCGCCAAGTATCGTGCCTCGTCAGGGGCAAAGCAAGTCGTGGGGAAATCTCGTTGTGATCCCCTTCACCCTAGCCCTCTCCCATCTGGGAGAAGAAACCCGGAAGTAGCCTCGCTACTCTTGCGAAACGTGGACGTCGCAATTCATCGGGAAATTGTTCTGCCCTCATAAACCAGATAAGACACGAACCCATAAAGGAGGGCGAACTATGCCAGACTGGAAAGCGCCGACACAGGCCGAGGTTGAAGGATACTTTAAGCGGCTCAATAACTGGGGTCGTTGGGGAAATGACGATCAGCGTGGTACGTTCAATTTGATTACCCCGGAAAAGCGCGCGTCTGCTGTTGCTCTGGCTCGTAAGGGGCGTGTGGTTTCGTTATCGCGCGACCTCACAGCGGAGCAGCCAACGCTGGACTACCACATGCTCTGTCCGGTCCGCCGCGGCAACTCCAAGGCCGCCGTTGACTATGTGGGGATGGTGTTTCATGGACTCGGGGTGACGCACATGGATGCACTCTGCCACGTGGAGTTTCAAGGTCAGCTCTATAACGGTCGGAGTTTTGAGGACAGCGTGCGTTTCGGTGGAGCCCAGTGGGGTTCACTGGACGCGTGGTTTGATGGGGTCGTCACTCGCGGGGTGCTTCTCGATGTGGCGGCTGGGCGACCAGAGGGATACGTCGATATTGGCAAGCCGGTGACTCCGCCTGAATTGGATGCCGCCGCGGCTCGCGCTGGGGTGAAGGTTGAGTCTGGGGATGTTGTCGTTATCCGTAGTGGGCGAGAGCCATACGAGGCGGCGAAGACTAGTGCTTTGTCAAACCTTAATTTTAGGGTGGCCGTGTCCCAACATCCTCGTTCTAATTGATAGAATCGTAGGGGCAACCCTAATTTTTATGCTTGACAGAGCACTAGCCTCGCTTCCTCGATTTCTTCACGGAGTTTCGTGGTGGGCGCGCGCCCTGGTCTGCATATCGCCTGTCTTGACTGGCTACGTGAACACGACATCGCTGCCGTCACGTGGGATATGTTGGATGAATACCCCGTGGGCTACGACGGAATGGATTTCGGCGTCCACTTGGGAATTCCGTTTCTGGGGCTGTGCCTGATTGATAATGCCTTTCCCGAACGGTTGGTCGCGGCCTGCGCGGAGGAGCAACGCTATGAGTTTCTCTTTGTGGCGATGCCGTTGCGCATTGTCGGGAGTACCGGGTCGCCGTGCCAGCCGGTGGCGATTTTCTGAGAGGCCTTTTTTTCTCACGCAGAGACGCGGAGACGCGGAGAGAGGCAGGTATGTCGCCCGGATGGCATGGGGTGCAATCCGGGCGACATGTAATGGGTTATCGGCTCCGCACGATATGCCCTGGCCGAGCACCCGTGTCCTTGCCGTTTTCTTGCACGATTTCTCCGCTCACAAAGGTCTTTTCATACCCAATGGCGGTTTGCATCAGGCGCGGCATGCCCGCTGGGAGATCGTAGACCATCTCGGGATGGCTCACTCCCAGTTTCTCGTAGTTGATGATATTGACATCCGCCTTCGCCCCTGGCTCCAACGTGCCACGGTCGGTCATGCCAAACAACCGCGCGCCGTCTTGGGTCAATTTCTTGACCACGACTTCTAATGGAAGACGTCGCGGATCTTCAAGTGCCTTGTCGCGTGACCAGTGCGTCAGCGCGTATGTCGGGACGCCCGCATCCATGATCTGCCGCACATGGGCACCAGCATCACTGCCACCCATGACGGTAATCGGGTTGCGGATCAATTCGTGCAGGGAGTTGCCAGTCCCGTCCGCATAGCCAGCGGCGGCATACATGAGGAAGGAGCGGCCATTGTGTTCCAACATGAGGTCATACACCACTTCACGTGGGCTACGCCCTTCGCGCTTGGCGATGGCGGCGATGCTGTTCTTGCTGTCCGGTTCGTAGCTCAGCGGGTAGCCCATCGGGTACGTGCGCTCCCACACCAACTGGCTCTGATACAGCACGGACATACCGGTCGTGTTGGGGTCTTTTTCCGTGACCAACTTTTGCCGTAACTCAGGGTTCCGCAGTGCGGCGACCTTGTCGTCATGCGAGAGCTTCTTGAGCGGCTGAAAGCTCGGCAGGTACTCGAACGGGTTGTCCCCTTGGAAACTGAACAGCACGCACACCGGGCGGGTGAAGACCATCGGGACAATGCGGACGCCACCTTCCACGGCGGCGGTGCATTTCGCCATGACTTCACGCCATTGCTCAGGGTAGTTGTTGCTCTGCGCCAGCAAGAAGGTGAGTGGGCAGCCTGTCGAACGAGAAATGCGGATCATCATGTCCACTTCGTCGAGCAGTTCCCCGTTTTCGCCAGCGATGCCCCGTGGCACCATCTCAATGATCCCGCGCCCAGTGGAGCGCACGGCTCTGGCGATGCCACTGAGTTCTTCTTCCGTCGCGAAGGTGCCCGGCACGGGTTCGCCGTCATTCGCGGTATGGACCAGGGTACGCGAGGACGAGAATCCCAGCGCACCAGCCAACACGGCTTCTTTGACTAGCGCGGCCATCTGAGCAATGTCTTGTGGGGTTGCCGGTTCGTTCTTGGCTCCACGCTCGCCCATCACAAAGGCGCGGACGGCACCATGCGTGACCATGCCGCCGACATCAAGCGTGCGTCGCATCTTGTCCAGCACATCGAGATATTCCCCGAAGCTCTGCCAGCCCCACGGCAATCCTGCCGCGAGCGCGGGCGCGGGAATATCTTCCACGCCTTCCATCAACCCAATCAACCAGTTGTGACGATCTGGAGTTGCTGGGGCAAAGCCGACGCCGCAGTTGCCCATCACCACGGTCGAGACCCCGTGCCACAGCGATGGCGTCATCTGCTCGTCCCACGCGACCTGACCATCGTAGTGCGTATGCACATCCACCCACGCCGGGGTCACGAGAAGCCCATCGGCATTGATAATCCTCTGCGCGCCACCGAGGTTCTTGCCCACAGCCGCGACTTTTCCATTGGCGATCGCCACATCGCCGATGAACGCCGGCTTTCCGGTACCATCGACAATTTTTCCGCCACGAATCACTACATCATGCATGAATTTTTCTCCTTACTTTCGTTATGGGTCTGACAATCTCAGGAAGCTCTTAGCTCTTAGCTTTCAGGCAGATAAGAAAACCTCGTGTTTTTGCTGAACGCTGATGGCTGAGCGCTTCCTCTCATTTTAGTTGTGCTGAGCGATAAATCGTTTTGCGTCGTAACCATCAACCACACCGGGCTGACCAAACTGCTCCACGGCGGGCGCGACTTCGGCCAGAGACAGTGTGAGATAGAAGAGGCAGGTGGCATCCTCCGGGAGCGCCTCCACGGGAAATTGATCGAGATACGGCAACACCTCCGCCATGCGCGCGAGCATGGCATCGTAGAATGCCTTGATGTCTTGCATGGTGCTGGCGAGGCGTTTGCGGTTCCGTTCTTGTTCGGTCGCCAGCGACCACGCCATCCATGGTTCCAAATCGCGAAATTGGGCGGGCAACAACGACTTAGACACGGGCGGATGCCTCCTCGCCATTGGCGCGTGGCACCGTGGTGCGTGGCACCGTGGTGCGTGGCACCGTTCCCACACCAACCGGACGATTGTTAATCATTTGATCCACGACATGATGGCTGTGCCGGACCAGGATTTCTTCATCATGGAGGTGGAACTCTTTTTTCGCTCCTGACGAAAGCACCGACTGGGTCTCTTCAAAAGTACGGCCATCTTCCAAAATAATATCGCGGAAGATCACATTGCCGTATTCCTGACTAAACCGTTGCGCGGCGCTCTTGGCCTTGGGGAAATACTGCGTGGAGGTCCATAGGGTGCGGTCCACCGCGAGCGGGATGAACTGATGGGTAAAATAGGACCCTTCCGACACATCGACAAAAAAGGCCGGGAAGATCACGTTGA
Source organism: Deltaproteobacteria bacterium (assembly GCA_031389045.1). GTDB lineage: Bacteria > Desulfobacterota > Binatia > Bin18 > Bin18 > JABFSC01. The sequence continues at coordinate 15,340 of JANMSE010000521.1, read as the reverse complement.
GGTCCAACGACCAATCCTTGCTGCGCGTGGGATTCACGGCTGGCGGCAGGCGGGATTCGGAAAAATCCTTACGAATGATGATGGCCCCGTGCTGGAAGGCCAAGGCCGCGACCGGCGTGGGTTGATAGCCCACGTTGCCATAGATGGACATGCAGCCGTGGCGCGGATAGAGCCGCACATCCAAGGGACTGGCGTAGGGATTCGTTTTACTGGTGAATGAGTCGGGAATCGATCGTTTGTGCAAAAAAGCGACATGGTAGACTTCCTGGAACGCATCCTTGACCACTTTCCAGTTCGCCTTGACCTCGGTGCTCCACGAGGTGCTGGTCGCCGACAATTCGCCAAACGGATAGTCCTTGATCCCAGCTCCCAACTCGCCCAGGTATTCTTGGAGAGTTTCCTGGGGGGTCGGGTCCACATTGATGAAGATAAAGCCCGCCCACACATCGACCGCCACCGGCGTGAGGCCGAGGGTCTCTTTTTTGAGATTGAAGAAGCGCGATTCATCTGGCACGAAAGCGAGCTTGCCTTCTGGAGTGTAGGACCAACCGTGGAATTTGCAGGTGAACATTTGGCAGGAGCCTTTGCTGTCCCAGGCGATCTTATTGCCGCGATGCGAGCAGATATTGTGAAATGCCTTCACCGCGCCATCCTTGCCGCGCGTCACGAGAACCGAGGTGTTGCAGACGGCGAGGTCTTGTACGAAGTAATCCCCTGGCTTCGGAATCTGCTCGACCCGCCCCACGTTGAGCCATACCTTCTTGAAAATGTGTTCCCGCTCTCGTTGGAACTGTTCCTCGGACGTGTAGACCTGAGCCGGAAGTGGGTCGGTTCCGAGATGCGGATATTGATCGTGCCATCTGGCACCGTTGCCATTGGTTGTAGAGCCGTTTTTCATTGTGCTCCCTCCTTTTTTTTCTACCATTACGTCCGCAGTTTACGGACTGGATGATCCGGTGGCAACAGGCAGAGGCTGTCGCTCCCGATTTTCAACGCACAGTTAAACCGGGCGCGAAAATTCTCCAAGGCGATTGCCGTTGTCAATTCGACGATTTGTTCGGTACTGAACAATGCCTGAATTTCCGCGAATACGGCGTCAGACACATCAGCCGGTGTCTGTGTCATGCCCTCAGCATAGCGCAGCGTGGCTTTTTCTCGGTGATCAAAGTGCGGACTCGTCTCGAAGACGGCGAGCTCCGCTAACTGTGCGTCGGTGATCCCAGCGTTTCTGCCTACGGCAGAGTTGATATCGACTCAAAAAGGACAGCCGACCATTTGTGCCGCGCGCACTGATACCATGGTCTTGAGACGGCCTTCGACGACAGTGGAAGCAGCAATCGTCTGTCCCAACTTCGCGGTTGCGAGCAGAATCTCTGGCCGATGCGCCAGCACGAGATTGGGCGTAATCACCCGCCCGAAGAAGTCGAGGCTTTTCTGAAATACTGGCTGTACATTCTCAGGTGCGGTTTCAGGATCGATTCCTTTGATACGCAAGATTGCCTCCTCACTGGAGCGGCTTCATACCCCTCCGCTGTTACAGTTCTGAGCGATAGCTACTTCACCGGTTTCAGCTTCGCCCCATGCTGAGTAAAGTACGCGCCCATAAGCCCGGCTTCCGCGTCGGTCATACTGTCGGTGAGGCGGCGAATGCGGTCGCCGGCAAACACGGCGCGCTCTTCGCCTTCCATACGACAGTCTGGTGCACCGGCGAGCGTGTAGGTCCCCGCCCAGCGTATCCAGACACCGCCATCCTTTTCGCTTGGACCGTCGAGGACGGCGATGGCGCGTGAATCGAACCGGCGGTCCAGTCCGTTGACGGAATTCTTGAACTGCGCGAGCACCGCCGCGCGGCCTTCATACTTTCCCCCGAATGGCGCGGGCGCGACAAACTCATAGACCGCGTCCTCGGTGAAAAACGGTTCAATCTTGGACCATTCATCAGTGGCATACGCTTCTTCAAATGCCGTCGCATACGCGACATACCGATCAACGATTCTCATACGGTTCCTCCTGTGTGAGCAATGCTGCTTGTGGCTATTGGCAAGCGACCGTAGCAGACGGGGCAAAGTGGCGCGAGATCAGGGAAGATATGCGCGGAGAAAGAAATGTAGACCTCGACGCGCACAAATCACCGTGGTACGATGCGCGAAAATTAACGGTACAAATCTGTGGCGCAACTCACCAATCTCTTTCGCGGTTCACCAAAACCTCGTTGCCCGTCGTGTCATAAGTGGAATCGCATCTATCTGACCGGCGGGTCGTTTCTGTCGCACTGTGTCCATTGTGGAGCAATCCTCGAACTGCGCCGTCCCACGGTGTTGTGGGGCGTGTTGCTGGTGCTTGGGATTGGCGTCCTGGCGCTGGCTGCGGCGATCCCGCTGTTGAATCGGTAGCACCCCATGTCCATTGGCGTACAGCTCGCGCAGATCGAGCAGATATTTGTCATTCTGGATCGGCTGGAGATTTCTCGCGAAGCCGTGGTGATTCCCTTGCGACCGCACGGCGCGGGGAGTGTCAAAGCGCTCCCGAACGGTAAGTTCGAAATCGTGGTGCCCGCCGACGTGCCATTTGAGCAGTGGTATGCCTCACTCGAAGGCACCCTTCGACAACTCCACACCGCTTAAAAATTTCCAACTCGTCTTCTTGCTCGTGCTCACGCTTGGGCTGATGATCCAGAGCTGGGGAGATCGCGCGGGATTCTTGTCTCACCCCGCGCGGGGTGGATTCCTCGCCGTGGTGGCGATCAATGTCCTTGTCCTGCTGTTCATCCCGTTTGAGTTCTCCACTCCAGGAGTGAAAGACATTCCGCGGCAGCGGTGGGCGACGTATCTCGCGTTGGGGGCTGTGGTGGTGTTGTGTTGGTGGTTGCCCTACGCGGATCGCCGCGAGTTGTGGGTGTGGCCGGAAAGCGACCTCATGCGCTACTGCGGCTTAGGCGGAATCGCGGTGGGCTTGGCGTTACGGGTGGCGGGGACCGCGCAACTGGGACCCTACTTCAGTGGTTTCGTCGCGGTCCAAGAAGACCAACCCTTGATGACTTCGGGGTGTTACCGTTGGGTACGGCATCCGATCTACAGTGGATCGCTACTGGCGGTCGCGGGATTTTTGCTGGTGTTTCGCAGTCAGATGATTGTCGTGGTGTTCCCGCTCTATCTCATTGGGACGCTGTGGCGCATCGCCGATGAAGAGCGGCTACTCGCGGAAACGTTCGGCTCCACCTACGAGGAGTACCGTGCGCGGAGCTGGCGGTTGGTGCCGTTTGTGTATTGAGGGCAGTAGTCAGTAGGCCGACTACTGACTACTGACTACTGACTACTGATTACTTCATTTTTCCAGCGGCAAATCCTCGCGATTGCCCCACTCACCCCAGGACGCATCATAGTTGCGGACGTTGTCGAAACCGAGAAGCCGGAGGGTGAAGAGTCCGTGCGCCGCACGGATGCCACCCTGTCAATACGTGATGACTTCTCGCTCTGGGACGACACCTGCCTGTTGAAACATCGCGCGGAGTTCAGCGGCGGGCTTGAACTCCTTGGTCTTGCTATCGACGTAGTTGAGCCACTCAAGATGGATCGCCCCAGGCACGCGCCCGCCCCGTTTCGTGCCCCGCTTATTCACGCCGGTCCATTCGTCATCGGACCGTACATCGAGAATCGTGCGGGACGGGTTGCCAATCGCGTCGCGGACGTAGTCCGCGCGTGCAATCAGTTCCTCATGCGGACGAGCGGTGAATGTGGCCTTCGTTGCTCGTGGGTTGTCGTTCGTGATGGCGCGTCCTTCCGCCAGCCATTTATCCCATCCACCATTGAGCACTTTGACTTGTGTGTGACCGTAGTAATTGAGCGCCCACCAGAACCGCGTGGCATACAGCCCACTGAAGCTGTCGTAGGCGATGACCAGCGTGTCATCGCCGATTCCCAAAGCGCTCATCGTTTCGGCGAACTTTTCCGGTCCCATGATGTGGAGCGCGCCTTCTTCTTCTTTCAGGTAGTGATGGCCCCGAAAAGTGATGGCTCCGGGAATATGGGCGCGACGGTAAGCGTCACGGTTATCGCAATCGACAATCCGCGGATTCGTATCGTGCAAATGGGTGGCAAGCCACTCCGTGGTCGTGAGCATTTCTGGTCGGGCGTACCCTTGCTCTGCCATAATGTCCTCCTTACTCCGTTCCTCTGTGGGTGGAATCGACAGTTGTGCCGTCGGTGATCGCTCAGACTGTAGTGATGCCTGAGACGAATCGCAAGAGACAGCGGGACAGTGGAAGAGAAGTGCCCGCGATATGGGCCACAAATGGCTGAGACAGGTATGGAGAGAGGCTGAAGGGCGGCTCTCCTAAGGAAGGCTCGTGAGGGGAGCAACGAGCGTGCTTGAAAACCGCTGCCTGGGTGCTGCGTAACGAATAAGGGCCGGTACGCTACACTGCTTTTTCAATTGTGCTTGAGGAAGAGGGGGGGCTTTGGGCGTTTCTTGATGAGGAGAAGAGAACCCGCGGACCGGGAGGAGGGAACCACGGTCATCTCTTTTTCCTTACTGTAAGATTTGTTCGACTTTTTCGAGCAGTTCGAGCGGGCTGAACGGTTTCACCAGATACGCATACGCGCCAATCGCGCGGCCTTGTTCCTTGTCGGCTTCCTGACCCTTCGAGGTCAGCATGATGATCGGAATACTGGCTGTTGCTGGGTCTTGACGGAGCGAACGGGCGACTTCGATGCCACTCATGCCAGGCATCATCCAATCGAGCACGAGCAGGTCCGGATGTTCGACGCGGGCGAGTTCCAAGGCCGATGTGCCATCCGCCGCCTCGATGATCCGATATTTTGGATCCTCTAAGGTGATACGAGCAAGCATGCGAAGATTCGGTTCGTCATCAGCAAGAAGCAGGGTTTTCATCTATCCTCCGAAGCAGTAGAGTTCAATCTTTGTTGGTCTGCATAAGACATCGGCCCACCACGAAGAAGCTTTAACCGGCCTAGCGAGAAAACAGCAGAACGGGTCATATCGCGTGGGGAAAAATCCGTAGGTGCGCACCTTTTTGGGCATATCCTATGGAATCTTGGCGTGTCCGATGGAAATAGCCCCGCGAACAGAGGAGAACGTCCGCCGTGAACCATTCGATCACTCCACCATTGCCGCCCCCTCGGACAATGCCACCACCTCGAACGTCTCCCGTGAGCGAGTTACCTCCTCGCGAAGAAAAGGCCGTGTTCGTGCGAGCCATGTTTGATCGTATCGCTCCCCGCTACGATCTGCTGAATCGCTGTCTCTCGTTTCGACTCGATCAACACTGGCGACGGGTGACCATTCGCACCGCCGCGGTGTCGGCTGGTGATACGGTGGTCGATCTTGCCTGTGGCACTGGGGATCTCAGCGAGCTTGCGGCTCGGACTGGCGCGCGGGTCGTTGGGGTCGATTTTGCCTACAACATGCTCGTCGGTGCCCGGCGGCGGAACATTCCGGCGACGTTTGTCCACTCCGACGCCCTCGTCACGCCGCTGCCAGCGGCATGGGCATCGGTAGTGCTCTCCGGTTTCGCCCTGCGCAATTTTGTCTCGATCGCGGCGGTCGCCAACGAAGCCGCTCGATTGTTAAAGCCTGGTGGTCGGTTAGCGTTTTTGGAAGTCGATACGCCAGCCAATCCGCTCTTACGCTGGGGACATCAGCTCTATTTTACCCGCCTCGTTCCTTTCCTGGGCGCGTTGCTGTCCGATAAGCATGCGTATGCCTACCTGCCAGAGTCGGTGTCGTATCTACCGGAAGACGCTGAGCTGTTGCGGATCATCGAAGACGCGGGATTTCAGCAGGTCGCGAAGCGGCGACTGTCTGGTGGGGTCGCGCAGTTGCTGACGGCGGTTCGCAAAAAAGGAGAGCCGTAAATCAAAAGGCACAAGAAAGTAGGCTGGGATTCCCGGTGCTCATCCCAGCCTACGTCTTCTCACTTCTTCATCTTCTCACTTGTTGAGTACGAGCGATTCCATAATCTGATCAACACAGGCCTCGGCTGTCAGATTTACTGTCTGGAGGTGAATTTCAGGTGCCTCTGGCGGCTCGTAATTGCTGTCGATCCCGGTAAAGTTTTTTATCTCGCCGCGCCGTGCTTTGGCATAGAGCCCTTTCACATCACGGCGTTCGCACTCTTCGAGGGGCGTGTCGACGAAGACTTCGATGAACTCGCCGGCATCGAACAGACTGCGGGCCAGTTGACGCTCTGGGCGGAATGGTGAGATGAAAGAGACGAGCACAAGCAAACCGGCATCGACAAAGAGTTTCGCAACCTCGGCGACGCGGCGAATATTCTCTACGCGATCAACTTCGGTGAAGCCCAAGTCGCGGTTGAGTCCGTGGCGAATATTATCGCCATCGAGAATGTAGGTGTGTTTCCCCTCAGCATGCAACCGTTTCTCTAGCAGATTCGTAATCGTCGATTTCCCTGAACCTGAGAGGCCGGTGAACCACAGACAACGTGCGTGCTGATGCTTGATCTCTGCTCGGGCGGACTTTGTGACTTGGATGGCCTGCCAATGTACGTTTACCGCACGACGCAAAGCGAAATGGATAACACCGGCGCCGACGGTCTCGTTGGTCAGTTTGTCGATGATAATAAATGCACCTAAGCGCTTGTTGTTAGGGTAAGGCGCAAACGGCACGAGGCGGTCGAAACTGATGGTGACTGTAGCAATTTCGTTGAGGCTTAACGTCTTAGCGGCAAGATGGGCACCCGTGTTGATGTCAAGACGATGCTTGATGTGCATGATCGTCACGCTCGCAGCCTTGGTATGAATCAGGGCGGCGTAGGAGCGGCCAGGGAGTAGGGCCTGTTCACTCATCCAAAAAAGATCTGCTTCGAACTGATCAGCGGCTTCAACCGGGTGGGAAGCTGCTGCAATGACATCGCCTCGGCTAATATCGACTTCATCTTCAAGGACGATCGTGACAGACTCCCCAGCATGCGCTTCGCTTTGCGAGCCGCCCCACACAGGAATGTTCTTCACTCGGCTCGTGACACCAGAGGGACACACACGGACGAGATCGCCGGGCTTGACCGTGCCGCTAGCGATACGGCCAGAAAACCCGCGGAAATCGAGGTTCGGCCGGTTGACTAGTTGCACTGGCATAGAAAACGGTTGAGTAGTTTCTCGCTCACCAGTCGGGACGGTCTCAAGCCACTGCAAAAGACTCGGCCCTTGATACCAGGCGATCTCGGCACAACCAGTCTCGAGGATGTTGTATCCTTCAAGTGCCGACATCGGAATTGCCGTGATCGTCTCAAAGCGTAGTTCTTCGGCAAAACGACGGTAGGCAAGCTCGATCTCGTCAAAAACCAGTTGTGAGCCACCGACCAGATCCATCTTGTTGACCGCCAGTGCCACATGACGGATGCCGAGCATCGAGACAATGCGACTGTGGCGCTTGGTCTGCACGAGGATACCTTTACGTGCATCGATTAAGAGCACCGCCGCCTGCGCCGTCGATGCACCGGTTGCCATATTCCGGGTATACTGCTCATGACCTGGTGTGTCGGCGACGATGAAGCGACGCTTGGGCGTGGAGAAAAAACGGTAGGCGACATCAATGGTGATTCCCTGTTCTCGCTCGGCCTGCAGCCCGTCAACGAGCAGCGCAAAATCCAGGCGTTCCCCTTGGGTGCCGAATTTTTTCGAATCCAATTTCAGCGCTTCTAATTGATCCTCAAAGATCAATTTGGTCTCATACAGTAAGCGGCCAATCAGCGTCGATTTTCCGTCATCGACGCTGCCGCAGGTAATAAAGCGCAGCGTATCCATTAAAAATACCCTTCCTGCTTTTTGCGCTCCATGGAACCTGCGCCGTCGTGATCGATAACGCGTCCCTGGCGCTCAGACGTTGTCGCGCCGAGAGTCTCCGCGACAATTCCCTCAAGCGTCTCTGCATTACTCTCAACTGCCGCGGTCAGGGGATAGCAACCGAGCGTGCGAAAGCGAACCTTCAACATTTGCGGCGTCTCGCCCGGTTCGAGGGGAAGGCGGTGATCATCGACCATGATCCATTGGCCATCGCGTTTGACCACCGGGCGAACGGCGGCAAAGTACAACGGGACAATGGGAATATTCTCTTGACGGATATACCCCCAAATATCGGCTTCGGTCCAATTGGACAACGGAAACACCCGGATCGTTTCGCCGGTATTGATACGTGCGTTATAGAGACTCCACAGCTCTGGGCGTTGAGCTTTGGGGTCCCAACGATGACCCGGTGCGCGGAATGAAAAGATCCGTTCTTTGGCGCGCGACTTTTCCTCATCGCGCCGGGCGCCACCGAATGCAACATCGAAGCCGTGCAAATCGAGCACTTGCTTCAGGGCTTCAGTTTTCATGACATCCGTGTGATACGCTGATCCATGCGTGATCGGACCGATGCCTTCGGCGGGTCCACGTGGATTGGTATACGCGATCAGCTTGAAACCCGCTTCTTTCGCCATACGCCCACGAAACGCAATCATCTCGCGGAACTTCCAGCCGGTATCAATATGTAACAGTGGAAATGGAATCGGTCCGGGATAAAATGCTTTCTGGGCCAAGCGCAACATGACGGAGGAATCTTTGCCGATCGAATATAACATCACGGATTTTGTTGCTGTTGCCGCAACCTCGCGGATGATTTCGATCGCTTCTGACTCAAGCTCTGCAAAAAACGTATCGCTCATTTTGTGAATCTCATCCTTCTGTCATCCTTCGTAGATTGTCAGGCGGCCTCCCGACATCATGCCATTTCGGGAGGAGCGTTTTTTAGAATCGCGGCCACGACCTGGCTGTGTACTTTCCCGTTCGTGACTACCATACCTTCACTTCTGGCCATCGTTGAACCGAGTGTCAATGGCAGTGAGTGTGTGTCCCTTAAAGGGTTCTGTCGCAAAGCTGCTTTCTGGGGTGGGTGGGGGATTGCGTGATAGTTCCATTTGGGAAGTCGCGAGTGTGTAGGGTGGGTCTCGACCCACCCTACGGCGCTTGGAGGTTTCCTCTCCCGGCTGGGTAATGGCGTGAAGTGAGTGGGTTCGGAAATTCCCTCTCCCGGATGGGAGAGGGCTAGGGTGAGGGGGATCGAGTGAGTGTTCCTTTGGTTTTCCCGGCACGTTTCAAGTCGTTGGCGATCATACGGCTGCGCGGCTCGGTCAGATCGCCTGACTCCCATGTTCACCCGTGCGAATGCGGACCACATCATCCACCGGCAGGATGAAAATCTTCCCGTCACCGATGCGGCCCGTGCGCGCCGTCGCGATAATCGCTTCGGTGACTTCGTCGGCCTGGCTGTCGTTCAGCAGCAGTTCGATTTTGACCTTGGGAAGGAAATCGACGACATACTCCGCCCCGCGATAGAGTTCGGTGTGCCCCTTCTGCCGCCCGAACCCTTTGACCTCCGAGATGGTCATCCCGTGGATACCCAACTTAGAGAGCGCTTCTTTCACGTCATCAAGCTTGAATGGTTTGATAATGGCTTCGATCTTTTTCATAACGACCTCCATCCTGTTAAAAGGCGTAGATCAGTTCCGTGGCGAATACATCCTGGCCGGAGAGGGGATCCCCACGATGGTTCTCGAAGAATCTCTTGTTGGACTCATCGTGGCGATACTCAAAGCGAGCAAAGAGACCTTCGGCGATGCTGTAGGTCAGCGTGGGAGTGATCTCCCAGAGGTCCTGTTTGAGCCCAGTGCGGGTGGCGTCCATGTCGCTGAACCATTCCGCACGGAGGCTCGCGGACAGTTTATCGGTCAGACTATAAATGGCGTAACCAGCGACCCCGTGCCAATCCGCGCTCTTCGTGAGTTTTCCCTTGGAGTTTTCGACTAGGTCACTCTCGTTGCCCCAATTGTGGTCAAGAATAAACGTCAACCGATCCATGGGCTTGTAGGTGACGAGCGTCGTGAGCATGGCCCGTTTGGAGTCGCCGCGATCATTCTGTTCGGGGCCGTAACTGCCTGAGATATAGAACGTCAACTGCGGATGGGGCTTAAGGGTGAGTCCGGCATGGACCGTTTTGCCGTCATTATTATCCGCCACATTGTCCCAGCCGTTGACGAGACCGAGGTCCATACTGACGTAATCGTTGAAGGGGTAGCTGGCCATGAGACCGGTGTGAGTGAACGGAATGGCCCAGCCGAAGAGAATGGAGTTCGAGATGTTGTAGTTGAAGCTATTCCAGCTCTTGATGACCTCCGCGCCATGCAGCGTGACGAATTTTCCGGCCTTGAGGGTCAGGCCGTTGCCGATGCCGAATTTGTACGTGAGGTAAGCCTGGCGCAGTTCGATAGAGTTGCGGCTTTCGGTGTTGGTGGGGTTCCCGTCCGCATCAACGCTGTTACTCCAGCGGGTGACGCCGCCGACAATCTCCGCGGTATCACCAAAATCGATATCCGCGAGGAATCCAAGTCCACTGTCTCCGGTCTTTGAGATTTGGATATTCGCCTGATTAAGCGAGAAGGTGTTGTGATCTTCATTAAAGAGCAGCAGTCCATTCTTGCGCGACTTGGGGCGGTTGAGGTTGTACGTGTAATTGCCAGCGAGGAAGCCGTGGATTTCGATGCCCTTGAGGATGGAGAGTCCTTCGAGCGCCTCTAAGCGTTTCTCGATTCCCTCCGCTGGTGCCGCGCCCTCCGCCGTCGGAGTTGGCGGTGGCGCGGCTTTCAGTTTGCTGACTTCGCCCTCTAGTTCTCGGATCCGTTCCTGCATGGCGCGCAACGTCTCCTTGAAAGTTTCCGCTTCACCTTCTCCTCCATCTCCCCAAACTGGTTGGCCGGAGAAAAGCAGGAACCCGATACTGAGTATGCCGACAAGATGCTTCATGCTGAACCTCCTCACACGTAATTGGTGTCGCTCCCAATTGTTGAAAGCGCAAAGACCTATGGAGTTCCAGCAAGGGGTATACCAGGCGATAATTCCGAAAAACCGCGACAATGCCCCATCTATCCGTGTAGGGCAGCAGCAAGTTGCTCAAAAAATTGCTCAAAAGAACAGCAGTGGTAACCTGACGTGCCTAAATGATGAACAGTCTCCGTTGACAGTCGGCACTCGATTTCGTAGTGTCTGCCATCGTCCCCAACACTATTGATCCGCGAAAGGAGATTTCTATGGCAACTACGGATTTCGAAGCACGGCAGCTCTTGAAAGCATATCGCAAAGGGCTGATTTCCGACGCGCTGTTCGAGGAACAAATGCGCGAACTCAGCACCGCCGGCAATGGCGGAGGGTATTGTTACAACGGCAAAATGCACGCCACCGAACGTGAGATGATCCTGCACGTGCTGGATGAATTGCGGTGCGCCGAGAGTTTCGCCGCTGAATACTTCAATTGCTGGGTGCAGGTCAGCGACCAGGAATGCGTGAAAGGTGGGCTACGCATGGTGCAACAGCGTGAAGCGTTTCATGGGCAAGTCCTGGAAGCGCGCCTGCGTGAACTCGGTGGCGTTCCGCAATGCACAGTGCCAGCCGAACGGCGGGACAAAGAGGTCCCCTTCTACTCCTCAACCGAGAAAAAGGATCTGGACAAGCTGCAATCCATCGCCAGCCGGATCAACAAAGAGCCCGCGGTTCTTTTCAAACCGATCAATGACGTGATCGCGCAAATCAAGGACGATCAACACAGCAAGGAGCTGTTACGGTCCTTTGTTGACGATGAAATCTCAAGCACCAAATGGCTGCTGGGAGCGTGTGAAACGCTGAGCGCCGCTCGTCCCGCGTAACCGCTCCGTCCTGTTGTTGGTGTCTTCCTCACGTAGGGGCACGGTATGCCGTGCCCCTATCAATTTTCACGCCGCCGTTGCTCGGAGATTCTCCCACTCCCATGCCGTCCACACTCTCTCTCCCCGCTGCTCTCTCACCGCTGCTTGAGCCATTGCGCGACACCCTCGGAACGTGGTGGGACACCGTCCGCACTGGGATTGTGGCGGCGCCAGACCCCACTCTTGCCGCCGCCAATGTAAGCCGGTTGCTCGAACACGGATGCGGCAGTGGCACGGTCTTCGCCTCGCCCGCGCTGTGTCAGGACTTGTTGTTCGTCTTAGGCAGCAGCGAGCATTTGACCAGCGTCCTCCTCAATCAAGGACTGGAGTGGGAAACCACTTTCCTTACTGATTGCCACTCGTGCGAGAAAACAGTTGATGCCCATCTCACCGCGTTACGGGCGCAACTTTCCCTTGATCGCCCTGACGACGAGTTCCTCCGGGGCCTGCGACGGTACCGCAATCGTGAATATCTGCGCATTGGCACGCGCGACCTCTTGGCCGTGGCGACCTTGGAGGAAACAGTCCGTGATCTCAGCGCGCTGGCGGAAGCGGCGTTGCAAATCGCCTACGAGTATGTCCGCCGATGTCTCCGAACAGAGTACGGCGAAGCGGTGATTGCGGAGTCCGCGGGGCAACGAGCGTTGGGGTTTGTGGTCTTTGGGATGGGCAAGTTCGGTGGGGAAGAGCTGAATTTTAGCTCCGACATTGATCTCATTTACCTGTACGAGCGGGATGACGGCTTCACCACCGGTGGGAGCAAGGGCACGACCGAACCGCGTATGTTCTTCACCCAGCTCGCCCAACGGCTGACGCGGACCCTGAATGACTTGGTCGCGGGTGGGCGTGTGTTCCGGGTTGACTTGCGTCTCCGCCCCGACGGAGTGAATGGCGCGATGGTGAACTCGTTGCCCAACACCTTGGTCTATTATGAGTCGTGGGGGCAGACGTGGGAGCGCGTCGCGTTATTGAAGGCCCGGCCAGTGGCTGGAGACAAAGCCCTGGGTGAACAATTTCTCCGTGATGCGTCACCATTTGTGTTTCGCCGGTACTTGGATTTCTCGACCATCGAAGACATCAAAGAGATGAAAACTCGGGTGGAACGGACTCTGCGGAGCGACGCACAGGGAGGCTTCAATGTGAAATTAGGGCGTGGTGGCATCCGTGAGGTGGAGTTTGTTGCCCAGGCGTTACAACTGATTCATGCCGGCAAAGACCCGCACGTGCGGACACGCAGTACCCTGCCAGGACTCGATCGCTTAGTTGAAGGACGATACCTGGCGGCGGCTGACCGTGACATACTCCAGCCGGCGTATCGCTTCTTGCGGCACGTCGAGCATAAGCTGCAGATGGTGCAAGACCGACAGACGCACGCACTGCCAACGGATGACGCCGCGTTGCGGAACCTCGCGCGACGATTGCGGATCAAGAGACCGGAGACCGAAGACGGGAGCTCGGGGCCCGCGGTGGTGGAGGACGAACGCTTTTGTGACCCGTCTCCGGTCTCCCGTCTCCCGTCCCCAACACCATCCAGCGAACTCGCGGTATTCCAAGCTACCCTGCACGCGCACACCGAAGCGGTGCATCAGATTTTTCACTCGTTGTTCCACGGTCCTGAGGAGGAGCCCGCGCGACAGGATGAGGAAGCCAGTCGGCTGCTGGAAGAGTTACACCAAGAGGAACGCACGCTGTGGCGGTTGCAGAAATTGGGGTTCCGTCAGTTGCCCGAAAGTTATGAGAACCTCCGATTGCTGCATGACGGTCCCGCCCATTCTCCGGCCTCGCCAAAACGCCGTAAGTTGCTCTATGCGCTGGCTCCGTTGCTCTTTCATGAAGTGTCACGCGCGCCCGATCCCGACCGTGCGCTGGCCTCAATGGCGACGCTCATCGCTTCCATTGGTGCCCGGTCAAGTTTTCTGGCCCTGTTGCGGGAGAATCCCTCGACCTTGCGGACGTTGATTGGGTTGTTCGGGACGAGTGAATACTTGACGCGAATTTTTCTCCGCCATCCAGAATTACTTGATAATTTGGTACGCGCCGACCTCGTGCGGGTGGACAAGGATCGCGCGTCCATGCGCGCTGATCTGGAAGCACGACTCGAAGAGGTTGAGGAGTTCGAGGATCAACTCGACATCGTGCGACGCTATCGCACGGAAGAATTTTTGCGGATTGGCATTAACGATAGTAATGGCCTGCTCGATATCACCGTGGTGAGCACGCAATTGTCGGCGTTGGCGGAAACCTGCCTTGCGAGTGCGTATGATGTCGCCCAGGCCGCGCTGCTGAAGCAACTGGACCTCGCGGCGCTTCCAGGCCGGTTGGTGATTGTCGGCATGGGCAAGCTGGGAGCTGGGGAGCTGAATTACAACTCCGATCTCGATTTGATTTTCCTCTATGAGCCCCAGGAAGACGAGGGCCACGGTCGTCTGAGTGCCCAGGAGTGTTTCACGAAACTCGTGCAACGCCTTATTTCCGTGTTGCAGGTGCAGACACGAGAAGGGTATGTGTACAAGATCGACACGCGGCTGCGCCCCTCCGGGCGGTCGGGATCGCTCGTGTCCTCACTCGCCGCGTTTGCACGCTATCACCAAGAGAGTTCGCAATTATGGGAGCGACAGGCGCTCATTAAAGCGCGCGTGGTCGCTGGGGACCTCACCCTGCGATCGCGGGTAGAGGAACTGCTGACGCAGGTCGCGTATGGCGCGGTCATTGACGAGGCAGGCGTGGCGGAGATCGACCGGCTGCGTGGGCGCATGGAGCAAGAACTGGCGCATGAGAGTGGCGACCGTTTCAATATCAAGACCGGTCGTGGGGGGATCGTCGATATCGAGTTTCTTGTACAAATGCTGCAACTACGCTACGGTCAGCAGCACTCGACGCTCCGCCAACGAGCAACCCTCTCCGCATTAGCGGCACTACAGGAGACCGGGATTCTTGCGGCAGAGGAGTATCAGCTTCTGACTCAAGGGTATCGGTTTCTGCGCACGTTGGAGAACCGGTTGCGGATTGAACGAGATCAGCCGGTGGAGGCGTTGGAAAACAGGAATGAGCAATTATTGTCGGTGGCCCGTCGCTTGGGGTATGACGGCGACGATGCCGCGACGCAATTGCTGGCGGACTACCAGCGCCAACGAGAATTGATTCGCGCGTGTTATGCTCGGTGGTTCGCGCAAGAGAAAGGAATGGACTAGCAGCATGAGTGAAATGCAAACAAATGGTGGACAAGAAACTTTCGCCGATTTATTCTCCCAGCAGCAAACCGGCCCCATGTTGCAAGTCGGCCAGGTCGTGAAAAGTTGGGTCATTCAGATCGGTGCCGACAGTGTGTTTGTCGATGTGCGGGGCAAGGGCGAGGCGATGATCGCACGGGCCGAGCTGGAAGATGAGAGTGGGGTCCTGCAAGTCACCGTTGGCGATGAAGTAGAAGCGACGGTCTTGTCGACTGATGGCGAGGTGCGGCTCTCGCGCAAATTGCTCAAAGGCGCCCAGGCCCGGGAAATGTTCCAAATCTCCGTGGAGAACGGCGTGCCGGTCGAAGGCAAGGTGACGGGCGTGGTCAAAGGTGGCTACGAAGTCATGGTTGCCGGGCTA
>JANMSE010000517.1:0-7939 GCA_031389045.1 Deltaproteobacteria bacterium | reverse complement strand
CAGATTGGGCTCGTCATGTTGATCGGCTTGTCAGCGAAGAATGCCATCCTCATCGTGGAATTCGCCAAGCTGGAGCGAGAACGCGGCAAGTCCGTGTGGGACGCGGCGCTCAGTGGCGCGCGGCTACGACTGCGTCCGATTCTCATGACCTCATTCGCATTCATCCTTGGTTGCGTGCCGTTGTGGGTAGCCGCGGGCGCTGGGTCCGTCGCACGGCAGATTTTAGGGACAGTCGTGATTAGTGGGATGCTGGCGGCAACCATGATCGGCATTTTCCTGGTACCGGTGCTGTTTGTCGCGATTGAGCGGCTGCTGCACCGCAAGGAAACGATGTCCGCTCCACAACATGAAGGTGTTGTTGTCGCGGAAGGGGGCGCGCATTGAGAACGAGGCGTTATCGGGTGCCACTGCTGGCTTGTCCAGCAGTGATGTTCTTTGCTGGGCATAGGATCGTATCGACCCTTATCGCTTCGGTGCGGCAAGAAGAGCACAAACGTTGCGGGATCACGGCACGCCGAGAGCCGCTTTCATAGCCTGGTTCAGTCTGGGGCGGTGCCCCAGGCTGGAATCAACCGGGCCGGTGACCCTACGGAGAGTGCGTTTACCGTGACCCTACAACTCGGCACCGTGCCACTCTCGGCTACAGCGGTTTTCATTTGGACGAGAGGATATCTTGCTTTCCGTAGGCCGGGATAAGGCCGTAGGCCGTTCCCGGCGTGATCGCCCATGCCGGAAACGCTCCGCTTATTCCGGCCTACCTTCTTCCCCTCTTCATTCAAGTGCAAACCGCTGTAGTTCGATGCCGCGCGTCTGCTCCTTCCCCGCTTGCCAATAGTCAGAACTCCTGGCTATTCTCACCCTCAATCCCAAATCCCAAATCCCCGGAGGTTCTATGCGTCACGCTTCTTGGTGCCGTCCCTGTTTGGTGCTGCTTCCCTTGCTGTTCGGTCTCACAACGATACACGCCGCACCGTTGGGCACGGCCTTTACTCACAAAGGCGAATACAAACCCGGCGGGACCGCCGTCACGGGCATCTATGACTTTCAGATTGTCCTGTTCGACGTCGCCACCTTGGGTGCGCCCATTGTCAGCCCGGTCATTCATGAGAATGTGCCGGTGACGCAAGGCAATTTCACGGTCGAGATCAACTATGGCGCACCACCGTTTGCCGCGGCGACCCAGTATTGGCTGGAGACGCGGGTACGGGCGGGCACCTCAACGGGCGCGTTCACCGTGTTACCGGTGCGCCAGAAGCTCAACGCGGTGCCATACGCATTGAACGTGCGCACGTTACCACCGGGAATTGTGACGGGGACGAGCATTGCTCCGAATGCAGTGGGACCCGCGGCGATCTTGGACAACAGCATCACCGCCACCGACATTGGCACCAACGCGGTAGGACTCACCGAGATCAATCCCGCGCACGTACAGACACGCGTGAATGGGATTTGCGCGCCGGGCTTGAGCATACGAGCGATCGCGCAGAATGGCACAGTCACGTGTGATGCCGGAGGCAGCACTGCGTGGCGGGTATTGGGCAATGCGGGAACGAATCCGCTTTCACACTTCCTGGGCACGACGGACAATCAACCGCTCAATATCCGGGTGAATAACCAACGGGTGTTCCGGCTGGAGCCCAACGCGATCAGTCCGAACCTCATCGGCGGCAATGCGGCCAACTTCGTGACAGCCGGAGTACGCGGAGCAACCATCAGTGGGGGAGGGCTTCCTGGGGACACGGATCCAAATTATTCCGATGGAGGGCCGAATCGGGTGACAGACATCTATGGGACAATCGCCGGGGGGTACAATAATCAGGCAGGGAACAACGCAGGAAGCGTGACTGACGACCACGCCTTTGCCACAGTCGGCGGAGGCCGAGACAACATCGCGAGCGGCGATGTCAGCACAGTGGCGGGGGGCCAGTACAACAGAGCAAGCGACAACGGCAGCACGGTGGCAGGGGGTTCCAGCAACACCGCGAGCAACAGCCTCAGCACGGTGGCGGGGGGCGACAGGAACACCGCGAGCGGCACCTACAGCACGGTGGCGGGAGGCCATAACAGCGCCGCGAGCGGCTACGCCAGCTTCGTGGCGGGGGGCCAGAACAACACCGCAAGCGGCAACAGCACCACCGTAGCGGGAGGCATCCTCAACACCGCGAGCGGCAACACCAGCACAGTAGCGGGGGGCTACGCCAACATCGCGAACGGCGACTTCAGTTTCGTGGCTGGGCACCGTGCCAAGAATACCGATCCCACTCACGACGGCGTGTTTATGTTCGCCGACTCCCAGGATGCCGACTTCTTCAGCGCGGGAGCCAATACCTTCAACGTGCGCGCGCAAGGCGGCCTGCACCTCAACCCCCAAACCAACCTCTTCTTTGGCACTCAGCGCCGCCAGATGCTCAATCTGTGGGACTCCCGCTACGGCATCGGGATACAGGACTTTACTCTCTATTTTCGCACCGATACTCATTTTGCATGGTATCGCGGTGGCATTCACAATGATGGGGGTTTCAACGCCGGCGGGGGAACTCAACTGATGCGCTTGGAAAACAACGGCAACCTCTACACCGCTGGCGCTATTAACCCGCCCAGTGATCGCAACGTGAAGACGGACTTTACGGCCGTCGATACGGCAGCGCTGCTGGCGAAAGTGGCGGCGCTACCGATTCAGGGCTGGCGGTATAAAAACGACCACGCTGTACGTCACATCGGGCCGGTGGCGCAGGATTTTCACGCGGCGTTCCAGGTGGGAACGGATGACAAACATATCGCTACGGTGGATGCCGATGGGGTGGCGTTGGCGGCGATTCAGGGGCTCAACCGGAAGTTGGAAAAGGAGAACGCCGAGTTGAAAGCTCGGCTCACAGCACTCGAAGCCCAGGCAGCCAAGCAGGTACGGACCCAAGCACGTCTGGAGGTCCTGGAAGCACGCTTCGAGCGGCTGTTTCAGGCGCGGGCGGAGTAGAAGAGGAAACGGGGAATCGGGGAATCGGAGAGGGGAAGAGAACTTCTTACAAACAGCCGAGCGGGAGCTGCATAATACGCGGGGTCAGTTTTGTCACCCGCTCACCATTGTTGATCAACAACCCATACGGGAGCTGATGCTCATCGAAGGAAGGTTTCTAGCACTCGCAGCTCGCGCGCGTTCGCGGTGCTGGCGTATTTGATCTCAATTGGGAGCGTCCCGAACTCGCCCTCCACAATGAGATCAATCTCCGCGCGGGCCTTCGTGCGGTAGTAGTAGGAGCGAACGGACAGAAGCCGATGGCGAAAACCGCTCAGTAGTTCATTGATGACAAAGCCCTCCCAAATCGCCCCAAGGTAGTGAGAGGATGCCAACCGGTCGAGCGCAAGGTTCTGCACGAAAAAATTCATCAGCCCGCTGTCACGCATATAGCCACGGGGAGTTTTGGTCATTTGCTTTTTCACGTTGGTCAGATACGCGGGAAGCGTGCGATACAGGAACGTTCCTTCCATGATGGTGAGGTAATTACGGACCGTTGGTTCACTCACCCCCAGCGCTTCAGCGAAACGCGCGAGCACGAGCTGCTCTCCCGACGCACCGCCAATCATTTGCACGAAACGACGATACGTCTCGAACAACAAATTGGGAAACAGCCGGCGAATGTCGCGGTTGACGTAGGTAGCAATGTAGGACTCGAACCACAAGCGCGCCGCCTGGGGATCGGTGCGCGACATGAGCAACGGTTCTGGGAATCCGCCGACAAAACATTTACTCAGGAGTTGGTGCGGCGTGTACCGTGGCGGCAGCGCTAGGAGTTCCTCAAGCCGCCCGGATTGCAGGATGTGAAATACTGGACTGGGAGAGACTTGATAGGCTTCTTCCAGCGTAAAGCCTTCGATTTCCAAAATGTAGACGCGGCCCGCGAGTGATTCGCTCACGTTTTTCAGGAGGTCCGGCGAACTGGACCCCGTGAGGAGAAACTGGCCGGTCCGCGTACGCTAGCGGTCAACATGATAGCGCAACGCTTGGAACAAGGGCGGGTAGGCTTGCGCCTCATCAATGCCGACCAGTGCTTGGTCACCAAGACTGGCCAGGAAGAAATTGGGATCGCGGGCCACGGTGTCGAAATGTGGCAGATACTCCAGATCATAGACGCGCTCGGCTCCCACAATCTCCGTGAGCAGTGTCGATTTTCCACACTGTCGAGGCCCAAGGACCGCGACAATGGGAAACCGTTGCAGGAGATACGCGATTGAATTAACTAACGTTTCTCTCTTGAGTGCCATTTCTAAAGTCCGGGTTTAGATGTGGCACCATTAGCGAAATTGGGGCAGCGTGGCAACACGGCCTCTTCTTTATTGTTTCAGGCGCGGGCGGAGTGAAGCAAGAAACGGGGAAACGGAGAATGGGAGAATGGGAAAGGTAGAGGACCGAGTCATACGGTTCTGGAATCACGCCGGGTACTAACTTGTTTGAGCAAGCAAGGTCTCTATCAGAACCTGTTGATCTTTTCTTGAAGAAGACCCGAGATGCGCAAGTAAATCATGAGAGAGGCGGAGGGCTTTTCGCTGCCAATCGACAATAGCGGCGAATTCCTTGTCTAAACCTGTCTTGATTGCTTCGGTCGAAGAGATTTCCTGATCGGCCAATACCGATCGCAGAAAAGGAGTATACCCACGGATAAACGCGCCAACCACCCGCCCGGACTCTGGGTCACGCCGGATATAGACTCCGGCATCCACGGGCACAGCCTCCGCGGACTGGGGGGCATCGGCATCAATCAGTAAATCAAGTTCATCGGATTCGGGATCGTATCCAAGCGCCTGGATCTTCATACGTTGTCTTTCTTTCGTTCATACCAGCAACTCTGATAGAACTTTGTCCATCGGTTATCACGTTGTCGGGCATATTTGACACTGACAACGAGGCAATGACGAGACCACTGACCCTGACCAGAGACGCGGAGGAGGCGAAAATATCTCCCTTCTTCATCGACTGGCCGGTGCCGGTCAGGTTCGACACTGACTGCTGTCGTCATGGCGGCCTTCGTGAGGTCGAGCGCATCCGCAATCTCTGGCCGTTTGGCGACATGGTCTTGCCACTGGCGGTGGCTCATCCGGCACTCAATTCCATCACTGTCCTGACCAGTCCATAAGACATCTGGATTTTCCGCCATGTCTCTCCCGCCCCTAGAATGCCACCGCTCTCAATCTCCTCACGTGTGTGGACTTCCCTCAACTTTCCTCTCCCATACAAGGTTCTCACAACGATTGACAGAGGCCGTTTCACCCCCCGACACGTATTCCTCCCTCTGACACGTCTTCTCCTCACCCCTATCGCCAAGAGCCCAAGACCAGAGCATGGTTGCCGAGCCCCCAATCCCATTTTCCCGGAGGTTCTATGCGTCACTCTTCTGGGTTCCGTCCCAGTCTGCTCCTGTTAGCCCTTGTGTTCAGTGTCACCACAGTGCATGCCGCGCCGTTAGGCACGGCCTTCACCCACAAAGGCGAATACAAACCCGGCGGCACCGCCGTCACCGGCATCTATGACTTTCAGATTGTCCTGTTCAACGTCGCTACGGTCGGCACAGCCATCAGTACAGTCACTCGTGACAATGTGGTGGTGACGCAAGGCAATTTCACGGTCGAGATCGACTACACCGCCGCGCCGTTTGCCACGGCCACGCAGTATTGGCTAGAGACCCGGGTCCGCGCGGGCACCTCGACGGGCGCGTTCACGGTGGTACCGGTACGCCAGAAGCTCAATGCAAAGAGCGCGAAACTGGAGGCGGAGAATACTGCGATCAAAGCCCGCGTGGCAGCCCTCGAAAAGCAGACAGCCACACACGCACGGACGCAAACACGCTTGGAGGCATTGGAAGCACGGTTTGAGCGCATGTTCCAAGCACGAGCAGAATAGAAGAGACGTGGGAGAAATAGGGACTCGGAGAGGGGGCAAAGAACGATCAGAGTTCCGCGAACGGCAGCGCCATGACGGCCGGCGCGAGCGGCAAGCGCACGTCGCCGGGATGGATGACATAACCTGTTGTCGCCTTACCGACAAAATCTTCTTGGAAGGCCCGGAGGCTCGCGGCCATGGCGGGCCGTGGGGTAGCGGACAGTTTCACTTCGATGGGGATCAGTCGCCCCTGAGATTCCACGATGATATCCACTTCCACGCCAGCGGCGGTGCGCCAGAAAAAGACGCTCGGCTGGTCGCCCCTGTGCACAAAGGTCTTCACGATCTCCCCCAGCACGGCGGTCTCGAAAATCGCTCCTCCCAATGGCCCACTCGCCGCATGCGCAGGCTCGCGGAGTCCGGCGAGGTAACAGAGCGTACCAACGTCGGTAAAATACACCTTCGGCGTTTTCACCAACCGCTTGCCGATGTTGGCGAAGTAGGGACGCAACACCACCACTTGGAACGTCGCTTCCAAAATGGACAACCATGCTTTCGCCGTATTGAGCACCACGCCCAGATCCCGCGCCACATCCGCCAAGTTGAGCAATTGTCCGCTGCGCACGGCGAGGACACGCAAAAAGTTCTGGAACAAGGACAAGTCCCCGACTTGGCGGATCGCTCGCACGTCGCGCTCTAAATAGGTCTGCACATACCCGCCGTGCCACAGCGTGAAATCGCGGGTGGGCTCCGTGACCAACTCAGGATAGCCACCCCGCAGCAACCGTTCCCACAACGCGTGATAGGCAAGCGGCGCGCGCGGCAGCGACGAATCCTGAGCTTCCCACGGGAAGGGCGCGTGCGGCTGCCCACGGATTTCCCGATGAGAGAGCGGCAACAGACGTAACATGGCGACCCGGCCAGCGAGGGACTCGGTGACTCCCGCCAAAAGCATCAGATTGTGCGAGCCGGTGAGAAGATACTGACCCCGCGTGGCGCGGCGAGCGTCGATCCCTTCCTTGATGTAGGCCAACAAAGCCGGGGCGTACTGCACTTCGTCGAAAATCACGGGAGGGGCGTGCAGAGCGAGAAACCCACGTGGGTCCGCGCGGGCCGCCGCCTGCACGTCGGGCAATTCCAGCGAGACATAGCGGTGCGTGTGGCCAAAGAGATGGCGTAAGAGCGTGGTCTTTCCTGTTTGCCGCGGCCCAGTGAGGACGAGGGCGGGAAACTCCCTGACCGCTCGTTGCACCAGTGGTTCTATCGCCCGCGAGATATAGTGTTCTTCAGTCATGGTGAGCAATTGTGCACTCAAAATGCACAATTGCAAGGACGCAAATTGGCTACGCTTGTTGCTTTGCATAGAGACGGGAGCGCAAGCAAGGTCACGGCACGCGAAGTAACCCGACACCTCTCTGTAGACATTGTCCGTCCATCTTCTACTGACTGATCTTTCCCTCTGACACGTCTTCTCCTCACCCCTATCGCCAAGAGCCCAAGACGCGCATGGTAGCCGAGCCCTCAATCCTACTCCCTGGAGGTCCGATGCGTCACTCTTCTTGGTTCCGTCCCAGTCTGCTTCTGCTTCCCTTGCTGTTCGGTCTCACGACGACACATGCCGCACCGTTAGGCACGGCCTTTACCCACAAAGGCGAATACAAACCCGGCGGCACTGCGGTCACCGGCATCTATGACTTTCAGATCGTCCTCTTCAACGTCGCCACGGTCGGCACGCCCATTAGTACCGCCACCTTCGAGAATGTCGGGGTGACGCAAGGCAACTTCACGGTCGAGATTGACTACACCGCCGCGCCGTTTGCCACGGCCACGCAGTATTGGCTAGAGACACGGGTACGCGCGGGCACCTCGACCGGCGCGTTCACCATTTTGCCCGTCCGCCAGAAGCTCAATGCCGTGCCCTACGCGTTGAACGTGCGCACGTTACCGCCTGGCATCGTGACGGGGGCAAGCATTGCACCCAATGCGGTGGGCCCCGCGGCGATCTTGGACAACAGTATCGCGGCCACGGACATTGGCACGAATGCGGTGGGTCTGACGGAGATCAAT
>JANMSE010000515.1:0-2387 GCA_031389045.1 Deltaproteobacteria bacterium | reverse complement strand
AATGCGGGGACGAATCCACTCTCACATTTCCTGGGCACGACGGACAATCAGCCACTGAACTTGCGGGTGAACAATCAACGGGTGTTACGGTTAGAGCCCAACGCGATTAGTCCCAACGTCATCGGCGGAAATGGCCAACTTTGTCCCTCGGAGTGCGCGGAGCCACCATCAGTGGTGGCGGGGTCCCGAGCGGGGACACGGATCCGGTTTTCTTCGATGGAGGGCCGAATTGGGTGGCGGATGCGTATGGAACAATCGCCGGGGTCGCAACGTGAAGACGGACTTTACGGCGGTCAACTCACAAGAGGTGCTGGCGCAGGTGATCGCGCTGCCGATTCAGAACTGGCGCTATAAACACGACCAGGGCACGCGCTACATCGGGCCCGTCGCGCAGGATTTTCACGCGGCGTTCGCGGTGGGAACGGATGACAAACATATCGCCACGGTGGATGCCGACGGAGTGGCGTTGGCGGCGATTCAGGGATTGAACCGCAAGTTGGAACAGGAGAACGCCGAGTTGAAAGCTCGGCTCACAGCCCTCGAAGCCTAGGCAGCCAAGCAGGTACGGACCCAAGCGCGCCTGGAGGTGCTGGAAGCTCGGTTCGAGCGAATGTTTCAGGTACGGGCGGAGTGAGGGAAAAACCGGAGAAGCGGAGACTGGCGAAAAAAGATGTGGACAAACAACCGAGATGCGGAAGCGCCAGTGTGTCGGGACATCATATCCGATTGCGCAAAGGCAGATTGTCCACGTCACGACTGGGGAGGATGATAGCCGACCTCAACCCAGAGGGCACGAGACTGTACTCGTAGTTCGGCATTCAGAGAGAGCGCCGCAATTGTCGCTCGTCCCACGCCAGTCCGGCCAAACATTCGAGTGCCATCTTCACTCCAGCCAAAATGCTCTCCCCATTGGTCCGTGCGCGGATTGAAGAGTGGGACCATCGCTCCACTATCGGGATCGGTGGCTGCGATTTGCACGCCTTTGGCTTCATTACAGAGGCGACACGACAGCCACAAGTTCTCTTCCGTATCCGCTCCTCCAAGCGCCCGAGGAATGAGATGTTCCAATGTGAGAGGAATGCCACTGACAACCTCTTGAGTGAGGCAGTACCCACAACGATACTGCGCCTGAGCGGCCACCTGCGCCCGGCGCGCATGACGGGAAGGACTCATGGAATGCGGGGGAGGTCCACAGGGGCAGGAATTTGGTACCCGCGTCGCTTGAGGAGCACGGCAGCATAGCCTTTGCGAAACATCAGGACATCCGCTTCTCGTCGAAGCGCATCCAGGCGGGTCTGCTCAAGGGCCGTCAACACGTGATCCTTTTTTTGCTCAAGCAAGGTTTCGTATTCTTGCCAACCCTCCGCGGGGAAGACACGTCGAACCTCAGCCTGGAGTTCCACGCTGTTCATTCGCAGTAACGGATAGACATCAGCTTGGTATTCAGCAGGGATATCGTCCAAAAGTGGAGACAGGCTCTGCGATAAGCTCTGCGTCACGATCTCCTCAAGCGGTTCATCGACTAATGCCGCTGTACGTTTCAGCTTGTTATACACATTGTCTGGTAGTGTAATCGTGATTGCTTGGGCCATGGGGCAGAGAACTCCAGATTCTTTATCTTGATGAGGATGTGGCACCATTAGCGAAATTGGGGCAGCGTGGCAACACGGCCTCTTCCTTGAGGATACACAAGCCCCCTTTCGGCAATGGAGCCGCGCACAGCGCAGGGGGATTGTGGTCGGCACCGCGTGACAGGCTCGTGTGGTTTGATTCAGGCATTTCTCCCGTGCTTCTCACCCCCATCGCCAAGAGCCCAAGACCAGCGCATGGTTGCCGAGCCCTCAATCCTATTTCCTGGAGGTCCGATGCGTCACTCTTCTTGGTTCCATCCCAGTTTGGTTCTGCTTCCCTTGCTGTTCGGTCTCACGACGACACACGCCGCGCCGTTGGGCACGGCCTTTACTCACAAAGGCGAATACCGACCGGGCGGGACCGCCGTGACCGGCGTCTATGACTTTCAGATTGTCCTCTTCAACGTGGCCACGGTAGGCGCGGCCATCAGTACGGTCACTCGTGACAATGTGGTGGTGACGCAAGGCAATTTCACGGTAGAAATCGACTACGGCGCCCCGCCGTTTGCCACGGCTACGCAGTATTGGCTAGAGACGCGAGTGCGACTGGGAACCTCGACGGGCGCGTTTACGGTGTTACCGGTGCGCCAGAAGCTCAATGCCGTGCCCTACGCATTGAACGTGCGCACGTTACCGCCTGGCATCGTGACGGGGGCAAGCATTGCACCCAATGCGGTGGGCCCCGCGGCGATCTTGGACAACAGTATCGCGGCCACGGACATTGGCACGAATGCGGTGGGTCTGACGGAGATCAAT
>JANMSE010000507.1:0-12355 GCA_031389045.1 Deltaproteobacteria bacterium | reverse complement strand
AAATATGTGAAGATGCCCCGCCGAAACCCCAAAAGGAGGAGATGCCAATGGCTAGTGTAGATGGGGGTGCGCTGATCGGGCGCATCCTGAAAGAACAAAAAGTGAAATATATGTTCGCCGTCAATGGCGGGCACACGTTTCCGATCCTCGCCAACCTTATGAACAACGATGTGGACCTCATCCACATGCGCCACGAGCAAGCCTGCGCCTACGCGGCGGACGGCTATGCCCGAGTCACCGGCACCACCGGCGTGTGCTGCGTGACCGCGGGCTGCGGCCTCACTAACGCCGTCACCGGCCTGTGCGTGGCGGGACTCACCAACAGTTCCGTGGTGTGTCTCTCTGGCCAACACCCCACCACCGAAGACTACATTGGTTCCTTCCAAGAAGCCTACGGCTCCGAGGTCGTGCGTACCTTCTCGAAGTTCGCCAAGCGGGTGCTTGATTGGTCCACCATTGAAGTCGATCTGCGTCAAGCCTTCCGTGAATCGATCAATCCCCCACAGGGCGTGTCGATGCTGGAAATTCCCCAGAATATTCTCTATCACGTGGACGACGAGAACAAACAGCGCAAGGGCGCGAAAGTGTACGGCACTGACGAACTCCGTTCGCAAGGCGATCCCCGCTCAATCGAGAAGACCGCGGAACTCCTCTTCAAGGCGCAGAGGCCATTGATCGCCGGCGGTGATGGCATTTTCTGGTCCGGTGCCGCCGCGGAGTTGAAAGAACTCGCGGAACTCACGAGCACCCCGGTCTATTGCCGACGCTCTGGACAAGGCGCGGTTGATGAGGCCCACCCTCTCGCGATTCGTGGCGCGTGGAAGAAACCGTTTACCGGTGAAGCGGATGTCGTCCTCGCGGTGGGTTTCAAATACTGGAGCGGTGAGAAATTCGGGGAACCCCCGACGTGGAGTGACAAAGCCACCTACATTCAAGTAGACCCGACGCCACAGCGGGTTGGCTGGCACGTTCCCGCTGAAGTCGGTATCGTCGGCGATCCCAAACTCGTGCTGCGCCAGATTATCGATAAGATCAAAGAGATGAAGCTTGATTTCAGCGCGAAACGGGAAAGCCCGTGGATCAAGCAGATGGGCGAAATTCGCGCGAATTACGAGAAGCTCATCGGCGAGCGCGCGGTGAAATTCGCGAACAAGACGCCGATCCATCCCGACCGGCTCACCAGCGACCTGATGAAAGTCATCGATAAGAGCGCGTCACTCATTATCGACAGCTTCACGCTGAGCGGTTACACCAGCCAATGGTTCACCGCCCATGAGATGGGACAAGTCGTGGATGCGGGACCGCTCGCCCCTGTGGGTCACGGCGTGGGCATGGGCATTGGCGTGCAGCTTGGTCGTCCCGGCAAGCAAGTCATCCTCGTGAGTGGAGACGGCGGCCTGGGCATCGGTGGCATGGATATCGAAACCGCCGCCAAGTACAAAATCCCGCTCGTGACGTTGCTGTGGAACAACAGCTCATGGGGGCCAAGTTTCGAGTCGATGCCGATCCTCAAAGGACGCACCAAACCGTTCGACATGACCCCGAACATTCGCTACGACAAGGTGTTCGAGCCGATGGGCGTGTACACGGAACATGTCGAGAAAAACGAAGAGATCATCCCTGCTCTGGAGCGGGCGCTGAAGTCTGGCAAAACAGCGCTGATCAATGTCGTCGGTGACAAGAGCATTGGTCATCCGACATTGGGTGGGAATTTGTTGGGATCGACAAAGCAGGTGTAAGTTCTTCGCGACAAGATGAGGAAGAAGGCAAGGGGTCAAAGGGGAAAAAGGGTCAAAGGGGAAAAGGGTCAAAGGGAAAAGGGATAAGCGGAAGATTGCTTAATCCGTTTCCCCGTTTCCCCTCTTCCCCTCTTCCCCGTTTCCCCTCTTCCCCATTTCTCATCTTCCCCGTTTCCCCTATTCTCTCTGAGGATTAGAAATATGGTCAAAGTCTATTGTGATCGTTGCAACACCGAGGTGGAAAACCTCG
This sequence comes from Deltaproteobacteria bacterium, assembly GCA_031389045.1. Lineage (GTDB taxonomy): Bacteria > Desulfobacterota > Binatia > Bin18 > Bin18 > JABFSC01. Next base: position 10,366 of record JANMSE010000507.1, on the reverse strand, counting down.
ACGCGCTGTTACAGTTTTCGATTGAAGTCACCGAACAGCCGAATCGCACGGCGTGGAGTTGGCATGCGGAAGTGTGCCAGGATTGTTTCGTGGTGATGAAAGACGACATTTCCGCGCGCATCACCCAGCCAGCAGAGGATAAGAAGAAAGGTCCCAGGAAATAAGGGACACGGCTTCCGTGTCCCTTCCGCCTATTTCACGCCCAAGAACGCCAAATCCCGCACATACTCCTCCATCGGCACCATGCCAATGCGCAGCCGTTTCCCACCAATAATCACCGTCGGCACCGCCGTCACATAGTAGCGGTCGCTCGCCTCTTCGCATTGCTGGCGTACCGATTCTTGCAGCGCCGGGTCGTCAATATCGCGCAAGAACATCGGCATATCGAGTCCCGCCGCCCGTGCCACAGCCACGAGATTGTCCTTGTCGATCAGGCTTTGCCCGTCGATGAAAAACGACCGATAGAGCGCGGGATGAAAGCGGTGAAACGCCTCCTCGCCTTGTCGTTGGGCGGCGACTCCCGCCTCAAGGCCGGGCATGCTCCAGCGCGGGAATTCCTCTTTTTCCCACATGTTGTAGGTAATGCCTTCAGGCTCAGCCAGCGCTGAAATACGTTTCCAGGCTTTCTCGACATAGCTGCCCTGAAAGCGGAACGGACTCGGATCATATTGCGGACGAAGGGCGAAGGGGTGCCAGCGAATGGACACCCGGTCGCCAAAGCGTTCCTTGATTTTCTGCAAGCGCACGGCCGCAGGATAGCACCAAGGTCACAAGTAGTCGGAGAATTCGACGATTTCGATAGGAGCGTCCATAGTGTTCCTCCAAATGCCCTGTTCATGCTTCGACAAGCTCAGCACGAACGGGGAAGAATTCCTGTTTCAGGCGTTTGTTCCGTTCGCCCTGAGCCTGTCGAAGGGCGGTGGATATATTTTATTCCTCTCGCAAAATGTTCACCACCGCCTCATGCACCCGACCATTCGAGATCACGGCGTTCCCCGTATAGATGGATGGCGAACCAGAGAAATCCGAGAAGCGGCCCCCAGCCTCGGAGACAAGAATCTTGGTCGCCGCCACATCCCACGGTTTAATTTCGGGTTCGAGTGTCACTTCCGCTTGCCCGCGAATCACCACACTGTGCCCTAGCGCATCACCAAACCCTCGTTGACGCGCCGTGGCATCCACCAGGAGGAGAAACGAGCCCCAGCAGGGGCGCACCTTGAGGTCGTTCAGACCACCGTGCACGAGCATCGCGTCGTGGAGGTCCTCAACATCGGACACGCGCACCCGTTGGCCATTGGCGAAGGCCCCCTGCCCTTTCCGGGCATACAGCAGGTCGTTGATCGCCGGGGCGGACATGACACCCGCCGTAATCTCGCCGTCTTCTTCAAGAGCGATCAGGGTCGCGAAGAACGGAATACCGCGAATGAAATTCTTGGTACCGTCGATGGGATCAATAATCCACCGGGCGTTCACCTGCCCGGCGCGCTCGCCCATTTCTTCGCCGAGAAAGCCGAACGCGGGGAATTTCTGGCTCAGAATTTCGATGATCGCGGCTTCGCATTCTCGGTCGGCCTGAGTCACCGGCGTACGGTCGGCTTTGGTTTCGACCTTGAGATGAGTGCGAAAATAGTGAAGGGCGATTTCGCCAGCGGCCCTGGCAGCATCAATAGCGGTATTCAGTATTTCATCCATAGTTTGTTAATAGCGACGGGTGGGGGGAAGAGGGGACAGGGGGAAACGGGAAAGAGGGTCAAAGGGAAAAAGGATAAGTGGAAGATTGCTTAATCCGTTTCCCCTCTTCCCCTCTTCCCCGTTTCCCCTTTGACCCCATCCCCCTTTTCCCTCGATTTCACAGCAGTCCGCGAAGAAGCCCGCCGTCCACCTGCACAGCCACACCATTCACGTAGCTTCCCGCTTCAGAGCCGATAAAGACAATGACGTTCGCCATTTCTTTCGGGTCGCCAACACGTCCGAGTGGCACATCCGCCCCACTATCTTCAAGAGCTTGCTCAATCGTTTTGCCGGTCCGCTGCGCACGGGCGGCGAGGCCGCTTCTGAGACGGTCCGTCAGAATGCGACCCGGCAGGATCGTATTCACGGTGATGTTATCCTTGCCCACTTCACGCGACAGGGTTTTCGCCATCCCAACCACCGCTGGTCGCACGCCATTCGAGAGAATCAACCCATCAATCGGCTCTTTCACCGACATCGACATCACACTCAATAAGCGTCCCCATTTTTGCTTCTGCATGAAGGGGATCGCCTTGCGAAAAAGGCGCACGGTACTGAGAAAATTCAACGAGAACGCATTTTCCCAATCGGCGTCGGACATATTGCCAAAGCCACCGAGCGGCGGTCCGCCAGTATTCGCGACCACAACGTGGATAGTGCCGAATTTCTTGATGGTCTCATCAAGAAACAGATCCGTCGCTTCCAGTTTCGACAAATCGCCCGGCACAGCCAATATCTCCGCGCCCGTCTCCTTGCGAATTTCTTCAGCGGTCGCTTGAAGCTGCGCCGGATCACGTGCACTGATAGCCACCTTCGCGCCCTCGCGGGCAAATCCCAGGGCGGTCGCCTTGCCAATCCCTTTGCTCGCGCCACCAACCATCACGACTTTCCCTTTCAATCCCAGGTCCATGTCTCTTCTCCCTCTTCTCACGGGGGCAAGGGGACAAAGGGGGAAGAGGGGAAACGGGGAAGAGGGGAAACGGATTAAGCAATCTTCCGCTTATCCCTTTTCCCTTTGACCCTTTCCCCTTTTACCCCTTTCCCCTTTGTCCCCTCTTTATTCTTTACGCCGCCAAGTAGCCCTTCTTTTGGTAGAACTCGCGCACGGCGGCTTCAAACCCCGAAGGATTATCTCCCATCACCGAATGACCAGCTTTCGGCACCAACGAGAAATCGGCCCCAGGAATGAGTTGCTGAAATTCTTTCACCCCGTCGAGCGAGAGCACATCGCTCTCGCCACCTTTCACGAGCAGCGTTGGACATTTGATCTTTTGCACCTCCGCCGCTAACTCGTCGTGCATCTGCTTCATGTCCACGGAACGGTGACCTTCGCTGAAATAGGTATCGTACTTCCAGGACCACTTGCCACTCGGCAACTGTTTCAGGTTATACACGCACGTATATTTGCGGATCACTTCCAGCGGACGGCGGGGATTGAATTTGTGAATGATCGCCGCAGCTTCATCCAGGTCGTTGAATTCGCGATAGTTGCTCATGAAGTCGCGGATATGTTTCACCCCTTCCTTCTCCACACGGGGACCAACATCGACAACAATCAGCGCTTCCACTTTCTGAGAATGATTCGAGGTAAATGACAACGAATTCGCGCCCCCCATCGACATCCCGGTAAGAAAGAAGCGTTTGAGGCCCAGCGCATCGGTAAACGCATCAACGTCTTTCACCATCGTCTTACGCGAGTAATCCTTGTCCGTGGCCCAGTCGGTATCCCCGTGGCCACGTTGGTCGAACGCCATGACATGAAAATGCGGAGATATGGCGGCGGAAAACAAATCCCAAGTATGGCAGGTCTGCCCGACCCCATGAAGCAACACTAAAGGCGGCTTCTCGGGATTGCCCCAGTCGAGATAATGAAACTTGAGTCCGTTGGCGTGAACGAAACGATCCGTGAACTGTGTCATACGAGTCCCCTCCTCTAGCATTGCAATAGCACTGCGAGCTATCGCGGACAGCGGGAGAATGCAAGAGGCACGGCGGCGGACGAGGAAAAGTCAAAAGTCAAAAGTCAAATCGCAAAAGTCAAAAGTCCCCGCCTTCCCCCTTCTTCTATTTTTGACTTTTGACTTTTGCCCTTTGACTTTTGACTTTTCCTATTTTAACAGTCGGCAAACCACTGCCGGTGTCAATTCCGCTAGACTCGCAAGAACAAGACTCGCCTGGCGAAAATCGTTGCGGAGAGTGTATTCATTAGGCACGGCGACACAGCGAATGCCCGCGTTCACGGCTGCCATGACCCCTTTGTAGGTATCCTCGATCACCACGCAGCACTCTGGCGGCAGCTCCAGTTTCCGCGCCGCCGTGAGAAACGCATCAGGTTGCGGTTTCGCCCCGCGATAATCTTGCCGCGCCACGGTCACGGGAAAGAAGCGGTCGATCCCCATCCGACGTAGCACGAAGTCCAGATGCTCACGATTGGTGTTGGTAGCGACCGTCAACGCGAATCGCGTGGAGAGTTGTACGAGGGTCTCTTCGACGTAAGGCATCAATCGCACTTCGGTTTCCAAGAGGTGGAGATAAATCGGAGACCGCAATTGGCGCAGTTCATCAGGAGCAACGGGAAGATTGTATTTAGCGACGATATATTCCGGCCCGGTGCCTTGGGCGATCCAATGCTCTTCGTACTCCTCGCGCGACACCGTCACGCCATACGGTTTCAGCACCTCACTATACGCTCGATAATACAGCCCCTCGGAATCAATCAGCACGCCATCAAGATCAAAGATCACCCCTCGCGAGAATTGCCCAGCCATAATGTTGCTCTCCCTCTCTGGGATTCAGCTTGCCAGACTTTTCCGTTACAGTCAGGAGCCATGAAACCTCACGCGGATGCACCTCCTACTGAAACAGCAATCGATCCCTCGGACGCTTGGGTCGAGATGTTCCTCTCACTCGGACTGCCAGCGTATCGAGTCCGCGTTAAGGACAAGATGGTCTGCATCCAAGCGCCACCAGAAGACTTCCCACGCCTGCTTGCCCCCGCCATTCGTCCGGTTTTGGTCAAGCATGGAAAGTCGCTGGGGTATCGGTTTGTGACGTTGGATATGAGCTAGCGGATAGCCCGCTCCCTACGGTCGCTTTATGGCTTATAGCTAATAGCTTATGGCGCATAGCAAAAACGCTCTGGACATAGAGTGAGCGTAGCGAACGAGCCATAAGCCATAAGCCGTAGAGTGAGCGAAGCGAACGAGCCATACGCCATACGCCTGCCCTTGACCCCTTCTCTGGAGAGCCGCTAAGAGAGTGGGGCGAAATACTCGCATGTCGGGGTGTAGCGCAGCCTGGTAGCGTACTCGCTTGGGGTGCGAGTGGTCGGCCGTTCAAATCGGCTCACCCCGACCAGTTCGTCTTACCCCCATGGAAAGGCGACCGTCTGAAATCGGTCGCCTTTCTTATTGCCCAGCTTTCTGCTCAAATGCCGCCATGATTATCCTGATCTCAAATGATGACGGGATCTATTCCGAAGGACTCCGCGCGTTGGAAGAGGCTCTTGCCACTATCGGTGAGATTTATACCGTTGCCCCAGATCGTGAACAAAGCGCGGTCAGTCATGCGCTGACCCTTCATCATCCGTTGCGCATCGAAGAGATCGCCCCACGCCGATTCGCCGTCAGCGGCACCCCAACCGATTGCATCAACCTAGCCGTCAAGGGATTTCTCCCGATTCGTCCCCAGCTTGTGGTCTCAGGCATCAACAAAGGCGCGAATCTCGGCGATGACGTGACCTATTCCGGCACGGTCTCCGCCGCGATTGAAGGCTCGCTCCTGGGTATTCCCTCAATTGCGATCTCGCTCGTGGCCCACAGCGCGCCCTATCAGTTTGGTCCAGCGGCGGAGTTCGCCGCCGTGCTGGCGTCCGAAGTGATCTCCCAAGGCATGCCTTCCGACACTTTGCTCAACGTCAATGTCCCGCATTTGCCCAAGGACCAATTACGCGGCTACCAAATGACCCGCCAAGGCAAACGCCACTACGCGGAAAAACTCGAAGAGCGCGTCGACCCCCGTGGGCGGAAGTATTATTGGATTGGCGGGGATGATCTTGGCTTCGACCCCGTGGAAGGCACGGATTGTCTCGCCGTGCATGACGGCTACATCTCCGTGACGCCTCTCCATGTTGACCTCACCAATTACCGTGCCCTGCACGAATTACGCGACCTGCGATTGCCATGGCAATAGATTACACCACCCCTCGTCACCAAATGGTCGAAGAACAGATCGCTAGTCGTGGGGTCAAGGATCCGTTCGTTCTGGCAGCCATGAAGCGCGTGCCGCGACATTTGTTCGTTGATGAGTCACTGCAAGCCCGTGCGTATGAAGATCACCCGCTGCCAATTGGTGAAGGCCAAACCATCTCGCAGCCCTATATGATCGCGCTGATGGCCGAGGCCCTGAAACTGACGGAAGGCGAACGGGTCCTAGAAGTTGGCACCGGGTCAGGCTATTTGACCGCGATCCTGGCTGAGCACAACGTGCAGGTCTGTGCGATTGAACTCTCATCCCATCTCGCCATACGTGCCCGTACAACGTTGCAGGCGCTAGGCTACCACAACGTCACGGTGCATGTCGGAGATGGCACGCTCGGCTGGTCAAGCGACGCGCCATTCGATGCCATTGTCATTGGGGCCGCGGCCTCAAGCCTGCCACGTCCACTCCTCTCGCAGCTCCGCATGGGCGGACGACTGGTGCTTCCCATCGGCGAGGAAGACCTGCAAACACTCGTGCGTATCTGGAAAGAACCCAGCGGTCTGCGTGAAGAGTATTTCGGTGAGTGTCGGTTTGTGAAACTCCGTGGCGAGTATGGCTTTGAAACGTAGTCGTCGCTTCGCCGCACCCCGCAATAGCAAACTCGCGCTCTAACTCTCCCATTCCCCATGATCTATCTCGACTATAACGCCACGACCCCATTACGACCGGAGGTACTGGAGGCGATGTTGCCGTATTTCCAAAGGCACTTCGGCAATCCGTCGAGCGTGCATGGGGCTGGACGACAGGCCAAGCAGGGTGTGGAAGAGGCACGTGAACGTATCGCCGAGTTTCTGCACTGTCGCCCGGCGGAAGTCCTGTTCACCAGTGGTGGCACCGAGAGCAACAATCTGGCGCTCACCGGCGTGCGCGACGCCCTACGCCACAAAGGCTCGCACATCATCACCACCGCGATTGAGCACTCCTCCATTCTCGAACCACTCGATGCGCTCGCCACGGAAGGCGCAACCATCACCAAGTTGTCCGTCAACGGCGAGGGGCGGGTCAATGCCGATGAGCTGGCGGCGGCCCTGCGGCCTGACACCGTGCTCGTCAGTATCAGCCTCGCCAATCACGAAATCGGCACCATTCAACCCATCGCCGAACTGAGCCGTCTCACCAGAGCGCGCGACATTTATTTCCATGTTGATGCCGTTCAAGCCGCGGGCAAAATGCCGCTTGATGTCATGAGTCTTGGCGTTGACCTGCTCTCCCTCTCGGCGCATAAAATTTCCGGCCCCAAAGGAGTCGGTGCGCTCTACGTCCGCAAAGGCACGAGGTTGAGCCCGCTGCTGCGTGGCGGCCCGCAAGAGCGCGAGAAACGGGCGGGAACGGAGAATGTCGCGGCGATTGTTGGTTTCGCCGTTGCTGCTACAGTAGCCGCGCGAGAACTGGAAATGTCCGTCGCCCACTGTGGTCAGTTGCTCCAGCAACTCTGGGACGGCATCGTCCAGCGCGTCCCGGGAGCCTTTCTTAACAGTCCGACTCACCAGCGGTTACCCAATACCCTCAATGTCGGGTTCAGTGACGCGACCGGAGAAGGACTACTGATGGGACTCGACCTCGCGGGCATCGCCGTCTCCACGGGTTCAGCCTGTGCCGCCGGGTCGTTGGAGCCATCGCATGTGCTCCTCGCGCTGGGACGCAGCGCCGAAGAAGCGAAGGGCGCGCTCCGCTTCAGCGTTGGCAAGGAAACCACCGCGCAAGAAATTGACCGCGTGCTGGAGGTGTTGCCACAAGTGGTGGAACGAGTGCGGCGAGCGGGAATTAAGAATTAAGAATTAAGAATTAAGAATTGAAAATGGAAATTACAGTAACTCCCAACTCCGAACTCCGAACTCCGAACTCTTCGCGCCGCGTTCTCGCGGCCCTGAGTGGTGGCGTCGATAGCGCCGTGGCCGCGGCCCTGCTGGTCGAAGCGGGCTACGAAGTCATCGCTATTTCGATGCTGCTCGCCGGCAACGCCGAAGGACACGATGGCGGCTGTTGTTCGATTGATGACTTTCAGGATGCCCGCCGCGTCGCCGAACAACTCAACATTCCGTACTACGTCCTGAATCTGAAGGACACCTTTCGCAGCAAAGTGATCGACGTGTTCACCAGCGAATACTTGCGTGGCCGCACGCCGAACCCGTGCCTGCTCTGTAATCGCGACCTCAAGTTTGACCTGCTCTGGCAACGGGCGCGTGAACTTGATGCCCACTACGTCGCCACCGGTCACTACGCACAGGTCACGTACGATCAAGAACGCGAGCGGTATCAACTGCTGCGCGCGGTCGATCAGCGTAAGGACCAGTCTTATTTTCTCTTCACCCTGAGTCAGGCGCAGCTTGGTCGCACCCTCTTTCCGGTAGGCCATTTGACCAAGGACGAGGTCCGCGAAAAGGCCCGGACGCTGGGGCTCCGCGTCGCCGAGAAACCAGAAAGTCAGGACATCTGCTTTGTCCCGGATGGCAACTATGCGCGCTTCATTGAGCAGCGCGTGACCGCGGCCCAACGCGCGCGCATGACCGCTGGCGACATCGTCGATCAGGATGGCCAGGTGGTCGGTTCGCACGAGGGCATCCATCAGTTCACCGTCGGTCAACGTCGCGGGCTCGGCCTGGGGGGGCTGCCTGAGCCACAGTACGTGACCGCCATCGACGCCGACCGTGGCCAGGTGACGGTGGGCACCAAGGCGCAACTGATGACCCGTGGCCTGACCGCGAGTGGGGTGAGTTGGATTGAAGGCATGCCCACACAAGAAGTGACGGCAACCGTCAAGATTCGCTATCGCCACCCGGCGATTCCGTCCCGCATCGTCACGCAACCAGATGGACGAGCGGAGGTCTGGTTTCAAGAATCCTACCCCGCCGTGACACCGGGACAGGCGGTGGTCTTCTATGATGGCGACCGCGTGCTTGGTGGCGGGTGGATTGAAAAGGTACTGAAGGCATAACTGAGAGAACACGAGCAACATGAACATCCACACAGCGCTTCCGTTACGCATCGCCATGACCACACTGGGCTGCAAGGTCAACCAGTACGACACCGCCACGATCGAGGACCGGCTAAAAGCGGAAGGCCACGAATGCGTGCCGTTCGCGGAGATGGCGGATGTCTATATCGTCAACAGTTGCACGGTCACCAACCAAGCCGACGCCGAAAGCCGTCAACTCGCGCGCCGCGCCAAACGGCAAAACCCCAGCGCGCGCGTCATCATGACGGGCTGCTATGCGCAGGTGAATCCCAAAGCCGTGGCCAAGGTGCCGGAGATTGATTACGTCATCGGCTTGAATCGACTTGATGACATCGTGCGCGCGGTGAAGAACGAAGTCGCGGTCGAACGCATCTCCGTCAGCAACCTGCGCAAAGAGGGTGAGACCCCGCGTGTGGACACGTTAGGCGCGCTCACCTTCAGCGGTCAGACGCGCGCGTTCCTCAAAATTCAGGAAGGCTGCGACCTCTTCTGTACCTTCTGTATCGTGCCCATGTCACGCGGGAAGAGTCGTAGCGTGCCCCCGCGCGTGGTGCTCGAACAACTGGACCGGCTAGCCGAGCAGGGGTTTCAGGAGATCGTTCTGACGGGCATTCATCTGGGTGGCTACGGCGAAGACCTGGACCCACCAGTCTCGCTGACCTGGTTGCTCGAAGCGATTGAAGAACGCCGACCGGTTCCGCGGATTCGGGTGAGTTCGCTTGACCCACATGAAATCAGTGACAAGCTGATTCATCTGTTAGCGCAAGCCGAAACGCTCTGTCCACATTTGCATGTCCCGCTGCAAGCAGGAGAAGACACGACACTGACCCGTATGCGGCGACGCTACGATACCGCGCTCGCCCGTGACGTGCTGCTCAAGCTGCGCGAGGCATTGCCCCACGCGGCGCTCGGCACCGATCTGATTGTCGGCTTTCCTGGTGAGAGCGACGAAGCGTTCGCGCGCACATTCACGTTCCTAGAAGAGAGCCCGCTCACCTATTTTCATGTGTTCCCCTACTCTGTTCGCAGTGGCACCACGGCGGCAAAATTCACCGACAAAGTCGCGCAGCCGATCATTGACGCGCGCTCTCGTGCGGTCCGAAAACTCGGCGAGCAAAAGAAAGCGGCGTTCGCGCGGACGTTTGTTGCTCAAACGCTACCAGTCTTATTCGAGCACACTCGCGATAAAAATAGCGGCATGCTGAAAGGGTACGGGCGGAACTACGTGCGCGTCATGGCGACGGGAGATGACACCTATATGAATCGCGAGGTTTTGGTGACCATCACGCGCACGAGCGGGGAATTGGCGTGGGGAGAGATACAAGACCGCAGGCCGAAGGCATTCCCTCACTCCCCCGACTCCGAACTCCGAACTCCGCACTGAACAACTTGCATGCTTGATCTCACCGAACTCGAATC
>JANMSE010000478.1:0-3586 GCA_031389045.1 Deltaproteobacteria bacterium | reverse complement strand
CGTACCACCTCCTGAGCAGGATCAACAGGCTCACCAGAAAGCCCAATGCGATCAGGGTGCGAGGTACCTGTTCTGCTAGATCGTGACGAAAATATAGGATGAGGACGATGAAGATGATGTTCAGTCCGACGACATCAACATAGCCGCGCAAGACGGGTAGCCAGAACTGCGGAGCAAGGGCAATCACCGCGACCGCGATGAGTATGAAGAGAAGGTCGTCATCTTCGTTCGCTTGTGTACGGCTCATCGGGAGTTCTTTCATCAACCGGGTGAAGAGGAGAACGGCGGGGAATGCAAAGGTCACGGTGATCGAGAGAATGTAGGCGAGCCTGCCCGAGCCAAAGAGCAAGTAAAAGGGCATCAGAAAAAGCGTCGGCAGCATGTTGTAGTCGTCCGTTCTGACGGAAGCGCCGAGCGCGCCGACCGCCTGGAACGGAGTATGACTAAGGCGCAAGCCGAGTTCGCGATAGAGATAATGGTACATGTCGAAATCCCAGAAGTAGATGTATCGTTCCTGACGGATGTACCAGACGACAAAGAGGGTCAGAAGCGAGAATGTCGCGGAGAATAACAAAACTTGTCGTGATCTCACTCTGTGTCTCTCCCCTGGGGGAATGAATGCTCGCACTCTACCTGGAGCGCCATGCGGCGTGCAAGGGGGAGCGGGGGCGCAGACCATCGCCCGCGCAAAAATTGCTCCTGCATGAGCCCGTGCCCGCCGCGTGGGTCTGGAAAGAACGCTTCGTGAATATCAGCCGGCATACCTTCGCTCCGTGATTTTTTTCTTGCCAGTGTCAACCAAAGGCCAGGTTGATTCGTGAATGTACTGAGAGTAGGCTGCCCCGCGCTGTGGGCGCATTCGTTCTGTTACGATCAGGGCTGCGAGAAGAAAGAAGAGACTATGGGGAATGCGGATCCGTGGGTGCTGGCTCGCCGTCTTGCTGCACCCGCATGCCGACATTGTCCATGATTTTACCGGTACGATGCCGGCGAGTGCGGTGGTGATCGATATGCGGAAATTATTCGGGCTGCGGCGGGTGTTCGGTGCTTGCCTTTTCTCCGAGCAATTGTCTTTTGAAAGCTGAAGGAGAAAGGTAAGGCGAGAGTGGCAGATGAGGTGGTATCGAAAGGAAGACAAGCCGCATGAGTTTCGCTTCGGCTCCCACAGTGAGTCCGCAGAACGGTGGTCAACCGCCAATGCTTTCCGTCGTCTTACCAATTTTCAACGAAGAGGCGATTATCCCGGAACTCCTCCGTCGGTTGAATGGTGTTCTTGTGGGTTTGGCGACTCCGTATGAAGTCATCTTTGTGAACGATGGCAGCCGTGATCGGTCGCTGGAACTGCTCTGTGCCGCGGCGCGACAAGACCCCCATCTCAAGATCATCAACTTCTCACGCAATTTTGGTCATCAAGTCGCGATTACGGCGGGCATTGATTCCAGCAGTGGGGAGGCCGTCATCGTGATGGATGCGGACTTGCAAGATCCGCCCGAAGCGATTTCTTCTTTAGTGGAGAAATGGCGGGAAGGGTTCGATGTGGTCTATGCGGTGCGAGCGGAACGGGCTGGAGAAAGTGTCTTCAAGCGTGTCACTGCGGCGCTGTTCTATCGGTTGCTCAAACGACTGACGCAGATCGAGATTCCGGCGGACGTGGGCGACTTTCGTCTGATGAGTCGTCGTGCGGTGGAGGCGTTCAAGTCCTTGCGGGAACGGCATCGCTTTGTCCGTGGCATGGTGAGTTGGGTGGGGTTTCGCCAAACGGCGGTGCTCTACCAGCGTGAAGCGCGCTACGCCGGGGAGACCAAATATCCGCTGGGTAAGATGGTGTCCTTCGCGATGGATGGGATTGCGTCGTTCAGCTTTGCTCCGTTGCATCTGGCGACGTATCTGGGCTTAGGCGCGGCAGGGATGAGTTTTTTCTATCTCGTCTATGCGCTGTGGATCAGATTATTCACTGACCAGGCCGTCACAGGATGGACGTCGCTCATGGTGGCGATTCTGTTTGTTGGTGGCGTACAGTTGATTACGCTGGGGATTATCGGCGAATATATTGGGCGCATTTACGACGAGATTAAGCAACGTCCCTTGTATATCGTGGCCGATACGGTTGGGTTCGACCCGGTGGTGATGGGCGCATCGGCTGAGAGAGAACGACCGTGACGATGTTGGATGTTATGAAAGTTTCCATCGTCATTCGCAGTAAAAATGAAGAGCGCTTCATTGGTGCCGTTCTGGAACGGGTGCTGGAGCAGGAGTTCGCCGATCCGTATGAAGTGATCGTGCTGGATTCCGGGTCGCACGACCGCACGCTCGACATTGTCCGCGGCTTTCCCGTTCGGCTGGCGACCATGCCGCCGGAACAATTTACCTTTGGGCGCGCGCTGAATCATGGTACGTCGTTGGCGATAGGTGAGATCGTTGTGTTTCTTTCCGCCCATTGCGTGCCGCGCGAGCGGACCTGGTTACGAGAATTGACGGCGCCACTGTCGAACGATGCGCAAGTGGCCGCGACCTATGGCCGTCAGGAACCGATGCCAGGCGTGAATCCTTTCGAGGAGATCGAGTTGGAGCGCACGTTTGGTCCGACGGCGGACAGTGCCATGCTCGCCCATTTTTCCAACGCCAATAGCGCGATTCGTCGTCAGCTCATTACCCAATATCCGTTTGACGAGGTGGTGAGCGGAGGCGAGGATTTTCTCTGGGCACAGGGCCTTCCTTCATCGTACACCGTGCGGTATGTCGCGACCGCGAGTGTTTTCCACAGCCATCCACCATCGCTGCGGTACTGGCGACGACGCGCGTACATTGAAGGGTTGTTCATGCCCTACCTTGCGCAGCGTGGGATCGCCAACCCGTGGGTCGTGCCATCCACAGCCCACGGGTATGTGTCGGGATTCAAATGGCATGTGCTCACGCGATGGATATCCGAGTTGCGGTGGTTGTTCCGCCGTCGGTATTTCGCCGCGCTGCTGTACTATCCTTTGTACGAGACGAATCGTATTTATTCCTATACCAAGGGCAAACGTGACGGACGGTTACGCTATCCACTGCCCCAGCCACCACTGCACAACGTCCAACCAACGACGCCCGACTAAGAACAGACGACCCTACGCGCGTTCTCCCATGCTCCTTTCCATCGTGATTGTCAGTTGGAACTGTCAAGAAGAACTGTTGAGCTGCGTGGACAGTCTGTTCCAGCATCCGTACAGTGGCGAGCAAGAGATCATCGTCGTCGATAATGATTCACGGGACGGGACGGACGCGGCTCTTTGCGAACGCTTTCCGTTGGTGCGGGTGATACAGACAGGCGCGAATTTAGGTTTTGGTCGCGCGGCCAATCTCGGATTACAACAGGCGCGCGGCGACTTGCTCCTCTTTCTGAATCCCGACACTATCATGCCACAAGGCGCGCTTGATGCGGCGGTGAACATCGTCGTGAGGCACCCGGAAGTTGGCGTGGTTGGTGTGGGCTTGCGCGATGGCGAAGGTACCCTCCAACCTTCGTGTGGACATTTTCTTTCCTTGCGCTCTTTGCTTGGTGGCAATCTGCGTCCTGCTCGCGGTAAGGGGCCAGAGCTGGAAGCGG
>JANMSE010000470.1:0-4253 GCA_031389045.1 Deltaproteobacteria bacterium | reverse complement strand
GAAATCGTACATGGTGACCTCACTCGCGTTACGCCGCGTCGCCAGCAGGGCCGCCTCATTGACGATATTGGCGAGGTCCGCGCCGGAAAACCCGGGGGTGAGCGCCGCCACCTGCTCAGGGACGACATCCGTGGCGAACTTCACTTTTTTCAGATGCACCCGTAGAATCGCGACCCGCCCGCTTTTGTCAGGCCGGTCCACGAGAATTTGGCGATCAAAACGACCGGCGCGTAAGAGTGCCGGGTCCAGGACTTCTGGGCGGTTCGTGGCCGCGAGGAGGACGACCCCTTGTTCCTGCGGATCAAAGCCGTCGAGTTCGGTCAACAACTGGTTCAGGGTCTGTTCCTTTTCGTCATGCCCCCCATAAGGCCCGATGCCGCGGGCGCGACCGAGCGCGTCCATCTCATCGATAAAGATGATACAGGGGGCGGCTTTGCTGGCTTGGGCAAAGAGATCGCGGACCCGCGCGGCCCCAACCCCGACGAACATCTCGACAAATTCGGACCCACTGATGGAGAAAAACGGGACTCCGGCTTCCCCAGCGACGGCTCGGGCCAGCAAGGTTTTCCCCGTCCCCGGCGCGCCGACTAAGAGCACCCCTTTGGGGATGTGGGCGCCCAGGCGGCCATAGTCCTTGGGATTCTTGAGGAACGCGACGATTTCTTGTAACTCCTCTTTCGCTTCTTCCACCCCAGCCACGTCGTCGAAGGTCGTCTTGATATCCTTGACGACGTAGACCTTCGCTTTACTTTTGCCGACGGTCATCATACCGCCGAGCCCTTGTTTCTCGGCGAGGCGGCGAAAGAAGAACTGCCAGACGATGAAGAAAAACACCACCGGCAAGATCCAAGACAGCAGATCGCGCAGCCAGGTGCTCTTGATGAGCCCGGTGAAGTTGACCTGGGACTGATTCAGATGCGCGGCGAGTTGTGGGTCCACTCGGGTCGTGACGAAAAGTTCGCGGCCGTCTGGGAGCGGTTTCTTCAACTTGCCTTCGAGAAAGTCCGCGCTGACATACACTTCTTCGATTTGGTTGTCTTTCAGGAGCTGCTCAAACTCACTGTAGAGCAGGACCTTGACGGGGCGTTCCACCGACCAATACTGAAAGACTATGATGACGAGGAGGGCACCCAGCATGTATATCACATTCAGTTGGTTTTTTTTGTCCATAGGGAAAGTGTTCTCCTTCTTTTCCTTTCAGCCGTGTATAAGATGTCCTCTTGTCTACTCACCTGCCCGTGCGCACGAGATGATTGGGTTTGCCGTTGGGTCCTCCCAAGTACGAACACAAAATAGTCATGGCCTTGTGCTCAATGAGATACTGGATCGTTGGGAGCGCGGCGCGAATGCGGGTCTCACCGCCGACAACACCATTGGTGATCGGGACGTTGAAATCGACACGGACCAGGATGCGCTTTTCGTGGACGTGAATGTCACGGACGGTTTTCTTCTTCATACGACTCTCCCAGAGAGGCACGCTGTGCTGACTTTCGTCGGTCTTCGGTTCGTGGTCTCACCACGTGCGCTTCTCCCCGACATAGCGCGCCAAATCGGCGACACGTACCGCATACCCCCATTCATTGTCGTACCAGGCGACCACCTTGACCAGGTTGTCGCCGATCACGAGGGTGTCAAGCGCGCTGAAGATCGACGAGCGCGAGTCGCCTTTCAGGTCGCTCGAGACCAACGGCTCTTCCGTGTAGCCCAGAATGCCCTGCATCGGTCCTTCGGCGGATGCCTTCATGCTGGAGTTGATGTCCGCCACCGTGACGGTGCGCGACAGGAGCGCGGTAAAATCAATGACCGATACGGTAGAGACTGGCACGCGGAAGGCCATGCCGCTGAACTTGCCTTTCAGTTGCGGGATCACCAAGCCAATGGCGCGAGCGGCGCCGGTCTCTGACGGCACGATGTTCATCGCCGCCGCACGCGCATCGCGTGGCTCTTTCGCTTCAAGATCCAGCAGGCGTTGCGAGTTGGTGTAGGCATGGACCGTGGTCAGGAGGCCTTTCTCAATGCCAAACTTGTCGAACAACACTTTGGCGACCGGGGCCAGACCGTTCGTGGTGCACGACGCATTGGAGATAATGTGATGGTGGGCTGGGTCGTACATCGCCTCATTCACGCCTAACACGATGGTGATGTCCTCACCCTTGCCCGGGGCACTGATGATGACTTTCTTCGCGCCCGCTTGGAGGTGGGCCTTCGCTTTCTCCGCCTGGGTGAAATGCCCACTGGATTCCACAACAACCTCCACGCCGAGTTTCCCCCACGGGAGATTCGCGGGATCCTTTTCCGCGAACACTTTCACGGAGCGCCCGTCCGCGACGAAGCCATCCTTCGTCGCGCTGACGTCTCCCGGAAAATGACCATAGTTGGTGTCGTACTTGAGCAAGTAGGTCATCGTGTCAAGATTGCCAATATCGTTGACGGCAACGACGTTGAGCGTGTCGTTGTAGTAGCGGCGGATCGCCTTGTAGACTTGCCGGCCCGTCCGCCCAAAGCCATTGATGCCAATTGAGAGCGCCATGATCGTTCCTCCGTATGCTGCTGAGAACAGCAGTGTCCGTTGCTTTACCTGTCGGTGGGCAGGCAAAGGGTGCGTTATGAACAAAAAAATTTGTGGCCACCGCCGCCCTTGGTCGTTCGCATTGAGCCTCGCGTGGGCGGACACGGCACCACGATTGGTTCTCTGTCCCTCACTCAGATGCGGTCCTTCATTAGGGCGGCTTGTCCGGTCGCCTGGAGAACGCTCTGCCACGCGGTGCCCCGCGGGTCGAGTTGTTTGCGCCGCGCCACCGCTAACTGAAGCGGGACATGTGTGAACTGTTGATTCCAGTACCCGATCAGCACCGTGGTGCGCCCGCTCATCCCGGCATGCACGGCATGTTGTCCCAGCATCAGACAGAACTGTGAATCAAAGGCATTGGCGGGCACACTGCGAATGAGATAGCTCGGGTCGATATACTTCAGGGTGATCTCGGTGCGTTGTGCACTGAAGTAGCGCGTAATCTCGTCGCGCAGAAAGACCCCAATGTCTTTGAGCCGGAGGTTGCCTGAGGCGTCTCGCTCCTGGTGAGCGGGCTCCTGTCGTATCGTCTGTCCGGCTCCTTCCGCCACCACAATCACGGCGTGGTGGCGGGAAGCTAAGCGGTGCGCCAACGCGTGCAGCAAGCCGCCATCCCCAGCGAGGGGAAACGGCGCCTCCGGCACCAGGCAGAAATTGACATCACTATTCGCGAGGCTGGCATGCGCGGCGATAAACCCGGAGTGTCGCCCCATGAGTTTGACGAGCCCAATACCGTTCCACGCGCCGCGTGCCTCGGTATGGGCGGCCTGGATCGCCGCGGTGGCGGCTTCCACGGCGGTGGCGAAGCCGAAGCTCTGCTCAATCCACGCGAGATCATTATCGATGGTCTTCGGAATGCTAATGAGACTGATCGCGAGATGCCGCCGTTGGATTTCCTGGCTCAGGGCAATGGCACCGTGCAGGGTCCCATCCCCCCCAATGGTGAACAAGATGCCAACGTGCTCGCGCACCAGGGTATCGACCATCTGGCGGATGTCTTGTGGCCCCCGCGACGTCCCCAGGAGCGTGCCGCCTTGCTGGTGAATCGTATCGACGACTGCGGGCGTGAGTTGCAGGGGTGGGTAGTCACGCTGTGAGACCAGACCGGCATAGCCATAGCGAAATCCGAGAATCCGGCGCACTCCGTAGGCATGGGTCAAAGTCAGCACCAGCGAACGAATCACGTCGTTGACGCCAGGGCAGATGCCGCCGCAGGTGACGATCCCGCAGGTTAATGCCGCAGGATCGAAGAAGAGCGGCGAGCGCGGACCAGCGACTTCAAAGGTAATCGGCATCTGCCCAGAGGCGAGGAAGGGTTGGAGATCGCGACTATCCGCGCTGATGAGCACGCGGTGGGAGTCGTCAACGAATCGCTGTCCAGTGGCCAGTAACGGGGACGGAATATGGCACACGCCTAGCGTGGCAACGACGGTGTCACGGGCTGACGGTAATGACAATGACATACATGCTCCAGTTTCGCTTTCGCAATTGCTGCCGCCAATACTATCTTTTGGTCATTCATTGCTCAGTCTGTTTTTGTCACCGGGCGTGACGCACAACCTTCACCATCTCCAGGATGACGAGCGGGATAGCACCTATCGCGAACAGCCAGAGGCAACCAGAGATAACACCGGCCGCGATGAGAATCCAGATGATCAGGCTCTTGAACTGGCGGAAAATTTGC
>JANMSE010000431.1:0-4481 GCA_031389045.1 Deltaproteobacteria bacterium | reverse complement strand
TTATTGATGCAAGACCAGATGCACCGCTATAGCGAAACGCTGCGGGCCAAGGGTCACCCGCCACTGTTGATGCGGGTCGGCGTCAATACCGGCGAAGTCGTGGTGCGCTCAATCCATAAAGATGATCTGCATACCGAATTATGTCCCGGTTGGCCAGTCCACCAACATCGCCGCGCGGTTGGAAAACCTGGCCACGCCCGGCGCCATCGTTATGAGCGCGCATTCGCACAAATTGGTCGAGGGCTACTTCGAGTGCAAAGCCTTGGGCGAGACGCCGATTAAAGGTGTCTCGGAACCTCTCCCCCTCTATGAAGTCACGGGGGTGGGACCGCTGCGCACCAAGATGCAGGTCGCCGCTCGGCGTGGCCTGGCGCGCTTTGTCGGACGCCAGAGCGAGATGGAACAGTTACAGAAAGCCTTGGAGTCAGCCAAAGCTGGGCACGGCCAGATTGTCGGCGTCATGGGCGAGCCGGGCGTGGGCAAGTCACGCTTGTTCCACGAATTCAAAATGGTCGCACAACGTGGCTGTCTGGTGCTGGAAACCTTCTCCGTCTCGCATGGGAAAGCGTACCCCTATCTGCCGCTCATTGATCTGCTCAAGAACTATTTTCAACTGGGGCTACAGGATGACGAACGTCAGCGGCGAGAGAAGCTCACCGGTCGCGCCCTGACACTCGACCGCGGGTTAGAGGACACCCTGCCCTATCTGTTCTTCCTGTTGGGCATTGCCGAACCGACGTCACCCTTACAACAGATGGACCCACAGGTTCGCCGCAAGCGCAGCTTGGAGGCGATCAAGCGGCTGCTCATTCGTGAGAGTCGCAATCAACCACTGATCGTCATTTTCGAGGATTTGCACTGGTTGGATGCCGAGACCCAAGCCTTCCTCCAGCTCTTGAGTGAGAATGTTCCCACCACGCGCATCCTCCTGCTGGTCAACTATCGCCCGGAGTATCAGCACACCTGGAGCGGCAAGACCTTCTTCTCCCAAGTGCGGCTCGATCCGTTGGGAAAAGCGCAAGCGGAGGAGATGCTCACATTCCTCCTGGGAGACACCTCCGATTCCCCTCTCAAGAAGTTCATCCTCGAGAAAACCGAAGGCAACCCGTTTTTCATGGAAGAGATCGTCCAGACGTTGCGTGAGCAAGGATTGCTGCGTAGCGAAGCACGCGACCGCATGCTGCTCGTGACAGACCTGCGCGTTCCCGCCACCGTCCAAGGTGTGCTGGCCGCCCGTATTGATCGGCTCCCGCCCGACGAGAAAGCCTTGCTACAGACACTCGCTGTGCTCGGCAAAGAATTCTCCCTCAGTCTCCTCAAGCACGTGGTCGATCAACCTGAAGACGACGTCCTCCGCCAGCTCTCACGGTTACAGGCCAGTGAATTCATCTACGAACGACCCGCGTTTCCCGACATCGAATACACCTTCAAGGCGGAGAAAACCGGCGAGCACTTTTATGATGCCGAGCTTTACCGGCTCAAGGGACAATTAGTCTTAGGTGATTTCCAGAAAAGATACTCCCATCGCGTAACCAAGGGAGGCTGGGATTCCCGTTGCTCCTTACCCGCCTCCATCCCGTGGCGCTTTTCCTTTGGAGTGCGCTGGCAGAGCGCAGCGGCGACAGCGCTTTGGCTTGGCGCGGAGCGCTGCGACGGCACCCGCTGAGGGGATTTGCGAGCAAGAGAATCCCGTGGCGTTACTGAGGGAGCAACTGAGGTAGGCTGGGATGACCAACGGGAATCCCAGCGTGGCGCGCACCGCCTCCAGGCTGGAATTCGCTCCGCTCATTACCAGCCTACATCCTGCGCGCGACGGTAAGCCTGGCGCGGCTGTGGCAACCACAAGGGAAACGTCACGAAGCTCACCAGATGTTAGCGGAGATTTACGGGTGGTTCACCGAAGGATTTGACACGAAAAATTTGCAAGAGGCGCGGGCGCTGTTGAGCCAATTGGCTGAAGACTCGACTCGGGTTTCTTCTTGATCTCTGGCAAGCAAGGAACCGACTACCCTGGAATATCCAAAGCAAGAGCGAGGGCTTGGTTCAAAGCGTGAATCTTTTGCCCAGAGAGGGTGCCAACAAAGTTGGTCAAAGCCGACTTGGGCAAGCTCACCAGTTCATCACAGTGGATGCTGCTCTCGTGCTTCAATCCTTCATCAACGCCAACCGGCACTTGCGTGGATAACCCATCATAGGCCGAATAAATTGGCGCGCAGATGACCGTGGAAAACCGCGACTCAATGACGACCTGACGACTGACAATGACAAAACTACGAAATTTTTTCGGGTCACGCGCCGAAGGATTCGCGACGCGATAGAGTTCCCCTCGTTTCACAGCGTGACCTGATAGGTGAGCACATCCGCGGCTTCATGATTCAGCACGTCAGCCCGCCGATTAAGAATCGCCAGATCTTTGGCGTTTTGCGCATCCCGTAGCAATTGTGCGACCAATGCCCGCGCCGCGACCTCAAGAAAGTCAGAGCGGTTCTTATATTGCCCTGAGAATTGGTCGATGGCTTTGAGAATATCTTCAGAGAGTGTGATGGAAGTCTTGACTTTCATACCACGAACATACTTCTTTCAAGCGGAGAATCAAGCTGATAAGGTCGGACACACTCAGTCCCAAGGAACGAGAACCCCTGAGCATTGGTCCGCCGCGCTGCATGCCGCATCTGGTGGTTGTTGGTCTGTCCCGCTGAAGGAGAGAGACACTATGACGTTCGTTGAAACACTGGAACAAGTGCGGGACCTGCTGCGAGGCAAAGGGCGGATTTCTTACCGCGCGCTGAAGCGCCAATTCGCGCTTGATGATGACTATGTCGAAGATCTCAAAGCAGAGCTCATTGATGCCGAGCAAGTGGCAACAGATGAAGACGGCAAGGTGCTCGTATGGGTCGGCGCTGCGCCAGTTCCGAGTTCCGAGTCCCAAGTTCCAAGTTCTACCCAACCCCTAGCCCCTGACCCCCAGCCCCCCGTCACCTACACGCCGCCCCACTTAGCCGAGCGCATCCGCGCCGAGCAAGCAGCGATGGAAGCGCGGGGCAATGTCGACGGGGAACGCAAAACCATCACCGCCCTGTTCGCCGACATCAAAGGGTCCACCGATCTCATCGCCGACCTTGATCCCGAAGACGCTCGCGCCATTCTTGATCCCACCCTTACTCTTATGATGGATGCCGTCCATCGCTACGAAGGCTATGTCGCCCAATCTCTAGGGGACGGCATCTTCGCACTGTTTGGTGCCCCCATCGCCCATGAAGATCATCCTCAACGGGCGCTCTATGCCGCCTTGCTTATGCAGGAGGAGAGCCGCAAACGGGCGGAACACTTGCGGCGTGAGAAAGGGATCAATGTCCAACTGCGGGTTGGCATCAACACCGGCGAAGTGGTGCTGCGGTCCATCCGCAAAGATGATCTGCATACCGACTACGTCCCCGTGGGACACTCAACCAACCTCGCGTCCAGAATGGAGAGTCTCGCCACCCCAGGCTCAATCCTCGTGAGTGAGCAGACCTACAAACTGACGGAAGGCTACTTTGCTTTCAAGCCGTTAGGACAAGCGCAGGTCAAGGGGTTTGCCGAGCCGCTCAATATCTACGAAGTCGATGGTGTGGGACCGTTACGGACCAAGTTACAACTCTCCGTACGACGCGGGTTAGCCCGGTTTGTCGGACGACAGAGTGAACTCGATCAGCTCCACCGTGCCTGGGAGCAGGCCAAAGCCGGGCACGGACAAATCGCGGCAGTGATGGGGGAGCCAGGAGTGGGCAAGTCACGGTTGTTCTACGAATTGGTAGGAGCGTATCATCATACGCCCCTACGGCTACCCGGCTGTCTACTGCTGGAGACCTTCTCCGTCTCGCATGGCAAAGCGTACCCGTACCTCCCGTTGATTGATCTGCTCAAGAACTATTTCCAACTCACCAACCACGATGACGAGCGTCGTCGCCGGGAGAAGATCACGGGCAAGGTCCTGACGTTGGATCGGGGACTGGAAGACACGCTCCCGTATCCGTTCTTTCTGTTAGGGCTGGCGGAACCTACGTCCCCATTACAGCAGATGGACAGGCAGATCCGGCGGCAGCGGATACTGGAGGCGATCAAACGGCTGTTGCTCAGAGAGAGTCTCAACCAGCCACTGATTATCATCTTTGAAGACCTGCACTGGTTAGACAACGAGACCCAAGCGTTCTTGCAGCTCCTCAGTGAGAGTGTGGCAACAGCCAGAATCCTGCTGCTGGTCAACTATCGCCCGGAGTATCAGCAGCAGTGGAGTGGCAAGACCTACTTCTCGCAACTGCGACTTGATCCGTTGGGCAGAGAACAGGCCGAAGAAATGCTGACAGCACTCCTGGACGATATTAGGTCCCCTCTCCCTGCCAGCTTATCATTACCCACATCTTGCACACTTAGCGCGACCGGGGAAAGGGCTCCAGGAGAGGAGCGGAACCGCAATAAAATCAAGAGTTTAGGCGTACTAT
>JANMSE010000417.1:0-2326 GCA_031389045.1 Deltaproteobacteria bacterium | reverse complement strand
GACAAACTCCCCGTGATATTCAGCGGCATCCGAGCCCCAGATCGCCTTCATCGCTTCGATGCGCTCGCGCAGCACCTTCCAGCGGCGCTGGAAAGACGTACCGTGGTTTTCCAGCGCCGCTGGAAGGTGCTGCGCGAGCGCATCGAAGCGATGAAGGCGATCTGGGGCTCGGATGCCGCTGAATATCACGGGGAGTTTGTCAACTTCGATCCAATATGGTCCTATCCCAAACCGTGGCAGAAACCGCATCCCCCAGTCCTGCTCGGCACGCTTTCGACCCAAGGGTTGCAGCGAGTGGTGCGGTATTGTGACGGGTGGATTCCCGCGGGCATTCAGCTCAAGGACCTGGGACCGGCGATGAAGACCCTTCACACGTTAGCGGCGCAAGCGGGTCGCAAAGCGAGCGAGATTCCGGTCTCTTTCTTTGGCGCTACGGGAGCGGAGGCTGAGCTTCGACAGTGTCAAGAATTGGGGGTCGAACGGGCGGTGTTCATCGTGCCGTCGGAAGGCAAGGACAAAGTCCTGCCGTTGCTCGATCAGTACGCGGCGTTTGTGCCGAAGTTCGCGTGATGAATGGCGATCAGCAAACCGGCTGATCGCCGGTACGAATCGCGCTTGTCCGCGCGGGCATCAGTGCCCGCGCTCTCGGTCCTTCCTCTTTTCATTTTTGCCTTTTGATTTTTGCCCTTTGATTTTTGCCTTCCGTTTTACTGGCGTCGTGTTCGCGCACCGTGGCGCTCAGCACGAAGAACGCCAGCCACAGCCCTACGCCCAGCAGCCCACACAATCCCCACAGCGTGAGGTACCCATACCGTCCATATATCCACGTGCCTCCAAGAGGCGCGAGGACAAAGGCAACCGAGAACGCCGAGCTGAACAGTCCCATGTATTGTCCGCGGTTTTCCACTGGACTACGTGTCGCGACAAAACTTTCGAGCAGTGGCGTGGTGAGCATTTCTCCGAATGTCCAGACCAACACGGTCGCGATGAGCGCCCCGGTGGTCGTTCCCAATGGCAGCAGGGCAAAGCCACCGCACAGGAAGAACGCGCCGACCCCAATCACTCGTAGCGTGTCAAACCGCGCGACCACGTGGAGAATGGGCATCTGGCAGACGACAATCACCAAGGTGTTGACCGTGAACACGAGGCCGATGGCGTAGGCCGGAAAGTGGTGCACCTCGGTCAGCGTCAGTGAATACGCGCCAAACAACTGGCAGAGCGTCGTCACCAAGAGTGTTGTCAATGCCACGAGAACCAAAAAGACGCCGTCCCGCCAAGGGGACCGGGGGGAAGAAACTGGCCCTGGGGCGAGAGCGTGGTCGGGTTGTGTCGAGCGCGCGTGATGTCCACCTGACGGCAAAAGCCTCCACAGGAGTCCCGCCGCCAGCAACGTCAGGCTTGCCTCAATCAGAAAGAGCACGCTGTACGACCACGCGACCAGAAACCCACCAACCGCGGGTCCGATGGACATGCCAAGATTCATGCTCAGGCGACGAAGACCAAACACACGGGCGTGCAAGTGGGGCGGACTCATCTCCGCCAGCGCGGCCCCGTTGGCGGGGCGCATGCTTTCCGCGGCAATACTCCAGAGCAGCACGACGACAACAACGCTCAAGGGCGAGATCATCTGACTGAGTGTCACGAGCGCGCAGGTCGCCAGACATAAACTGACGACCTGCGTTCTCACAGCGCCAATACGATCACTGCACCAGCCTCCGACGTACGCGCCGACAATGGCACCGATGCCATAGAGACTCAGGATTCCTCCGGCCCCCTGCACGGTGAAGCCTTGCCGTTGGGTCAAATAGAGCGTGAGGAAGGGTAGCACCATCGTGCCGCTTCGCTGCACAAAGGTGACGAGGGACAAGAGCCAGACCTCTCGTGGAAGACCAGCGAACAGTTGGCTGTAGAATTTCCACATGCGGGTGAGTTGGCACTGGTCACCTGGGAGCGCGGGCATCTCGCCCGCCACTCCTTTACGGCACGATGACCGGTCCCAGCTCCTTGAGTCGTGGATAAACCTCTTTCGCAAAGAGGGTCATCCCTTTGACCGTTTCATCATGCTCCAGGAAACCTGCCTGGCCCATGATGAGCAGGTGGCCAAAGCCACCGACGTGGTGATACATCTTCACAATCTGTTGATAGACCGAATCCGGATTCCCCGCGAAGACGAGTCCGTGCTGCATGAACGCTTCGAGTGACGGGTTCTGAAAGAGTTGAAAAATGCCCGCGCTACCACCTTTCATCGCATTCACCGTCACCGCCGTCGGATGATAGCCCGGTGGACTGGTGAATTGCGGCGGGACTTTGTTCGACTCGACATACC
>JANMSE010000411.1:0-7049 GCA_031389045.1 Deltaproteobacteria bacterium | reverse complement strand
TATTAACCAGGCCGTACGCCCGCCGCCTTTGCGCCAGAAGCCCAGAGCCGCTTCCCAGAAACGTGCGTGGAGGTATTGTTTGGTTTGTTGGTCGTCGTCCTCAACCATCGCTCCCCTTTCTTGCTGCCGCGTCCGTGCGCTTCCCCAAAGCACAGGCGTTGTAGGCTTACGCGTTCCCGGATCGGCGGTTTAAGTCGTGGAACTGCACTAGTGCTCTGTCACACTTAAGAATTAGGGTAGCCCCTGCGATTTCATCAAGTAAAACGGGAGTGTCGAGACACCCTCACCCTAAATTAGAAGTGTGACAGAGCACTAGTATCATGAAACGGACCCGCTCTCCATCGATTTATTGGAGCAGGTGGCGCGACAAAGACGCAAAGTCAAATTGCTGGAAGCCTGAGATGGAAGACAGCGAGCCTTCTCTCGCTGAGGGCGCCCGACAGTTAGGGGTGACGAGTTCGGCGATTTACAAGGCGTTGCAGAAGCGGGATTCAGAGAAATTCCAGTAATTCAAGAACGGCCCTGATTTTCCCTGAAAGGTAGAAAGGCATGTCTACAGTCAGTTTGACTTTGGATACTCAAGAGCTTGCGCACCACTACGAACAAGTCAGCGCCGCACACCAGTTCAAGGCAGGGCAGCTACTGATTGAAGAACTCGCTGTTGCACCGGGGGAAAAGGTACTCGATGTGGGCAGTGGCACTGGTCTGCTCGCAGAGTATGTGGCCGGACTCGTCGGTCCCACGGGTTCCGTTATCGGGATTGACCCGCTACCGTTGCGGATCGCGCTCGCACGGCAGAAAGAGCGGTCGAACCTCAGCTTTAAGGTCGGCACAGCTTACGATCTGCGCGAATTTCCCGAAGCAAGCTTCGATGTCGTGTATCTCAACGCGGTGTTGCACTGGCTGCCGGACAAGCTGGGGCCGCTACAAGAGATCTACCGCGTGCTGAAAAAAGAGGGCCGACTTGGTATTTCGACTGGTTCCAAAGATCACTCCAACCAACTGCAGGCGATCAAGGCGCTTGTTCTCTCGCGCGAACCGTATAGCCGTTACGCCGAAGCCTCAGATGGTATAGCGCATCGCGTCAGCGCGGGTGAACTTGAGAGTCTCTTGGAGCAGACCGGGTTTGCAGTACAGAAAATGGAAGTGCGGCCTCATGTGCGCTACCATCCGACGCCAGAGGCGGCCATCGAGTTCGCCGAGGCGAGTTCGTTCGGTAATTTCCTCGGTCACCTGCCGGCAGAGCTGCGCACGGCAGCCGGCAAAGAGATCATGCGCGAACTGGAGCAGTACCGCACGCCTGAGGGCATACGGCGGGACGGAGCCCGTATCATCGCAGTGGCTCTCAAGCTGTGAAGGCCCAAACAAACCCACCTCCCCCTCAGGTTGTCCAGTCTGCACAGGGCCACGCCACGTGTCCCCGGAATGAGGCGCTACGCGTGAGGTGAGAGTATGTCTTGATATCGTAACCTGTATCAGCCGGAGGAACTTATTGGCTACCTAAAAGTGGTCTTTGCCCTCGTCTTAGCCACGACTATTGGACTCATTAGCTGGCTCGTCCAAAATTACCAATCAGCGGGCAAGTTGCTTCTTTACACTGATGTCTTACTGGTCGTGGTCTTGGTTATCACCCTGATTCTTATCAATCGGAAGATTTTGAGCGACATCAAGCGACTGAAGGGGTTGTAAAAATGGAAATGGTTGTTGTCATCACCGTGACATTCTTCATTGGGGCGTTGGTGTATATGGTAGGTCAGGCGCTAAGGCACTAGGTTGCTCAGGGTAGGTTTCGACTAGTCAATATGCATGCCTGACCCCATTTTTTCCTCTTTTGCCTTTTTCCAATGAATGCAAGGGGAAGCGAGATCAGTTCATCTCAATCCAAAGATGGCGTAGCTCGATCTCGGGCAGGCCGTTCTCTCTTGTGTGGGACGAACGAAAAACAACCAACTGTTGAGTGTCATCGTCGTGGTCGAGCTGAAGTAGATCTTTCGCGGTCCAGCCGGTCTGGCCAGATTCAACTAGACCTTTAATCCATTCTGCGATGCGCGTGTTCCAAAACATCCTCGTCTCTTGCTGTACGTACGCGATCATGGCGCCGAGCTTATGGCTAGCACCATGATGACCTGCCTTGAAACGCTGAATGCCGCCAGTCGAGGCATACCGATTGATGACGTATTCACGCTCATCCCGCTTCTTGCCGTTGGGTGTCGGCAATCTCTTGCATTCGATCGGCAATAATGGATCAAAGTCAACGTGGCGGCGGCCTTCAATCCAAACGGTAGAGTCGGAGGGCGCAGGCACCAGATCAATCTTGCGGCCTTTGGTCTGCTCATCCGGCTCTTCAATCCTAAATTGAAGAAAATCCCAACTGGAATGTCGAGCGGCACTGTTAAGGTGGGCACAGAGTTGAGATGTCAAAGATGTCTCTGATGTTTCCCTTTTCCGATCCCCGCGGTCTCGCCAGCGCGGGAGTTCATCACTTATAAAGCCGAGCAATTCATACAGCGACGTAGCCAGCAGATGCACGTCTTTACCGAGAGAACCAGATTGAGCGGAAGCCTGTGAAGTATCGGCTAGCATGAGCTTCAGAAGCCCTGCGCTCGCAGATCAGCAAGTGCTTCATCCGCATCGCGCAATGCGACGGACCGTAACCAGTAGCGCAGTCTATCCGGCTTCAGGAGGAAGACGAAGTTGCTATCGTAGATACGAGCGATACGGATGACGTGGAGCGTCGCGCCCTGTTGCTCGTGGAGAAGCGCGGTAAGCTTGTCTTTTAGGTCGTCGGCTCCACTCCAGTCCACCTTGCCATTGCCGAAGACAAACGGCTGGCAGATGACGCCCGGCCATGTCTGCGGCTCAAGGGCTTGCAGCGGCTTCCTTTTGTAAATGGCGTTGATCTGGCAGGTGAAGATGCTGATGAAGTCAGAGAGCACCTCGTGACCACTGTTCTTCATCGCCTCTGAGTCCTCGCCCAGCCTGATTAGATCCCGTTGATACTTCACAATGTCATCGACGAGAATCTGTTCGTTGGGACTAAGATCGAGTGTGCCAGCTTCGGGGTAAGGAAGGTTAAGGATGTCGGCTGCCGAAAGACTGGTGGCTTTCTTGGTGAAAAGTTTTATACTCGCACACGCAGCAAATGCACGCAAAGAGGCAGCTTCTGTCGCTAGCCATCGATCGGTCTCAGATAGGCGAGCATGATGCTCTCGTGGAGCCGCGAATCCCACGATCTGGTCCTTATACGTCAGATAGTGCTTCGACCAGATCGCATGCGGAAGGTCCATCTGCTCTCGCACTAGCAGCATCGGTGGTGAAAAGCGTTTTTCAGAACGTGGTCCTTCAATTGGCTTCTCTAGCACTTTCGTAATCTTCGAGGCACGTATTCCATCCAAAGTCAGCGCGTCTGACGGAAGAAGTGGCTTGCCGATGATGTGACCTGCTGGCCGTGATACATCTCTCCTTCCTTCAATAAAGCCCTCCCCAAAATCCCATCCTTGATCCTCGGCGTACTGCCCGAGAGTGCGAAACTTCTTCAGCCGGTCAACGAATCCCAATACACGTCCTCCCCCCAGTAAGTCGGCACGCCATACGCCATCGTTGCTAAGCGCAAGTTGGCGTGGCAGCCAGTGCAGGTCGTAGTAATCAATGTCGAATCCCTGTTCGGCATCGACACGTCCACTACGGCGAAACGTCGCATGGAGAATCTTACGGTCCGCTGGAGGCGAAACAGCATCGGCTACGACAACGATCACTTTAGTGTCGGCACCGCCTTTCTGAAACAGTCCGCGTACCGAAATGAAATCTAGCACTTCCCGCACATCCCACTTGCCAATGAAGTTGCGGCGGAAGCCGAGCGACTGCTGGTTGTAGAGAAGGTTGTATTGTTGGAGCAT
Organism: Deltaproteobacteria bacterium; assembly: GCA_031389045.1. Taxonomy (GTDB): domain Bacteria; phylum Desulfobacterota; class Binatia; order Bin18; family Bin18; genus JABFSC01. The sequence goes on along the minus strand of JANMSE010000411.1, from coordinate 3,153 downwards.
GCTGAGCACGCCACCTTCAGCGACCATTCCCATGGCTTCATGCAGAAAGAGGTAGGCCAGTTGCTTATCAGGCAGCGAACCATGATTGGCAACATACTGAGCGTAGCTGCGCTGTGCCCCTCGTGTGTCGAGGCTGGAGGTAAAGGGCGGATTTCCAACAACCACTCCAATTGATTCTTGCAGTAAGCCCCGCTCCTTAGCCTCGAAGAAACAAGAACGATGTAGCGTCTTTCCCACCAGCGGAGGAAAGAGCTTCATGCCGGCGCGAATCTCCTCCGGTTCCAACGCATCGCAGAGCGCTAGACACAAACTGAAGGCTGCGAGTTCTACCGCACCCGCTTCCAAATCGATGCCGTGCACTTTCTTGAGCAAGCCCCTAAGGACGGTTATGCTGGGCCGCTTCCACTGATTGCGGCTGCGCCAATGCAGAACCAAACGCTTGTAGGCCTCGACGAGAAAGACTCCAGAACCGCAGGAGGGATCGAGGATGACCTCATCGCGCTGCTGCAAACGGTCGAGCCGATCCCAGCTAAGCGCCTCCTCCAGCATAAGGCGGACGAGGAATGGCGGCGTATAGACGGAGCCGTCGCTGTCTTTTACGAAGATCTGGTAAATGTGGCTGATTAGCTCCACAGGTAGGTCTTTGAATGAATAGAGTTGCCAAAGTGTCAGTTGACCTCCGGACTCCTCGTGCGCCTCGACAAACCTGGCGAAACGGGCCAGCTGACTACTGCTGGCCTTGAGGGACTCACGATCTGCGTCGTCGAGAATGAAAACGTGGCCATTGAACCTTTCCTCCAGAGCCGCCAATAGCGCGACCAGTGCGTTTCCATTCGCTAGCACCTGGAAAAATTTTGTAGCACCCGGGAGAAACTGTCCGAAATAGTCTGTGGGAAAAACGCCGCGCTCTTCGAGGTAGGCGATGAGCAACGACAGAATCAGCAGCTTCCGTCGAAGATACTTCTTAAGGATGCTCGCTTCATTTAAGTCGGTGTTGAGTTGCTTCACCGCATCGATTAGCCGCTTGTGCGCCGCCTTGTTGACAGACAGCATTTCTTTACAAACTGCGGGATCATCCCAGAGTGTGCCATTGCGCAAGCGCGAGGCATCCCACCAAGCGTCACGGTTACCAATCGCGGCGGCAATTTTCAGCATCTTGATTGGCTTGCAGATGATTTTCCCGGTCGGGGATACAAAGTCAGGCTTGTGGGCGCAGCGGAAAAGCTGAACGAGGCCAGGAGTCTTACGGTAAACTAACGGCACGCCGCCCCAACTCCAGAGACGTTTATGCAGTTCAGCAAACTTTGGATCGTTGGCCGGGCCGTCCGAAACGAAAACAAAGGCCTGAGCTACAGGCGGACGGCCATTACGACCTGCTTCGAAGAAGACCGAGTGCGCACCATACGTCGCCGCCTTCTCGATCATAGCCACCTCTTCGGGGGGACGACCATTGCGTGCATATCCAGCCACGAGCACGAGACCATCCTCAGTCTCGGACATGGAGGCTGTCCCAAGATTGATCAACCATTGTCGGGGATCATTCATGAGTATTTCATTAAGAAGAGTAAACAGGACAGGCTCTCTTCGCGCTCCATCCCATCATGCTTGTGATAACGCCGCACGTAGCGGGGCAAAAGCAACGCATGAATTTGGCTCACAGATTGCCGACGCGGGATTCAATCACAAAGTGAAAGTGATTCGGCACCTAGCTCTCTGTTAGCTCCGGAATCAGTTCCACCATAACCGTTTGTTGTTTGTGCGGGCCTGCGACCTCTCTTGCTTCGCGTTTGCTCTCGGAAATCCGCAGAACTCTACCTTTGCGCGAATCAACCACTACGAATAGACCCTTGCTCAACGGGTTATAGCCAGCGGCACGCAGGTCCTCCATCAGGTGTCGCGCACGCTGTAATGAAAGTCCACCTTTTCGCAGACGGATTAGATTCTCAAGCTCTTTTACGTTTTTCTCATTCAGTAGGATGGCCGATCCAGACTGGCCAGTGCGCACGTGGGCTTCAATAAGCCCACGCTCAATCCAACCTGCCAGAGTGGAATAAGGTACCTCATGCCGTTTTGCCAAATCCTTTAGGGTTGACCTCATGCTCGGATTCTTACTACATCAGAATCTGATGAGTCAAGAGTCTTAGTAAGCTATAAGAGTCAAGTCTTGCAATCACACAGCGCTCCTTTTCTCTCCTCGAAATATGGCAGGGTGAAACTCCTCCTATGTGACCGTCCTCGGGTAACGACCAGCCACTATCAATCGTTGTCGCTCAAGGAGTCGCGCGGGATCGTTCATCCGTTAGGAAAGTGCTGCTTGTGGCGAGGAAACGACCGGACGCGCGCGCGCTTTCAGCAGAATCATGACATGATTGACAAGCCGATAGGCATCCATTTCTTCTTCCTCAGCCGCGGTCAATCCTTCCTCTCGATTTTTGTCTAATAATTCCTCCAACCGCTCCTGCACGGCTGTCGAGACTTTATGCGCAAGGACTTGGTTGGCAGTTGGACGAGTAGAAAGAAAATCGATCAGCTCAAGAAAAACCGGATGCGTCATGGCAGTCCCACTCAGCGTGAGTTTTTTCTCCGCGGACGCTGAATCCAAGAGTTGGGAGAGGAGTTCCGGCAACCGATCGCGCAAGGGATCAAGCCGTACTACCAACTCTTCGGGGAGTTCGAGAGTAATTGTTGCCATAGTCAGGCGCACCTCATGAACTTCATCTGCGTCAGTCTAACGAAGTCTCGATGTCAGGAGAAGCGCGCGGCTCTTCAATCCAGAAGATTGCGCGCCTTCAACCAATCCAAGCAGGAGTCAGTCGCTTCCTTGAGCAATTCTGGTTGTCCCTGGTAGTAATGCCTCGCTCCTTTGATGACTTTCCTGGTCTTGTCCTTGCTCGCGGCCGCCGCATAGATCTGGCCCGGGTCGGAGGCCGGACAGGCTTCATCGGCCGAGTTCTCGATGACCAAGAGCGGCACTGTGATAGAGGCCGCTCCGCGTACGCCACTGACATTGGAGTCATCAATCGACCATTGCGAAAGCCAGGAACGCAGAGTCGAATATCGCGCAAGCCCTGCGGGGCCTGAATTGGCGGATTCGGGCTCACCCATCACGCAGGTGCGCGGCGGTCGGTCGTTCGGGTCGACGTTCACATCAAG
>JANMSE010000371.1:0-10281 GCA_031389045.1 Deltaproteobacteria bacterium | reverse complement strand
GGCGTGCGCATCCGCTCCCTCGACCTTCTCTTGTCACGTCGCTTCTCAAAAAGTTTCGCCAATTTATATGAAAATTTATAGAAATCGTAAAGAGACGGGCATAATCGCCCAAATGCGTTCCTGCGTCCACCACCACGGGGAGCTGGTGTGTCGAGGAATGGCCCGTATCAATTGGGGAATCCGCCATAACGAGGGAGGTTTCGGGAAGCGCTCAATGACCACGGGCATCTCAGTGGGTATCCCCAGCCGTTTTTTGGCTTCCAGTAGTGCTTCTTCAATTCCTCCGATCTCGTCTACTAACCCACGTATCCAGGCTTGTCTACCGGTCCAGACCCGCCCCTGAGCGTTGGGCTCCACCGCTTCCAGACTGAGCGAGCGACACGTCGCCACTTTCTCCAAGAAGTCGCGATAGAAGGACAGTATCTCGCGATCCAGCCGTTCGCCCTCTTGCGGCGAGAAGACGTGATAGTCAGAGAACAACGCCGCCCGTTGCCCACGGGTCAGAATCTCCTTGGTCACCCCAACTTGCGTATACAACCCATGCAGCACCGCTTTCCCAGCGATCACGCCAATCGAGCCAGTGATCGTGCCATTCTCGGCGAACACCTTGTCGCCCGCCAACGCCAAGTAGTACCCGCCCGAAGCGGCGACATCACCCATTGAGATAATCACCGGCTTTTTCTCGCGCGTGCGCATCAGCTCGCGCCACATCAAATCCGACGCCAGCCCTGACCCGCCCGGACTCACGACCCGCACGACCAACGCTGCCACATTGTCATCTTCTCGAATCTGTTTGATGTCCTCGGCGAAGCTGGTTGAACCCACCGCGTGACCACTCTCGCCACCATCACGAGAGTCACCTCGTTTGATCGCGCCATCCACGGTCACCAGCGCGATCTTCTTGGGGTCGGTCGCCAACAAGGTACGTCGCATGACTCGTCTGCGGAGATGGACATACTCCGCGGTCGTAATCTCATGCACGGGGTTGAGCTTGGCTTCCAGGAGCGTGGGGATTTCATCCTCGTAGGCGACATGATCCACCAGTTCCGCGCCCAGCGCTTCACGGGCCATGAACAAGCCTTGGTCAATCAACTCACGCACGGCTTGAAGGCTTTTCTGGCGGGCGTGCGCGACATCCTCAACGATTTGGCCATACAGATCGTCGAGCAAGCCGTTGAGCATTTCGCGATGCGCGTCTGACATGGAGTCCCGAGTGAACGGTTCGCCCGCCGCTTTGTATTGTCCGGCTTGATGGACTTGGGCTTCGATGCCCAGCTTATCAAGAACACCCTTGAAGAAGACCGTCTCGGCGGCCAAGCCGATGATCGACAGATGTCCCGCCGGAGCGATGAGGATCACATCCGCCGCGCTGGCGAGGTAATACTCGCGCATGCCACCTTCGGTGAGATAGACCCACACCTGTTTGTTGGCGGCACGTAAGGCGAGCAACGACCGGCGTAAACTCTGAAGTCTGGCCCAGCCGACGTCAAGGTCGGCGATGGTGAGCACGACGGCCTGAATCTGGTCGTCCTCACGAGCCCAGCGCAGCAGTGTCATGCAGGTCAGGAAGTCGAACCCCGCGCCTCGCCACAAAGACGCCAACGACAACCTGGCTCCTTCGGGTAAAGCGCCGTGCAGCGACACACGAAGCGTGTTGTACTCCGGTTGGCGTCCGAGCAGCCGGGTCACGAGGTCTTTTCCTCGTAATCCAGCCAGAAAGGCACTGCGAGTGAGGCGTTTTAGCACGGGAAGTGTCTACTCGTTACGAACACGCCTCGCACGAGACTAGGCCGCGTGCAGGCTGTCATGTTTCCCATTAGAGCCAGGCGGCGGGGATTCCGTTGATTCTTCGGACGGCTGGGACACAGGCTGTTTTGTTTTCCACGCCAATAAGCCTTCGCGCAGGAAGGCCGGATTGAGGTCCAGCGTCTCGCACACGTTGACGAAAGAGAATAACCATTTGGGATCATCAGTCAGAAACCATTCTTCCGCTTCAGTCCCCAGTTGTCGGCCGCGACTGTCTTTCGCGTCAACATATTTCTGGAAACATTCAATCGCATCTTCGAGCACCGCGATCATCAGTCGCCGTTGGCCGTCGCCTTGCGACCGGCCACGAAGCGCCGTGAAAAATTGCGAGGGCAAGAGCAAATCTGGCTGAAATACACCGGTTCCGCCCTCGGCAGCAGGTTGGTTCTTCATTATGAAGCCTCCTCCTCATTTTTGGCCAAGGTCATCACCTCGACCACCACATCCACATACAACCAACACCTTTAGGAAGGTTTGGGAAGCGCGAGTATAGCCTATTCGTTTAGTTCTTTATAGAGTTCCAGCCAAGCCATTTGGATGGTCTCCAATTTTCCCTCACTTGAGGCATTTGGGTCATCGGCGAAGTCCACCAGCTCGGTGACCCACCGGCGCAAGTCAGTAAACCGCACGCTCAGCGGATCAATGTCCGCATGCGCGGCCAGAAGCTGTTCAGCAATGTCTTCGCTATCTTCCCATCGCAGTTGCATGGCGTCCTTCGCTCCTACTTCGTTCCCCTTCACACGCGGGACAGTTCCTTGCCCCCTAACGCTTCACCAATAGAGGTATCCATGATCCGTTGCGCGAACGGCGTCGTCTCCGTGCTGAGCGCGTCAATCAAGTCGCGAATCAGATTGTAGTCCGTTCCCCGCATGGCGTCCCGCAACGTGTGAACGGCGGCGTGAATCCGCTCAGTTTCTCCTGGCTCCAACAAGGCCGCGTGTTGTCGCGTTTGCTTGTCGGTAACGTGGAGCAGCGTATCCGCCTCAGTCCAGGCCTCGATCAATAAGCGCTGCTCAATATCGGTCTCGGCGAAATCAATCGACTCCTCAAGCAAACGCTCGACTTCCTCATCGGTCAGTCCATACGAAGGTTTAACCTCAACCGATCGCTCGTGTTTGGTGCGCAGGTCCGTCGCGGTCACATTCAAGATACCATTGGCGTCAATCATAAAGGTGACGCCGACCCGTGGGATGCCAGAAGGTTGGGGATCAATGGGAATCTTGAACCGGGCCAAGCTCCGACAATCCTGTACCAATTCCCGCTCACCTTGCAAGACATGGATGTCCACCGCCGTTTGGTTGTCCACCGCCGTGGTGAACATCTCTTGCGCGCTCGCTGGGATAGTAGTGTTACGCTCGATCAAGCGACTCAGCACTCCGCCCATCGTCTCGATGCCCAATGAGAGAGGAACAACATCAAGCAGCAGCATATCCTTGCGTCGCCCGGACAAGGTATCGGCTTGCACCGCCGCACCCAACGCGACAACTTCATCGGGGTTCAGGTCCGTCAGTGGTATGCGGCCAAAAAACTCACCGACGCGGCGACGTACGAAGGGCATGCGGGTCGAGCCGCCGACCATCACCACCTTTTCAATCTCACGCGGCTCAAGTCCAGCATCCTTGAGTGCTTGGCGGCAAGGAGCGAGCGTGCGGGCAAGAATATCGGTCACCGCCTCTTCAAGTTCAGCACGAGTCAGCGTCCGCGAGACCTGGATGCCGTGTTCGGGCATGGCGAACGCAAGGGGCATCGTCTCAACATCAGAGAGGCGACGCTTGGCTTCCTCGGCCACCTGACGCGCGCGGCTGGCGACATGCGGATCATGGCGGAGCGTCTCCGGTAGGCCCACCAGTAAAAAGCGTTCAGCGATGCGTTGGTCAATATCGTCGCCACCCAAGCGGGTATCGCCATTAGTGGAGAGCACCTCGAATATCCCGGTGTGCAGCCGCAAAATGGAAATGTCGAACGTGCCACCACCCAGATCATAGACGGCGATGAGCCCTTCTTCTTTTTTATCCAACCCATACGCAAGCGAGGCGGCGGTCGGCTCATTGAGGAGGCGCACCACTTCCAGTCCAGCCAGGCGTCCGGCATCCTTGGTCGCCTGACGTTGCGAGTCATTGAAATAGGCGGGAACGGTAAGGACGACTTTATGCACGGGTTCTTGGAGCGCGGCTTCAGCCCGTTCACGCAGGGCACGCAAGATCACCGCGGAGACTTCTGGTGGCGTCACCTGGCGGCCATGCAGGGCAAAGCGAACGATGCCAGTCTCTTGGGCAAAACGATAGCGGCGTTGGTCCTCGGTGCTCACATGCTCCATGCCGAGCCCCATGAACCGCTTGACCGATTGGATCGTCGTGAGGGGGTGTTCCTCCAGCAGTGCTTTCGCCTGGTCCCCGACCTCCATCCGCCCGTCGTCAAAGTAGGAGACAATCGAAGGCAACAGCGAATTGCCGGTGCGCGCATCGGCGAGCACGCGGGGGGTCTCACCATCCGTGAATGCGATCAAACTGTTGGTCGTTCCCAGGTCAATGCCCACTATCCGTTCCACGATGCCTCGCTCTCCTTATCCACATCCCGCAGCAAAGTCCGAAGATACGCGATCTCCGACAAGCAGCTTTTTAATTGTTGCAGCAGGGCGGGAGTGCCGTTGCCGTCGCTCCATTGGGTCAAGTTGTTGGCTAATGTTGTCCGTAACCGCTCGAACTGGGCGTACACCTCGGCCCGAAGGGTGGCCAGTTCCGCGCCCGCGGCTTCACTGTTCCCGGCGGTACGGTTGTCCCGTGCTTCCGCCAGTTTCTCTTGCACCTCGAACACCAAGGCCGCCAACGCTGGCGGCACCCGATTATTCTCCCGGCCAATCTGTTCACCCTGTAGCTCCAGCCAATACTGTCCGCGTTGCACGAGATCGCGCAACGTGCGGTAGGCACGATTCAGGAGCGCGGTATTTTGCAAGCTCGCCTCTTTTTCCTCGGTGGCCCCGGTTTGATAGAGGTCGGGATGTAGACGACGGCTTAACTCATAGTATCGGGCCGTGAGCGCCGCTTCGTCCACAACCGGAGTCCGAGGAAAGCCCAACACGGTGAAATAATCGACTTGGGGAGGAAGCGGTTGAATGGCTTGGCAGCGCGGACAGAACAGAGAGGCGGGATGTGCGTCGTCGCAACGCCAACAACGCACAGGAGCAGAGTGATCCATGAAATCTACAATAGGTTAGACGGAGAACGAGCTGCCGCACCCACAGGAGCGTTTCACGTTCGGGTTTTGCAACTTGAAACCGGACTCCATCAAACCATCGGCGTAGTCGAGTTCCGTGCCCCGGAGGTAGATGAAGCTCTTGCGATCGACAATCACCTTCACGCTATCGCGCTCAAAGATGCGGTCGCCATCACGAGGGAGATCGAGGTCCATTTTGTACGATAACCCAGAACAGCCGCCACCAATCACTTTCACCCGCAAGCCGTGACCGTCTTTTTCTTGCTGGGTCATCAACGTCTGGATTTTCTTCACCGCGTTTTCACTAATTTCAATTGTCGCTGCTTGTGCCATATTTTTTCCTTACGAAGACGGGAGACCGAAGACTGGGGACCGGGGCCAGACTGGAGAACATCCTCTTTTCCTATTCCGGCCTCGGTCCTCGGTCTCCGGTCACCGGTCGTTCTTCACGCATGTTTCCATTGGACCGATTTCAGATCGATTCCCTCTTTCGCCATTTCATAGAGAGGCGACATTTCCCGGAGGCGGCGCACCACCTCGACCACGCGAGTGACCACGAAATCCACCTCTGCCTCGGTATTAAATCGCCCTAATCCGAAGCGAATGGAGGTGTGCGCGAGTTCATCGCCTACACCTAACGCTTTTAGGACATACGAAGGTTCGAGTGAAGCCGAGGTACACGCCGAACCCGAAGAGAGCGCGATCTCTTTGTTCACGCCCATCAAGAACGATTCACCCTCGACGTATGAAAAGCTGAGGTTCAAGTTGCCGGGAATCCGTTGCGTGGGATGGCCGTTGAGGAAGACATCCTCTAACTGACTGGTGAGGCCGTTGTGGAGTTTAGTGCGGAGGGAGATGAGTTTAGCGGCTTCCTGCTCCAGCTCTTGCCCGCACAGTTCGCTGGCTTTGCCGAAGCCGACGATCCCCGGAACATTGAGTGTCCCGGAACGCATTCCGCGCTCATGCCCTCCACCATCTATCGTTGGCGTCAGTCGGACGCGCGGACCTTTGGTTCGCACGTAAAGAGCGCCACAGCCTTTGGGGCCATACATCTTGTGGGCAGTCATGGAGAGCAGATCAATGCCGTCCTGCTCGACGTTGACCGGCACTTTACCCACCCCTTGCGTGGCGTCACAGTGAAACAGAATCCCTTTTTCTTTTGCGAGCTTGCCAATTTCTCGGATCGGGTGCAGGGTGCCAATCTCGTTATTGGCGTACATGATGGAGATGAGAATCGTTTTGTCGGTGATCGCGTTGCGCAGATCGTCAAGGCTGACTTGCCCATAGCGGTCAACCGGAAGATAGGTAACCGTCGCTTTGCCAGCCCGCTCCAGCGCTTTGCAGGTATCAAGAATAGCTTTGTGTTCGGTGACGCAGGTAATGACGTGGTTGCCCTTGTCCTTGTAGAACTCGACCACGCCTTTGACGGCGAGATTGTCGGACTCGGTCGCGCCGCTGGTAAAGATAATCTCTTTCCCTTTGGCACCAATCAAGCTCGCGATTTGCTCTCTCGCCTTGTCCACCGCTTCTTCGGCGGCCCATCCATAAGGATGATTACGACTCGCGGCATTGCCAAATTGATCGCGCAGGTAAGGCAGCATCGCCTCCAACACCCGCTCGTCAACCGGCGTCGTCGCTTGGTTATCCATATAGATGACTCGTGACATAGTGTGTACCTCTCAAAGTGGACCTTACGGGTCTACGATAGGTTGCAGGGTTTAGGCTGTCAAGGCTGGAAGCGGTCAGCTTTCAGCGTTTAGCCGTCAGCCAGACAAGAAAACATGGAGATGTTGCCCAATTTTTCACACGAGCCAAAGATTCCAGGGCTCGTATCTCCTTGTTTTGCTGAAAGCTGAAAGCTGACGGCTGAACGCTTCCCATCGTTTTTGCTGATAGCTGATAACTGAACGCTGTCTTCGCGTTATGACAGCAACGGCCGCAAAAACCGCCCAGTATGAGACCGTTCAACCCGCACCACCTCTTCAGGCGTACCAGCGGCGACGAGTTCCCCCCCATGCGTTCCCCCTTCGGGGCCCAAGTCAAGGATAAAGTCCGCCGTCTTGATAACATCCAAGTTGTGCTCAATGACAACGACCGTGTTTCCCGCCTCAACCAGGAGATGGAAAATCGTCAGCAGCCGATGAATGTCGGCGAAATGCAATCCAGTGGTCGGTTCGTCGAAGAGATAGAGCGTGCGACCGGAAGATTTGCGACTCAACTCCTTCGCCAGTTTCAAGCGTTGCGCCTCGCCACCAGACAAGGTCGCGGTCGCTTGGCCGAGTCGCACATAATCGAGGCCAACATCACGGAGCGCTTCCAGTCGTGGCCGCAAGGTGGGAATGTCACCCATGAACTCCAATGCCGCATTGATGGACAGGTCGAGCACCTCGGCGATGGATTTGCCACGCAAGCGCACTTCCAGGGTCTCACGGTTGTAGCGTTTCCCCTGACAGACATCACACGTCACATACAGGTCCGGCAGAAAGTGCATCTCCACGGCGACCACGCCGTCTCCTTCACACGCCTCGCACCGGCCACCTTTCACATTGAAGGAGAAACGCTCCGGGCCATAGCCACGCACCCGTGCTTCGGGAAGTTGCGCGAACAACTCACGCAACGCGGTAAACAGTCCGATATAGGTCGCGGGATTTGAGTGTGGTGTCCGGCTGATTGGGGTTTGATCGACACAGATCACCTTTTCAAGCTGCTGCCAGCCGGTCAGTAGTCGCTTGTCATGCCCTTTCTTCGTCAACGCCTGCTGTAACTGTGGATACAGCACGTCCAGCACCAACGAACTCTTGCCCGACCCAGACACACCGGTCACACAGGTCAACGTGCCCAGCGGAAATGCGGCGGTCACCTGTTTGAGGTTATGCAGCGACACCTCTTTCATGGTCAGCCACTCGCGCGGCTTCCGGCGCTGCTTGGGCACGGGAATGAACAGTTCACCACGGAGATATTGGCCAGTAATGGACGTCGGAGAGCGCAGAATCTCTTGCGGGGTACCCGCAGCCAGCAGTTCCCCTCCCCGTTCTCCGGCACCAGGACCCAAATCCACCACGTAATCAGCGGCAAGAATCGTCTCCCGGTCATGTTCGACCACGATCACCGAGTTCCCGCGATCCCGCAACTGGTGCAAGGCCGTCAGCAATCGGGTGGTGTCACGCGGATGCAAACCAATGGACGGTTCATCCAGAACATAGATCACTCCCGACAGTCCGCCACCGATTTGCGTGGCCAGTCGAATGCGCTGCATCTCCCCACCAGAGAGGGTGACAGCCGGACGGGTCAGCGTGAGATAGTCGAGTCCAACATCCAGCAAAAAGCGTAGCCGGACGAGAATCTCCTGGCAGAGCGGCTGGGCAATGTCGGCGTGTGGACCTGGAAAGACAAGCGCGCGGAAAAACTCCCGCGCCTCGGCGATGGACAGTTGCCCGACTTGCGCGATGTCGCGGTCATTGATTCGCACCCCACGACTTTCCGGCGCAAGCCGCGTCCCATCACAAGCGATGCAGGGAATTGTTTCGCTTGCCAAGTGCTCTTCCGCTGATTCGCTAGCTTTACTTTTTTTCGTCGGCTTTTTTGCCGCTGTCTGGATGCCCAACCCATCGCAGGATGCGCACGCGCCATGAGGACTATTGGGAGAAAAGAAGGACGGCGTCAGCTCAGGATAAGCAAACCCACACGCCGGGCAGACCAAGCGTTGCGTAAACAACTGTTCATCGTCTTCTCCGATCAAGAGTTTCGCCACGTCTTTGCCATAACGGAAGGCCGTCTCCAGCGAATCGGCCAAGCGACGAGCCACGCCACTCTTCACGACGAGTCGATCAACCACCAGATCAAAGTCAGCCGGCGCGGATCGTGGCAACGTCTGTTCTTCGGCGACCTCATACACCGCGCCATTCACCCGAATACGCACGAATCCCGCCTGCCGCAGCTCACGCACTGTCCCAAGAAAATTACTCACCTGCGTCAGATGGACCGGAGCCAGGACCTGGACACGAGTGTTCTCCGGGAGCTTCTGTACTTGATCGACAATGCGTGGGACGGTGTGACGAACAATGGCGCGGTGGCACTGGAGGCAATACGGGGTCCCGACGCGGGCATAGAGCAAACGCAAGTAGTCCGCGATTTCGGTGACCGTCCCTACGGTTGAACGGGGAGAGGTAGTTGTCCCGCGTTGTTCGATAGCGAGAGCGGGGGAAAGACCGTCGATGGCATCAACATCCGGTTTGGCGCGCTGATCGAGAAACTGGCGCGCATACGCGGACAGTGACTCCACATAGCGGCGGCGACCTTCGGCGTACAACGTATCAAAGGCGAGCGACGACTTCCCGGAGCCGGAGACGCCGGTAATCACAACGAGTTGGTTACGCGGAATCTCCAGCGAGATGTTTTTGAGATTATGCGTGCGCGCGCCGCGAATGCGAATCATGTCCACGCGTGGCAGCCTAACAAATCGACGGCGGGCGCTGTAGGGCGGACGATCTACGTTTCCCCAATCGCTCTGGCTATGCGGCCTGCTTCCGTGAGATAGAGAGCTTCATTCCTAGGGCGTCAAGAATCGCATAGAGGCTACTCAGCACCGGATTGCCACGTTCCGAGAGCAGGGCCTGGAGATTCTCACGATTGAGCTTCGTCTCCCGCGCCAGGCGCGCCATGCCTCGGGCTTCGGCCACATTGCGGAGCGCCAGCAGAAAGACATCGGGCATATCACCCTCGGCCAACACCGCCTCAAGATACTCGCCCGCATACTCCGGGTCCTTGAGACGTTCAAGAAGATCGTCGTGATACGTTGGTTGTTTGCGCGCCATGACGCCTCCGATAGTTCGCCCAATGCTTGCGAGCGGTTTTGATGTCTTTTGTCTGCGTGCCTTTGTCTCCGCCACAGAGGAGGATGACCAGGCTGGCTCCTACCTGGCCGAAGTACACGCGGTAGCCAGGCCCGTAGTCGATTTTCAGTTCCACTACGCCTTCACCCACGGTCTCATGCTCACCAAAATTGCCAAGCTGGACACGCGCTAACCGAGCATCAATGCGAGCCTGCGCCTTACTATCACGTAGCGCCTCGAACCACTTGCGAAACGGCGATTCGCCGCTCGCTGTCTCGTAATACTCGATTTTCCTCGCGTTCGCCTCCATGACTCACATGTAGGTTGTAAACCACAAAAAAGCAAAGAGGAAGCGATTCGCGGGGAACAAAATCAGCAATGCCTAATCAAGGCGCGTGCTTCATTGATCCCAGGAACCAGCAAGAAGGCG
>JANMSE010000361.1:0-2177 GCA_031389045.1 Deltaproteobacteria bacterium | reverse complement strand
TGTTCAGCCTCACGAGCCAAGGCCAGAGACTCAGCGCTCCGCTGTAAGGCTTGCGCAAAAGAGCCAAGACTACAGAGAGTGAGCGCGAGCACTCCCAAGCACACAACTTTCGGGTCCGCCATATAGCGAGGGTGTTGCTGAGCTTCGTACAGAACCAATACCTGTTCCAAATGAGATAAGGCGGCAGCGACATCCCCCCGATAGAGAAGAGTCACCCCTAATGTATGGTGCGCCCACAGTAAGAAGACGGGATCCTCTCGCTGTTGCGCAAAGGCCAGCATTTGCTCTCCGCATTCATAAGCCCGTTGCAACTCTCCTCTCACCAAATGGATCAACCATAATCCCGCCAAGACCCAAAAAGATTGCGCCGTCTCCCCTAGTTGCCGAGAGAGTTTGCCAATTTGGGCGTAGACTTGCTCCAATTCAGGCGACGATTCGCCCTTGAGCGCCATCAATGGACCAATCACGGTAATGTGGAGAGCGAGTTCCTGCCGAGTCCGCGCGGGCGTCTCGGGCCAGTGGGTGAGCAGCCCAAGTCCCTTGGTGAAATGCGCGATCGCCTCTGGAAACGCCGAGCGACGGATCGCGTTTTCCGCGGCTTGCTGCAAATAGGTCACCGCCCGCGTATGGTTTCGCCCTTGCTCGAAGTGCATCGCCAATTCCGCCGCCTGCTCTCCCGCCCGCTCGCCATAGCCCGTTTCGGCCCGCTCGCCAATCCGCTGATGGAAGCGGACGCGGCGCGCGCCAGTCACTCGTTGATACAAAGCGTGTCGATACAACGCATGGGTGAAGGCATACTGCGCCGCCACCGTGCCATCCGGCCATTCCCCCACCCCACCAGGCCGTAAAAACTGATTGTGACGCGCGAGCTCCTCGCACCATTCCTCGACCTGGACGACATCCACATCCAACCCCGCCGCGACCGCCGCCGTCGAGAACTCGACGCCCGCGACGCTCGCGGCCTCCAACACCCGCTGTTCATCGTGACTCAGGCGATCGATGCGTTTACTCAGCATCTGGCGCACGCTTTCCGGCACGCCAACATCCACCTCGGCCAGCGCACGCGTCAGTTGCCAATGCCCTTCCTGTTCAACAATCACACCCTGCATCACCAAATCATCAAGCACGTTCACCATGAACAGCGGATTGCCATCGGTCCGCTGATGAATCAGCCCGGCGAGTCCAGAGGGAAACGCGTTATGAGCGAATCGGCCATCAAGATAGGTCGCCACCGCTGACGCGGTCAGCAGTGGTAAAGACAGCTCTTTCCCCTGCCGGTGGAGTTGCAGTTCGTGCATGACATCACGTAGGCGGTGATCCCCTTGCGTGATATCCGCGAAACGATAGGTGCCGATGAGCAACAGCCGTCCACGTTCACGTCGGCGCGCGAGGAACGTCAGCAAATCCAAGGTGGCAAAGTCGCTCCATTGCAGGTCCTCAAGCACGATGAGCAGCGGACGTTCGTGACTCAAGGCTTCGACCGCCTCGGCCATCTCGCGCAACATGCGTTCCGAGGTCGTCCGTTGTGACTGGGGCTGTTGCTGATCCGCGGTAGGGGAACTTGCGAGCAACCAGGGAATCTGCGCGAGCCACGTGGGGGCATAGCGCCCAAGCAACTCACGCACCCCGTCCCCACCGGCGGCGCGGCACAGTCGCCCGATCGCATCCAGGACTGGCATATAGGCTTCACCCGCCCCGTAGTATTCGAGGCATTGGCCGCGCGCAATCCACACTTTCTGACGCTCCACCGTCTTCAGAAATGCCTCGACCACCGCCGTCTTCCCGATCCCTGTCTCGCCCGTCACAAAGACGACCTGCCGTTCACCACGTCGCGCCGTTTCCAAGCCCCGGCGGAGCTGCGCCAATTCGTCCTCACGCCCAACCAGGGTCGCCACCGTCAATGATGGCAGAAGAGAGAATTTGGCCGGCGCGCGGAGCGACCGCTCAGGGTTCACCCCATTCGTCCGGTGTGGGGTGCTGATCTTGCCAATAAATCGGTAGCCGCGCCGTGGCACGGTCTCAATGAATGTGGGGGCTTCGGCTTGATCTCCCAGTGCCTGACGCAATTCCCGTACGCACACGATGGGGACGCCATCACTCACGGACGTGTCCGGCCACACGGCATCAAGCAGTTCGTCTTTCGTGACCAACCGGCCCGCGCGCTCGAGCAAGTGACG
>JANMSE010000343.1:0-6961 GCA_031389045.1 Deltaproteobacteria bacterium | reverse complement strand
GGCATGAAAGTAAGTCACTTCTGTCTCGGTGCCATGATGTTCGGACCGACGGCCAATCCAGACCACGACGAGTGCATTCGCATGACGCACGCGGCGCTGGACGCGGGAGTCAATTTCATCGACACGTCAGATGTCTACACCGAGGGTGAGTCGGAACGTATTCTCGCCAAGGCCCTGAAGGGGCGCAGGGACAATGTGATCCTCGCCACCAAGTGCTTCTTCCCGCCTGGACGGGTGGGACTCTTTTCCGCTCAAGGGGCCAACATCAACGACGGGGGCGGGTCCCGACGCTGGATCATGCGCGCGGTGGAAAACAGCTTACGCCGCCTGGAGACGGACTACATCGACGTCTACCAACTCCATCGACGCGACTGGGACACGGACCTGGAGGAAACGCTCGCGGCCATGACGGACTTGCAACGCGCGGGCAAGATTCGCGTCATCGGCGCGTCCGCCACCCCAGCCGAATTGATCGTCGAAGCGCAACATGTCGCGGAACGGCGGCACCTTGCACGCGTGCGCAGTGAACAGTGCATCTATTCCATTTTCAACCGCAAAGTCGAGGAAAGCGTGCTGCCCACCTGCCAACGGCACGGGGTCGGCGTGATGGTGTATGCGCCGTTGGCGGGCGGCTGGTTGACCGGGAAATATCGCCGCACCGAACCGCTGCCAGAAGGCAGTCGCGCCACGGGCCGTCTTGGGCGCATGGGCGTCTGGGACGCGGACCGAGCGGAGGTGCAACGGAAATACGACTTGATCGAGGAGTTGAGTGCTCTGGCACGCGAGGCGGGCCATTCGCTCACCCATCTCGCGATGGCCTTTGCCGCTGAGCATCCGGCGGTGAGCTCGGTCATCATGGGACCAAAGACGTTACCGCAGTTGCAAGATGTCCTCGCGGGAGCAGAGCTGCGCCTCTCGGCGGAGGTCTTGGATCGGATCGACGCGATTATCGCGCCGGGGACCCGCCTCGATCCCAAGGATTCATTTATTCCGAATCCCTGGTTGGACAATCCCACCCGCCGTCGTCGAGCGCGATAATGAAGCCAACACCAGCCCGCTTCGCGGCGACGCCCGATTACGCGGATTTACACCGCCACCTGGGAGGTGCTGTGCACCCCAAGATTCTCTACGGCTATTTGCACGACCACACCGCCGATGTCGGAGTGACACCACAGGAACGGGATTGGATTCACGGCCTCTTAACGCGCTTTCCAGCGTACGAGAGTTTACGTAGCTATTTTTCTTCACGCCGGGCAACGTTGGAGGAGTATCTCGAACTGCATAAACTGGTGGAACCGCTCCAGACTCCCGGAGCCATGGCGTACTTTCTCTACCGCATTGCCCGTGGCGCGCGGGTGTTTGAACACGCTTCCCTGTTAGAACTCCGCTTCTGCCCCTATCTACGGACAGACCCCAGCGCGGACGAAGCGGTACGGATCACGCAAATGGAAGCGGTCGTCGAAGCGGTCGCCCAGGCCGCCAAGCAGCCGGAATTCGCCGTCGATATTCGTCTCCTGCTCTGTTTGCATTCGCTGTTGTCTGATGCGGTGAATCAGGCCACTATTGACCTCGCGCTGCGCCGACGCGATCTCGTGCGCGGCATCGACATCGCCGGGCCAGAAGATCGCGTGGGTCAGCGGGTTGCTCACTTCACCGATTGTCTACGGCGAGCCACGCACGCGTATCTCCCCGCGACAGCGCACGTGGCGGAATCACACCCACACTATATTCACTCAGAGTTATTTCCTTATCTCCACCGCATTGGCCATGGCGTGCAAATCCCGCTGCATCGGCCGGACTTGTTAGCGGACCTCAGCCGGCGGCGCATCTGTTTTGAGCTGTGCCCCAGCACCTATCTGCAGACCGGTACCTTTGCTGATCTCCAGCCGGTCCGCGAGGCTATTCGTCGTCTTGACGACGCCGACGTCCCCTATTGTTTCGCGACGGATAACCCCGCCTTCAACGGGCGCTATCTCCAGGCGGAATACGAGCAAGCACTAGAGTACGATCTGATTAACTTTCAGGGACTCGCGCGGTGTCAGTGGAACGCTTTTGCGTATGCGTTTTAGCATGGCATCCATTCTCTTCAGGATGGTCGTTCACCACAATGAAGATGAGGGAGAGTCATTGCGAGCAACGCGAAGCAATCCTTGTCCTCCTTCTTTTCGACTCACAAGATTTTATACAACGCTTCTTCAATAGGTATAGACGTGCCCAGATTGGACAGGCTTTGCTCCAAGTGCCAGCAGATGAGCATTCTCATGGGCAACGAATACTTCATCAGCGAGGGCGGCGACAAGCTCGTTACGCGTTCGGGCAAGGTCAGCCGTGGCGCGGCGCAGCTTCTCCGCAAAGGGTGAAAAATGCCACTACCGCGATTCTCGACCAGGTACCTGTTTCCTGACAGTTGCGTCTCTTCCGTGAGTCGCATCAACGCGCGGTAGTAGGCTGGGTCATGACCCAGCCTATAGAACTTAGGAAAGGGTACTTACTTGTACCAGACCACCAACCACAAAATCGGCCTCCAGCTTGTAACCTTTGAGTAACGCCGTCCCGAGCAACGGGGCGCCTTCAACACACAGCACCGCAATTGCTTGCCGCTGACCGTCCCATTCAATTTCTGCTCGGTAGCAATCCAGTACCTTGCGACTGGTATCTCCTAGCGTCACTTCACGGGCTGCGAGTGTAGGCAGAGCCAAGGCTGACACCAGCATGGCGGGCAAGGTCAGCGCGCCATTGTAACCGGTATCTACTACCGCGATTACTTCCTGCTCCTGGTCGTTGCGGCCATAAATCTTCAGACACAAGGTCGCCTCTAATTTTTCATTGACGCTACCAATGATCATATAGAGTCTTCGATCATGCGTCCGGCTAGGGTGTATGCCGATGTATACCCGACACGCAGTCCGAACAGGACACCTGCCGATCTACGGGCGCGCAGGCGTTCTTCCGCGCGTAGATCGTCTTCGTCTACTTCGTAGTCTCCCGTCTCGATATCCAGCACCAGAAACTTGCCTTTGTGCAGAGGTAGAACTTTCTCACGAATGTCACGTCGGTAGATTTGGTTACCACGACGGGCGATCTCTTCTTTGGTGAACGTAGCGGATGGCATAGTGAGGCCTCCTCTAAAATTCACGATGAACACATTCTCGGAAGAAACGCAACGTCGTAGTCGAGGATCACGCCAGGTTTGTCCTCATCGCTTTCCTCGATAGGCGCGTTGCTAAACAGGATACGAAGCACATCCACTTCGGGGTCGTAGGTGATTTTCATGACGTTCCCTGACCGTTACCGCTGGCTTGCATGCAGGAAGGTGAACCCAATAATCTCGTCACCCTCGTAGTGAATAATCACATCGTCGTCTGTCAGTTCGCTATCCGTGGCATGGCTCGGCTTCTTGAAGTTGATATACAACACATCCGCCTCGGCATCGTATGACGACCACAGCGAGCCTTGCGGGGCCTGTTTCACGACCGGGAGGAGTTTTAGGTACTCCTGAATGTCAGTTAGAGGCATTGCCACTTTATTCCCCCCTCGCTGGGCGCATTCAGGATGCTTGCTGCTCCTCATTTGTCTGTTCAAGACCTTTTCCCTTCGCGATTTCTTGTCGCCGTCGCAGGATGCGGGAGCGCTCGTGCCAGAACGCCAACTCCTGTTCCGGCGTCATATCTTTGGTCTGCTCTCTTACCTTTTCCGCTCCTCGATGCTTCATCTCGACGCAATCAAATGTCTTCGTTTTCATAACGGATCACCTCCAAAGGAGAAAAAATGTCAATATGAAAATACCCCTTTTAGGAGGCATAGTTATTCATCTCCTCCTTCTGCCTCTCGGCCCATCCGGTACTTGATGTCGTAGTTAATGAGAGAGAGAAATAGCATGGCGTATTCGTTCTGTTGACCTATGTTGATTTCACCTGCTGTCGCGCTTTCGCGAAAAAAGCACTGTCGTTCTTGTATTGTTTCAGTAACCAATTGGCAAATTCCTGGTTGTACTGTGAAGGGCTGCCTTGGACGGTGCCTTGGTAGAAGAACTCGGAACATTGTTGCACATCATAGACTTTAAGGAGTTATGGCTTCTTTCCCGTCACCTTGACGGCAAACCGAACAAAGGTTTCACAACGTCGTAATCTCGTGAGGTCTGGCAGTGCTTCGACAATTTTCTTGGCGTGAATCCTATCGACATACGAATGGCCATTTTGTTGAAAAACTCTGATTAAGTGTGTTTTCGGCTTTCGCGTTTTTTCTGGTTTCTTCGTATCTCGGATTTGGACTGGCTGCGCTGGTCGCGAAAGCACCGAGGACAACGCTCGCCCATCGGCAATCAACCATGCTTCCAACTCCTCCTCAATACATACCAAGGACACCTGGAGCACATCGACGCTGGCTCTGGAGAGCGAAGTGAAAATCGTTTGACGATCGTCCTTCCGGCAAGGTTTCTGTCTATTCGACCGCCAGGGTGGATGGAGATCCCACACAATGACGATACGTTCGCATCCTTCGGCGAGTAGCTTAGCCGCAGCAGACCCACACTCAGCCACTAATTTGGGCTTGTTATCCAACGTCACATGGACGATTTCGAGACTGGAATGAAGCAACCGCGCCAGGTGTCGGCAGACCTGGAGGTCGGCCCCATCTGGTCCACACTCGAAGATCATCCCAACCTTCACGCCTCTGCCTTCCTGCGCAACAAATCCATAGTGTAGAGCCGCCCAGGGCTAAAATCCTTCGCCCAGGTTTGGAGCGATTCTCGATCCGCTGGTCGAGTAAAAGTCGGCTCACCGTTCACACGGTCAACGAGAACAATCTGCGACAAATCTAAGAGATCAAGCAAATAAGGCGAATGCGTCGTCAAGATGACCTGCGTGCGGCCAGATTCAATCGCGTTGCGAACCTCGTCCACGAGCAAATGAATTGTCCGAGGATCGAGGCCGTTCTCGATCTCTTCAATCACAATCAACGGGGGTGGCATAGAATGACGCAATAGGGCTAGCAAGGCAACGATGCGTAGAGTACCAGTCGAAAGCAGCCAACCAGGTACTTTGAACTCGCCTTCGGTCATTTGCAGATAGACGGTGCGTTCCAATTCTGAGGTGAGCGCCGGTTGCAGGTCGCGGGCATAGGGGAGAATGTACTGGAGAGTCTCGACAATGCCATCAAAAACGTTTTGATCAAGTTTTCGGATACTGAGCAGATACTCAGCGATGTTGGAACCATCCTTCGCCAGCCGAGTCGGGCCGCCCGTCCGTTTCTGTGGCATTGGTTCCCCCATTACCTGCGCAATAAGTGAAACGAACTGCCATCCGAAGATAAACTCGCTGACCAACTCATCCAGAAAGTATCCAAATATGGATTCCCCATCTGCGAGCGGCAGAGGTCGAGATTTTTTGCGAGGTGAGACCTCGCCTTTGTCATTGCGCTCTATCGTTTGGGCTTGTGATGTCAGCGTCTCTTGTTGAATGAAAAGTTCGTTTCCCCCAGGACCGATATTGACTTGCATTTTGGCGGAAAAAATACCCGTCCGTGTGCTCCCTTGGAGGTCAAAGGCAATAGGATTTGTATAGTGAGAGCGTCTTGGTTTCAGGGTTTCTCGCAGCCTGTGCGGGACACCCTGATGTCGAATATGCTCAAAACCCCGCCATTGCTCCATTGCGCTGTCGAGCCCCTGCTCGACTACCGTTTGGAATGTTTCGAGTCCCTCAATGATGCTGCTCTTGCCTGAGCCGTTGTTACCAATGAAAACAGTCAGTGGTGTGAATTTGATCGTACCGCTATCACGCACGGCTTTGAAGTTTTCAAGTCGGAACGAGCGGAGAGCGAGAGATTTCTTCACTTAATCAACCCCCGCTCGACATCGCGATAGGCATTCTGCGCAGCGACCTTCACCGGCTCTGGAACGAGAGGAAACGTCGTAAGAATGTACGCGAACTCTTCTTCGGTAAGACCGTACAGATGAGCAATCAAACCGTCCAACTCTGCACGTAACTTCGCTCGCTCCACGGGGTCAGTCACTCCTTTTTTGTGGCTCTTCAGACCAACAACTCGCGCCAAGTCATCGAACTCGGGCGTGGTGCAGGTGAGCTTTGCTGTACGTTCGACAAGACGATCAAATGCCTCGCAGTTAGGCTGAAAACGCGGGATGGGAAGCTGGTACAGATAGAAAAGATTCAAGTTCGTAGTCATACGCGACCGGAGAATGAAATCAGCAACAAGGCTATTGAGTAGCGCGACTACAACTAAAATTTCAGGACTCGACAATCGTAATTCATTATATCTATCCTTGTCATGATAGAAGGGAAAATTGACTGAAAGTGAATTCCCCGCAAATCCATAAGGAGGGATTACTGTCGATATTAGAGTCCTCTCGTTAGTGTTAGAAGCAATTTTACGAATTGCAATTCGGTAGACCTCATAGTCGTTCTTCAGGTCTTTGGGAATTTGCTGAAGGTCAGTTATCCTTTTGGTGCGTTTATCGAGAAAAGGTTTTCTGAGTTCTGATTCTTGAACCCAGTAACGAGGCTCCGAATACTGGGGTTCAAAATGCCAAATCATTCCCCCCTCGTACACTGGGCATTTAGTGCGGGTCGTCCGAAAGTATTTCGCCGAGCGTGTCATGTTGAGTTCTTCTCCATATAATTCGAGTCCCCAACCAACATGAGGATCAGCAAGGAGAGGATACTCTAACAATTTAGAAGAAATACGAAGATCTTGTTCATCCTTGAATTCTGGAATCGATAACGAGTCAGGAGAAATCTTATGGATATGATCAACATCTATTTGTAAGGTCCCTGCATGAGGAAAATATTCCAACTCAGCTACTTCGTACCGCATGAATGCGGCAGGGAAAAGTTTTGTTTTCACATCTTTCTCAAACGTCAACACCACAAACTTGAAGCTGCGATGAACACCTTCGAAAATTCCTTTGCGATTCTCGAAGCAGAAAAGTCCAGTAATTCCGGTTTTG
>JANMSE010000320.1:0-28874 GCA_031389045.1 Deltaproteobacteria bacterium | reverse complement strand
CACGCATTACTCCGTCAAACCGTCCGTGACTTCGCCCGTGAGCAAGTGGAACCCCAAGCCCTCGCGTATGATCGCGAGGAGCGCTTCAACCTCCCACTTTTTCGTAAGCTTGGTGAACTCGGGCTGTTCGGCATCACCGTGCCAAGCGAGTATGGCGGAGCCGGCATGGATGCCGTCGCGGCGGTGATCGTGCACGAGGAACTCTCGGCTGTTGATCCCGGATTTTGCCTCGCCTATCTCGCGCACACGATGCTCTTCGTCAACAATTTTTGCCGCAATGCCAATGAAGACCAACGACGGCGGTATCTGGACAAAGTGATGTCGGGCTCGTGGGTCGGTGGCATGTGCATGACGGAACCCGCGGCTGGCACCGATGTGCTGGGAATGAAATCGCAAGCGATCCGGCGAGGTGATTCCTACTTTCTGAACGGGCGCAAGATGTTCATCACCAATGGCGCGCTTGATGACAAAACCTTGGGTGACATCTTCCTGGTCTACGCCAAAACGGACAAAGGCATCAGCTCTTTTGTGGTCGAGAAAGGCTTTCCCGGATTTTCGTTGGGCCAGCGGCTCCACGGCAAGGCGGGCATGCGCGCCTCGATGACGGCGGAGCTGGTATTTGAAGATTGTGCCGTGCCCGTCGTCAATCGACTGGGTGAGGAAGGTGAGAGTACGATCCACATGATGCGTAATCTGGAAATCGAACGCGTCACCATCGGCGCGATGTCCACGGGGATCGCGGCGCGCTGTGTCGAAGTCATGACCCGGTACGCGAGTGAACGCACCGCATACGGACAACCGATTCACAACTTCGGACAGATTCAACGCTACATTGGCGACTCGTATGCTCAGTACATGGCCGCGCGGACCTACCTGTACCACACGGCTGGACGCATGAGCCTGGAAAAGCCGGGGCAACGCGTCGATTCCGATGGCGTGAAGCTGGTGGCGACGACGATGGCGAAGCAAGTGGCGGACAACGCCATGCAAGTGCTTGGTGGCTACGGCTATTTCAGCGAATATGTGGTCGAGCGGTTGTGGCGTGACGCCAAACTGCTAGAGATCGGCGGCGGGACGATCGAAGCGCATCAAAAGAACATCACCAAGGATCTGACCCGCCGAATGGATTTGATCCGCTAGGAGTACCTATGAATCGTGATTTGTGGAACCGGGTGATGATTGGGCTGATGGCCGCGACGATTCTCGTATGCCTGGAGAAGATCTGGTCCGTGCCGGATGCCGCGCAGGACCCCCGCTACTGGATTGGGATCGTGTTGGGTACGGTGGTGATCTTGCTCAAAATGAAGGAAATCAAGCAAAGTCAAGAGCGCGCCAAGCACTAACGCGCACCACCTTGGGTTGGTTACATTGAGAACAGACAGACACACAAGACACACTCGGCGTTCCAGCGTCCCACGGCGCGCCGATCGAGGCTTCACGCTGATTGAGCTGGTGCTCGTCCTCCTGATTATGGCGGTCGCCGCGGCGCTCGTCGGACCAGAACTGACCAAGCGATTTACGATAGCCGATCCCCGTCGCGTCATCGTCCAAGTACGTGCCGCGATGGAGCTCATGCGAGTCCAGGCGGTCGAGTCCGGACAGGAAGAGGTGCTCGTGGTGGCACCACGTGCCAACACCTATTGGCACGAAGGCGGAGGTGAACACGTCGCGGTGGAAGAGGACAGTGGCCTCCTCGCGGCGCGCGGGCTGTTCGGTCGCGAAGAAGGGGAAGTCGAGTTCCGGTTCTACCCCGATGGGACGAATTCCGGCGGGGAAGTCTGGATTGAAAAAGAGCGCAATAGTGGAGTGACTCTCTACCACCTCTCGCTCAATCCTCTGCTGGGGACGGTCGTGATCTCACGGGAAGATTGATGATGACGCACCAGAACTTTACGCGGCGACTCTTCGCACCGTGCGGATTGCGGAGTTCCGAGCCCAAAT
Organism: Deltaproteobacteria bacterium; assembly: GCA_031389045.1. Lineage (GTDB taxonomy): Bacteria > Desulfobacterota > Binatia > Bin18 > Bin18 > JABFSC01. Next base: position 26,933 of record JANMSE010000320.1, on the reverse strand, counting down.
CCCAAATCCCAAATCCCAAATTCCAAATCCGCAATTCCTCTGGTTTCACTCTCCTCGAAATCATGGTTGCTCTGGCCGTCCTGGCCACGGGGATCGTGACGGTGTTGGAGTTGTTCGGAGGGAGTTTACGACTCGGCGGGAAAGCCTCGCAACGGACGCAAGCCGTCATCTATGCACAGAATGTCATGGAACGCGTGCTGGCCACGGAACGCTTGGAGGACGGCCAAAAGTCAGGGGAGTTTCCGGGCGGGTATCGGTGGGAGGCACGCGTCCAGGAAGTACGGCCTCCGGAAGACGAGGGCTCGCGGTTATCCAACCGCGAGCAGGCGACCGACTTTTTTCATCTCAAGGAAATCGAGGTCGGGGTGTTTTGGAGCGAGGGTGTGGGGCAGCAATCGTACCTCTTACGCTCCATGCGCGCCCAGGCGGACCAACCGGACCAAATGGGGCAACAATCACCGTGAACACCAGGCACGCGCGCGGATTTACACTGCTGGAACTCATTATCAGTCTGGCGATTATGAGCATGATCGTCGTCGTGGTGAGTGCCGCGTTCAATCTCGGACTCGATTCGGTGGATCGTGGCGAATTTCGCGCGCTGGAGAATCAACGGGCGCGGGCCGCCTTGGCGCAAATCACCCGACAGCTCAAATCCGCGTATCCCCTGGCCATGCAAACGGAGAAAGGCACGACCGTCTATTTCACCGGGAACGCGAGTGAAGTCAGTTTTGTCGCGAGTACGGGGCGGCCAGAAGTCGGAGGGCTGGAAAAAATCACCTATTTCCTTCGCGAGAACGACGGGCGACGGGGGTTATGGATGCGGACCTCCGCTCCCACTCTGCCAGCCGATCTCATCAATGATCGCGAAGGCCCCCTTCAGCAGGAGACGGAGATATTACCCGATGTCGAAAGCATCGGCTGGGAATATCTCAAGATTACGCAACCACGCAATAAGGAAGAATGGGTCAAGAAATGGAACGGCTTCGATGAACAGCAACTCCCGGCGGTGATTCGCCTCTCGTGGCGCGCGCCGCTGGGGCAATTGCCACACGAGTGGTATATCGAAGTCCCGATAGCGGTCCGTCTTCCACAGACCGACCTGCTCGCATCCCCCTCGGGCTCCAACCGAGCAAAGCGGCGGCGAGCACGTTCCGCCGCCGCCAGATAGCGAAAGGACACTGTTCGTGAGAAACGCCCGTGGCATTGTGTTGATTTTGGTGCTCTGGGTCATGATGGTCTTAACCGTCTTGGCGGGCGAGTTGGCCCGCTCCATGCGCATCGAAGGACGGACGACCGATGTCTATCAGCAGGATGTGGCGACCTATTATCTCGCGACGGCGGGACTCCATCGCGCGCTCTACACGATTCTCCGTGCCCAACAGAAGGGCCAGAATGCCCTGAATACTGGTGACGCGCTTGGGCAACAGCCGTTTGGTGGGTTTGGTGGTGGGCAAGCCACGGGAGCAACCGGACCAGAGGAAGAAGACGTAGACGTCTGGGTGCGTGGGGATGGGCGCTGGAAGAAAGAAGAGTTTGGCGAAGGCGGCTACTGGGTCCGCGTGCTTGATGAGGGCGGCAAGATTAATATCAATGAGGTGGATGAAGCGTATTTGCGGCAAACCTTCGCGAATCTCAAATTTGATCTGGAGTTCAGTCAACTGATCGTTGACACCATCCAAGACTGGCGCGACTCGGACTCGCTGGTCCGTCTGCATGGGGCGGAGAACGATTACTACCTGGGACTTCCTATTCCTTATCCCGCGAAAGATGGATTTTTTCATACCCCCGAAGAACTCCTCCTCGTGCGGGGAGTGACGCCGGCATTGTTTTATGGCCGCGAGGGCCCGGCGTTGCGCGAGCTGTTCACGGTCTACAATAGTGGCGGGAGTGGTGTGAACCTGGCGACCGCGAGCCCTTTAGTGTTAGAAGGCGCGACCGGGATGGATCGACCAGCGATCGACGAACTGATCCAGCGCCGCAACGAAGCGAATGGCGCGAACCTGGCCGGACTCTTTCCGCAGGGCGGGAACGTCAATTTTGGTCTCCCACAAATTGTGACTATCGAAAGCATTGGCTATCGCAACGATGGCAACATCACCCGCCGTGTATCAGCGGTCGTGCAACGCCAGGGCGTCAATAACTTCCGTTTTCTGCGCTGGCAAGACCGCGTTGAGAGAGGCGAGAAGCCGCCACAGCAGGAAGGGTAATGGAGAGCCGTGTCGGCGTGTTCTTCCTCGCGTTGCCGCCAACGGGTTACCCGCTGCTCTTCCCCCGCAATGCGTCAGTCAGTTCGCTTGGCGTCACCGTCGCCGTTCCGACTTTTCCCACGACAATGCCCGCGGCGTGATTGGCGAGAATCGTCGCGTCTTCCAGCGTGGCCCCGGCACCGAGCGCCAGCGCGCAGGTCGCCAGCACGGTATCGCCCGCGCCGGTGACATCGAAAATTTCACGAGCGGTTGTGGGAAAATGTTGCACCGTGGCGCCACGCTTGAACAGGCTCATGCCCGCTTCACTGCGCGAAACGAGCACGGCTTCGGCTTGCCAGAGATCGAGTAATAGCCTGCCCGCCTGTTGCAAACTGGCCTCGGTGCGAATGTCGATCCCCGTGGCTTGTCCCGCCTCTTCTCGGTTGGGTTTCACCAAGGTCGCCCCCCGATAGTGGGCGTAGTTGCGACGCTTGGGATCAATGACGTACATGAACCCGTGCTGTTCGCGGAGTTCCGCGAGGTGCGTGAGCAGCTCGGCGTCAATCACGCCCTTGCCATAATCGGATACCACCACCACGTCACACTCGTGCACCCGCTGGTGGATGAATCGTCGCAACTGTGCGCGCACGCGAGTGTCGAGCGCCTCGCTCTGCTCGCGGTCGAGCCGCACGACTTGTTGGCTGTGGGCGATGATGCGGGTTTTACTGGTCGTGGTCATGGCCCGACTTGCCACGATGCCTCTGGTATCGGCTCCAAGAGAGATGAGTTCGTGTTGCAGCCGACGGCCAGCTTGGTCGCGGCCAATCACGCCACAGGTGATCACTGCCCCACCTAACGAGCGGATATTGGCCGCGACGTTACCCGCGCCACCAGCATGGAGACTCTCACGGGTCACACGCACAACCGGGACTGGTGCTTCGGGAGAAATCCGTTCGACTTGGCCCCAAATATAACGGTCGAGCATCACATCCCCGATCACCAACACCCGAACACGAGAAAATTGTCCCAGAACCTTGGTGAAGTGGGAGGCAAGAGGCGATAAAAGAACGGTGCGGCGTTTCACGTTGCTATGTCCTCGGACGAGCGAGCAGCTCGTTGTAAAGCGATTCATTGGCTTGGGCCATGACCGAGACATCAAACCCGGCCTGAACAAATGTCTGACCTGTCGCGGCCAAGGTCTTTGCCCATTGCGGCTGGTGAACGAGCCGTTCGATGGCCACCGCCAGAGCCGCGGCATCCTGCGCTGGCACAAGAAGGCCAGTCCGCTCATCGTCGATCAATTCTGGAATGCCACCAACACGACTGGCAACGACCGGCAACCCAGCCGCGAGCGCCTCGATAACCGCAACCCCCAGCCCTTCCCAAAGTGGCACATGCACAAAGATGTCCGCCGCCGATAGATAGTCAGGGACGTGAGAAGCGAAACCGGAAAAGTGCATAGCCTCTTGTAATCCCAAAGCGCGGGCTTGCTCTTCTAGACTTACGCGCAACGATCCTTCTCCGCAGACCACGTAGCGGAGTCGGACACCGCGTTCTTGAAGCATGGAGGCGGCGGAGAAGAGGGTGCCATGTCCCTTCCGTTCAGTGAGTGCGCCGACCGTTAAGACCAGGATGTCGTGTGGCGCGAGGCCCAGCGCGGCGCGGAGTTGGTGACGAGCCCGCTCGTTCGAGACAAATCGTGCGGTTTCGATTCCGCTGGGAATCCGCATGATGCGCGTGGGCGGTACGCCTCCGGCGAAGAGTGCCGCTTCCACTCCTTGTGAGATGGCGACGACCATATCCACACTCTGTTCATACAGCAGTCTCGTCATCCGTCCACGCGCAATGGGATAATCCATCCGTCGCGTCACCACCCGTTTGACAGGAAGCCCGCGCAACCACGGACTCAGCGCATGCGCGCGAGCGGTGTGGAAATGGACAATATGGTACCCGCTCGTTTGTACCAGACGACGCAACTGAAATCCGGCAAGAAGATCGAGATGATTCCGTATGCGCAGAGGGACCCGTGGCAACCCCTGTTCACCGAGACGGGACCAGAGCACCCCACTGGGGTCACTCGCGACGACCGACTGGTGGCCGTGGTGGTGGAGCGCTGTGGTGAGTCCCAGCACTTGCACTTCCCCGCCACCCCAGTTCTTCTCTGGATCGATATGGAGGATGTTGAGCGTGTTCAGCATGAAGATGTTGCGTTGTCGTGCGTTCCCAGAGTTTGGCGTATTTTAGAAAGACGTAAAACGCGGAGGTGACCGCGACAAAAAATCCGGGGACCCCTTCGCGGAACCCGCCCTTCACAACATAGAAACGGAGAAACCGCCACAAGGGTCGCAAGAGCAAATCCGCGAGACGGGCGCGCTTTCTGCGCAGCGCGAGTTCGCGCGAGGCGACTTCGGTGAGGCCATTCAAGGCGCGGAGATGGTCATGGATGTCATCGTAGGTGTAATGGTACAAATCGCCCCGCAACCGATCCGCCTGCCCTTGGAGGAGCACCTTTTCGTGCGGGTCCACTCCTCCCCATCGCACCTTGGCCTTGCGAAACAGCCGCAGCCGCAGGCCGGGGTACCACCCGCGCCACCACCAGCGCCCCAGATAATACACCAAGCGGGGCATGAAATAGCCATCGACATCGGGATGATCGCGGTGGAGGACCGCCAACATTTCGTGCCGTAACTCTGGCGAGACTTCTTCATCGGCATCGACATTCAAGACCCACTCGTGCGTGGCTTGGGAGAGGGCAAATCGCTTCTGTTCGACATACCCAGGCCAAAGCCGCTGAATAATCCGGTCCGTGTATTCTTGGCAAATAGCGACCGTGTGATCGGTTGAAAACGAGTCCACGATGACAATTTCATCGCACCATTTCACACTTTCCAAGCAACGACGGATATTGGCCTCTTCGTTAAAACAGATAATGCAACAGGTAATCAGGGGACGATGGTCCACACGGACGATGTCGGGAAGGGGTGGGGCGGTGTCACGCTGTTGTTGCTGTTGCCGGTGGTGGCGGGCCCGGCGGTGGGCATATTCACGGTTCTTCTGATCGCGGAGGGCAAGAATCTGGTTCAGGAGGGCATGCCGCTGAGCCGGTGGTGGGAGTGGCGTCCCCAGATACTGATGCAGGAAAAACAGCCGGTCGTTGATACTGGCGTTGCGACCTAATGTTCTCTCCAGTTGCACCAGGTTCTTGAGGCGTTGGGATTGGCTGAGGAGCCCCTTATGAGTGACGCGATCCAAATCGACCAACACAAACCGCCACTGCTGCGTCGCGTGTTCCTCGACCAGCACGTTCTCATCCTTCAAGTCACCAACTGACAGACCCGCAGCATGCAGACTCCGGACAAACTCGGCCAAGGCACGGAGGAATATGCGTCGTTGTTGGCGAGGGCATGATTGTTGGTGTGTCTTCCAATAGACATTGAGCGGAGTATGGGAGAGCAATGCCTCACTCACATAGAAACTTTCGGACACCAGACCCGCCGCGCGTATCTCGGCAACAGCAAGAGGCCGAGGGACGGCGATCCCCGCGGCTTGGAGGAGTCGCGCGCCTTTCCACGCCCGCACCGCGGGTGAGCCATGCAGCAGGCTGTCTCCCCACTGCCGCCATGTCGCCAGACGATGATGTTTGATGACAACGGCCCCAGTGGGAAGCGAAACGAGCGTGACTGTGGTGCCCCGGTCCTGTTTGAGTTTCTGCGTTGCCCCATTGTACCCCGGTGCCTGAGCCAGCAGCTCGGATAATTCGGAACGATCAGGAACGCGAAAGAGTATTGAGAGAGACGACATGAGAAAAATTCAGGGCTAAGAGCTAAAAGCTAAGAGCTAAGAGCTAGAATTTCACATATACCCCAGCTCAATCAGGCGTTTCTCGATTTGCGCTTGCTCTTCCGGGGTCATCACTTGTCCGGGATTGGGGGCAATGGGGCCGTGTTGTATGGCCTCAATGCGCTGACGCAACATGGCCACGACGTCGGGCTGCCGTGACGCCAGGTTGTGTCGCTCGCGTGGGTCCGAAGGGACATGGTACAGCTCTTCTCCTAACCGTGGGTTCTGGGGCGCGTAAATGTATTTCCAGTCCTCCGTGCGCCAGCCGACCCGGCGATCGCGTGGATCGGAACGGATACGCAGAAATGCTTCGAGATATGCCTCGATCCCAAGCGGAGTCTCCTGATGGAAGGCGGGAACGAGACTCCGTCCGTGTATTGTTGTCGGTGCCGGTGTTCCGACTAAATCGAGCAGCGTGGGGATAGCGTCCACTTGTCTGACGAGTTGTGACACGTGCGCGCCAGCACGCAACCGCGGATGGCTCGTGCCATTGGCGGAGGTGAACACCAGCGGCACCCGAATCAGGTCCTCGGAAATATCCATCTCGTGTCCTTCACGCTTCATCGTCGTCCGCCCCAGTAAGTCGCGCGATAAGCGATACAGGCGATACTGAAAATCAGTTTTCACGACGCGCTCGCCATGGTCGCCGTGGAGGACGACGAGGGTATGAGGAGGAAGCGCGGCGATGAGCGTGGCTAACTCGGAATCGAGCGACGAGAGTGCCCGTTCATAGCGGTTCCGTCCGTGGGCGCGGGTGCTGAAGTGAGGGAGAATGTGGCGGTGATGATGCAATTCCCACAGGTGCAGGAACAAAAACCAGGGCGCGCGAAACTCGGGACTTTGGAGGCGTCGGCGTAAATCCACTCCCCAAGCCGTTGAGAGATAGGCTCCACCTTCGCGAAAATGGTATTGATCGAACCCCCGGTCGAGCCCCGTTTCGGGAAACAACGGCCCGCTTACCTCGGCGAGGGTGTGGTACCCTGCCGTACGCAATGTCTCGACAAGAGTGGGGACTGTCTGATTGAGTTTCAGGCCAAAGATCGAACGAATGCCGTGGACGAACGAATAGGTGCCGGTGAGCAGGCTCGCCACGCACGGGGTAGTGGAGGATGCCGACGAGACCGCTTGGGTGCACGACACGCCTGCTTGCACGAGGCGATCCAGGGTTGGGGTTTGCGAACCACGGTTAGTGCCGAAGAGAGCATCGGCGCGCAGACAATCGATTAACAAAAAGAGAATGTTGGGGCGGAGCATAACTTTCAAGTGAGCGAGTTTCGAGTTCTGAGTTCCCAATTCCCTCTCCCGGCTGGGAGAGGGTTAGGGTGAGGGGGTTCAAGTGATCTTTTCCTTATTCTTTGGTGAGTGGCTGAAGAATTTTCCTCACCTGTTGCATGACGTGGTCCGGGGTAATGCGCCGCATACATGCCCGACCAATGGGACAGTCTCGCGTGTAACACGGGCTACAGGCCGCTGAACCTTGGAGCACGAACGCTTCCGAGCCCCACGGGGCGGAACGGATCGGGCTTGTCGCACCCCAAAGTGAGATTACCGGAACGCCAGTGGCCGCGGCGATGTGCATGGGACCAGAATCCGGTCCCATCGCCAACCGCGCCCGTGAAAAAATACCGATCAGATCTCGTAGCGTCGTCTTACCACTCAGATCAGTCAGCTTCCCTTGGAATGCCGCGCGGACCTGTTGCGCGAACGTCACCTCATCCTGTCCACCCACGAGTACCACGTGCGCACCATATTCTTGTTGCAGTGTCCGCGCTACCTCGGCGGTCGCCTCCGGGAACCAAAAGCGGCTCGGCCATCGCGAGCCGAGAAAAAACACGGCAAAGGGACGCGGGGTGTCGGCGAGCAAGGCATCAACCCGTTGTTCCTCTTCGGGACGCAGGCGCAAGTCAAACGCGACGCCATCATCCGGCAACCCTAACGCCTCGGCGAATTTGAGATACTGGCCAAGTTTGAGCGAGAAATCGGGAATGGCCTCAATAGTATGGGTGTTGAACAGCCAGTTGCCTTCTTTGGTGTTCTGGCGATGAAATCCCACACGCGTCGGAGCGCCAGACCAGAAACTGACGAGGCCACTCTTGAGATGTCGTTGGAGATCAAGCACAAGATCGAACCGTTGGCGACGGAGATGTTGGAGAAACGGAATGAACGCTCGTGGGCCACGCTTGCGTTGATAGAGCAACACCTCATTGAGGGCGGGATGGTAGTCCAGCAGGGGCGCGGCGGCCGGTTCCACTGCCCACGCGATGTGAGCGGCGGGATAGGCTCGACGCACTCGCGTGAGAAGCGGCAACGCGCGCATGACATCGCCAATCGCGCCCAAGAGGATAATGAGAATACGCTGTGGCGGATGAGGGAGAGAGACGGAAGTCACGGTGTTGTTCAGACCAGCTCATTTTTTGTCGCTCTCTTGTCCCTGCTCGGCGTGCATCTGTCAAGGAGAGGGTTCTGTCCACAAGAGCGCGAGATCGTCCACGGGATGAACCGTGCCATTGAGGTTCAATTTCTGGAAGGAACGCTGGAGACGACGCAGCGTCTGTGCGCGTTGTGCGCGAGGAACTGGATTGGAGAGCACCTGAGCGCGGTCAAAGTCCAGTAAGAGGACGTGCGGAGAGGAACTGCTGGGCTGGACCAGGATGTTGGTGAGATTGAGGTCCGCATGGGCAATCCCCGCGCCGTGCATGGTCGCGATGGCACGTGCGACCGCGGTCAGTGTCGCGACGCGGGTTGAACTCGTGGGCGGCATTCGCAACCATTCCCACAGGTTGTGAAATCCTTCGGCTTCTCGCGAGATGAAGAACCCACGGTACAGGACGTTGTTCACCCAGCGGACATACGCTCCAAGCACTTCGATAGTGGGAACGCCACGCTGTCGCGCCGTTTCGGTGGCGACGACTTCCGCGAGTGGGCGCGGCGGGCGATCCCAGTACAGATCATGCGAGAAGTGACGCACAAATCCGCCACGACGATACGCGCGGACAATCAGTGTTTCGTGCAGTGTGTCGTGGATGTCCGTCCCCACACGCCAGACCGCGCCACGTCCCCAATGCAGAGGTGTGATTGTCCGAGTGGAATCCTCGTCTTTCGTGCTTTGCTGTTGTGCTTCGGCAAGCTGGGCAATGTGGTGAATGGCCGCGGGGATGAGGGTCTCGAACCCGGCTTTGAGCCACCAGGTTTCCTGGGGATGCGTTTGTTCGATAAACCCCGGCGGCAGGGGGAGCATTGCCATAATCAGGAGGGAGGCTGAGGTGGAGTGGTTGTTCGTACATGCTGATGTTCCCAGAGCTTCGCGTAACGGACAAAGGCTTCGTACGCGGCGAACAAGGCATGAATCAATCCTGGAATCCCCTGCCGCCAGATGCCGTGCCGCCGATAGACACGCGAGAAGGTCAGCAGCGGAACCCAGACTAACCGCCACCACGTGACCTGCTGGCCACTCGTGGCAAGAGCCTCGGCGGCACGAGACGAAGCGGTATTCAATGCTTGGAAGCGCTCTCGTAGTGATGGTGGCTGCTCAGTGGAGGGCATGGGTGATTCCTTATTCGGGAACAAGAAGGGGAACGGGCGTTGGTCTCGTTCTCATGTTGGCGAGCAACGTCTCAACTCCAGCGAAGACATCGGCCACGGTCACTTGACGCATGCAATCATCGGTCCCGCGCGGACAGGTCGGGCTGCCGTGGCGATCACAGGGGCGGCAGAACAGGTTTTTCTTTTCGACGACGATGGCACGCTCACTATACGGGCCATAGCCCAAGCTGGGTGTGGTGGCACAGAAGATCGCGACCACTGGCACGTCGCGGGCCACCGCGACGTGCATGGGAGCACTGTCATTGCTGATAACCAGTTGCGCGCGATCCACCAGCGCCATGAATGTTGGCAAATCCGCGCGTCCGACCAGATTGATGCCACACTGCCCGGATCGTTCGTGGACCATCTGGGCGACAGGCGCGTCATCTGGCCCACCGCACAAGAGCACCCGTCCGTAATCGCGATTGAGTTTTTGTATCACCTCGGCAAAGCCGTCCACTGTCCAGCGTTTCGTCGCCCAGACTGACCCTGGACACACGATGAACAGGGGCTCAGTGCCATGAAGTCCAGCCTCATGCAGCAGGGCTTCAGCTTTGCTTTTCGCCTCGTGGCCATACGCAACCAGTAGTTGCCGGTCGCAGTCTTCCGGCTCTAGGCCAAAGGCGCGCATGAGGCACAAAATCCGTTCGACTTCATGTCGATGCGAGTCGCGGGTTGCTGTCTGATGATAGAGAAACCAGCCCGGACTTTGGCGAAACCCGATCCGTCGCGGAATCCCCGCGAGCATCAGCAGGAGGGCGGTACGAAAAGACTTATGTGGAGCAACGGCCAAGGTAAACCGCTCACGACGGAGCCGTTGGGCCATGCGCCACAAACCCAGCAATCCTTGGCCTTCGGTGTGTTTCGCATCCACGAGTACCTGGCTGACGACCGGATGAGAGTCGAGCAGCGGCTTCGCTTGAGGAGTCGTCACTACTGTGAGCGAAGCTGGCGACAGATGCCGGTGCAACGTCGCCAGGAGTGGTGTGGTGAGCACAACATCGCCAAGAAAGCCGGTTTGGGCGACGAGCAGGCGCGGGGAAGCGTGGTTCATCCCACCTTCACCGCCTCATCAATCAACATCACCGGAATATCATCTTTAATCGCATAGCAGAGCTTGCATGCGCCGCAGAGCAAGCCATCCTGCTTTTCGGTGAGCGTGAGATCGCCTTTGCATTTGGGGCAGACCAGAATATCGAGTAATTCTTGACTGACGGCCATTGTCTTGTTCTCCTTGGGGCCAATCGGGGTGTGATTTTGAGATATTCCCCTTGCTTTCTCGCGCGCGGTCAGCTTTTTTCCCTCGCATACCGCCAGACGTTCAGGGGGATGAATTGGTTGGCAATCGGCACTCTTGCCTCGACAAGATTATAGATCGCTTGGACAATATCGCTCACGTTCATATCTTTCGTCGCGTTATTATCTTGATACACGGCGAGGATTCCCGGATGTTCAGGGAGCCGCGTGTGCAATTCCTCGAAATCCCGTGGATTCTTGGTGAGCAAAATCAGTCCTTGATGCGCGGCATAGGCGAAATGGGTGGCATCAGCATGACCCACAATCTCCGCGTCGAATGGGGTCACCACTTCACAGCCTGCCTGGCGGAGCAGTCGTGCTAGCGCTTTATCGTAAGCACAGTCATCAAGATAAATCCTCAGGTTCAAGCTGATACCCTTTTTCTTGGAGGTACTGCTTCTCCGCGTCGGCCTCGGCGTCAATCAACTCGCGGTGAGAGCGATAATAGGCGAGGGCTTCCGCGATGGCTTCCATTGGAAGGTCATAACGCTCGGATGCCTGTTCCGGGGGGAGTTGCTCTGCCCGCATGTTCGCAACGAGTTGTCCGACCGTAAGATTTCGACCCTTCAAATACAGTTGGTGCCGCCAGGCGTGGTCGCGTGTCACGAGGTGGCGGTAATTCTCCTGGGGCACTTCTGGAACCGTGTCGAGCACGAGAAGGGCGAGATGCCGACCTTCTTCTAGATCCAGTCTCTCTAGAGGTTTGAGCACTCCGTTTTCGTACACCGCTTCGACAGCTCTTTGCATGAACGGGAATGTACCATGCAATCGTAAAAGTGGGCAAGCAATGAGAAAAGCGTGAGACCTCAATCAAGGGAAGGTCGGTCTTGTCATTGAGGACGAGAACCTTGCTCACCTCTTCCGCAACCGCCGGGTGCCACTGCTGAGCAAGTCAGCAGTGGTGGCTTACACTACGGCCATAACAAGAGAGCCCGGATCGCCTCCAGCCACCACCCCTACGGCAAAAGCGCTAGCCAGCGATCCGCGGACATCACCCATTGTGTCAGCCCTTGCACGCCGCGCTTTTGACTGACACCGCTCCGGTGCACCAATTGCACCACCACTGGTACTTGTACTTGGAGCTTTTGCTGAAAGTGCACCAGGCTGGGCGCGAGTTCGGTGTCCGTGGCTTTGCATTCAATCAGACAGATTGGCCGCCCACGCTCTGTGAGCACGAAATCGACTTCGCGTTTCTCTTTGTCGCGCAGAAAGTGCAAGCCAAGGTCCTTCACACCCGAGGCCTGCCACAGTTGCACGGCTTTGAGCAGATGCGCGGCCACGAGGTTCTCAAACCGTCCCCCGTCGTGGTCGATTTCCGCCCAGTCCACAAGGTACGCTTTGGTTTCTTTCCGTAACGTCCGCGTCAGCCGTCCCGTGAACGGGGGCACCCGAAACAGGTAGAAGAACTGTTCGAGCAGCAACAACCAGTCCCGCACGGTCTCAAAGGCGACCCCTACGTCTTCTCTGAGGGCGTTGACCGACAAGGGGCTGCCAATCCGCTCCGGGAGCAGATGCGTCAGATGTTCGAGGAGCGAGATTTCTCGAATGGCGCTGGCATCGCGAATATCCTCCCGCACCAGGAGCGTTTTTCGTTCAGCCGCCCACAGATTGTAAAATTCCTCGCTGCCACGCGTGAAGGGCTCTGGAAATCCGCTGAAGCGAAAGAGGTGCTCATATTGGTCGCGACGCTCCGCTGAGGCATCCGGAGGGTTCTCCAGCCCCTGCTTGAAATCCGCGAAACTGTTCAGCCTGCCGCTGAGTTCGCCGACGCTCAAGGGAAACAGGGGCACACTGAAATAGCGCCCCAGCAAACTATCTCCCCCTTTCTTGAAGAGGTCGAGCCGCCCACTACCAGTGACGAGAAAACGAAATTCCTCCTTGTACTAGTCGTACTGGCCCTTCAGGTAGTTCTTCCAGCGGGCGTACTTGTGAATTTCGTCAAAGACCACGAGAAACGGCTGACGCGGATCGCGGTTTTCCTTTTCCAGGAACTCCGGGTCGGTCAGTATTTGTTTTTGATGGGCGGTCGTATCCCAGTTCAAGTACCGACTTTGTGTGAATTGGTGCTGATAGCGTTGCGCCAAGGTCGTCTTCCCCACCTGACGTGGGCCACTGACAAGCGCCATCTTGTTGAATTGTGTGATGATCCGATCCACCAGCACGGTGGTAGTGCGCTCTAGCATCCCGCCATTTTTAGACCGAGATCGAAAAAAGTCAAGACTTTTTTCGACTTAACTCGAAACAGAAAGAGGTGACGAGCCGTGAAACGAACAGACTTGAACATTTTGTTGCGCGAAGGTGAAGACTCGATGGTGTCCTGAACCGCGATGCTCAGTCGCGGGATTCTTCACGGCGACATCTCTTCCGCAACCGCAACACCAAATTATCTTCCATCAACGTGCGTGGACTCAGCAGCCAGCGGCACAGGCGGCGATTTTCCTCACGTTGCACGGGGTCTTTCTCCCGCACGATCAAGGTGTACCACGTGTAGAGATGTACCGGCAGCCCGAAGAGCACATAGAGCAATCGTGAGTAGGGTTTGACTTTACTGTTCCCCACGTGCTCCACCTCAAGTCCGCTCTGTTTGCACAGGTAATAGAGGATCGGCAGGTCGATGGGATAGTTGTGAAACCGATGGGCTTGGTCGAGTGGGGTCACGAAGGGAATGAAGCGTCGTTTGGTCTTGTGGTAGCCACTGAACAAAAAATGCATCCGCGAATTCAGCCGCATGATGTTCGGCATCGTGAGAATCAACACGCCCCCAGGTTTCAGAATGCGCGCCAGTTCACCGATGGCGATACGATGGTTTTCGAGATGCTCAATGACTTCGACCAGCAGGACCACGTCGAAACTGGCGTCCGCGTAGGACAGGGGCCGCCGCAAATCGACACCATAGTCCACGGGGATTGAGTCAATTGATGGACCCTCCGGCTCAAAGTTCGTGCCTCGCAAGGTGAACCCACGCGGCGCGAGCGCGCGCAGCACATCGCCCTCCTTGCAACTCACATCCAGAAGCGTTTTTCCCTGCGCTGGGGTGTTGGCGAGAAGGTCAGTGACCGCCTGAATCAGAAAGGGTGCTGCCATAGGGGTGTGTGTCTTTCCTGCGATAGCGAAACCGTTGTTCAATCGCATCCAGGAACGGCGTGGCGGGCTCGACGTGCATGTCCACGCGCAACGCCAACAGCCGTCCAGCGGCGAAGGGAAATCGTTCGAGTTTCACCAAATCCTTTTCGGTAGTGACGATGAGATCGCATTTCTTACTGAGCTGCGTGATGTGTTGCCAATCGGCATGGGTATAGTGGTGATGATCGGGAAATTCTAGCACCTCGGTGATGATGGCATTCCACTCGTGCAGCATCTGGTAGAACGAGGCGGGGGCCGCGATCCCGATGAGAGCAAGCACGCGCTGCTCCGAGACGGCGGCGAGCGAGTGTTGGTACCAACGCCCGTTATCCACATTCACAAACGCGGTGGGCACCAGATCGCCAGAAAAAACTGGTGCTGTCACGTTGCCGGCGAGAGGAGAACGTGCAGTCTGGTCGGCTCCCGCTGGCCGTTTGGTCCTCACGATGACATCCGCGCGTCGCGCCACGGTGACTGGTTCCCGAAACGGCCCAGCCGGGAGTACCCACTGATTGCCGTTGGCCTGTGCACTGACCAAGAGAATATCGACATCGCGGCGCAAGCGACGATACTGAAAGCCATCATCAAGAATCACCACATCAAGCGCGAACTCCTCATGCGCTCGCACGGCGGCGGCCACGCGATCACGGCCAGCAATGACCACACCGGAGAAACGCCGCGCCATCAGCACCGCTTCGTCACCAACCTCCCCTGGTGTCACTAGTGGTTTCCCCGCCGTGCCAACGATGGTCAGGTCGGTCTTGGTCCCTTTGTAGCCACGAGTCAGAATACCCACGCGATACCCACGGGCTTGCAGCGCCTGAGCAAGCCAGAGGGTCATGGGCGTCTTGCCGGTGCCACCAACCGTAAGATTGCCAACGCTGATGACATTGAGCGGCGCTTGGGTCGTGGCAAAGTGGCCACGGTTGTAGAGCGCGTTGCGACCGCGCACGAGGGCCGCGAACCCCATTGACGCTGGGGTTAAGGCAAGCCACCCGAGCCGGGACCACACATTTTTTCGCTGCCAGAGACGTTCAATTAGGTGTTGCACGTATTGCGGGTGCATCGGCTCTCAATGCCATTCCGAACCATCGTCAGGGTGCGCTCGACCGCGCCCTGTCCTCGTTGCATAACAGCAAAAGCGCGTTCCCCAGCTTCCTGGCGGCTCCGTTCATCAGTGAGGAGGGGAAGTGCGGTCCGATAGAAACTGTCTTCATCGCGCACGACGAACCCTCCTCCATCGCGAAGCAACTCTTCTACCACGGTTGCGAAGTTCCGGGTATACGGCCCGAAGCAGACCGGCATCCGTGCCAACGCGGGCTCAATGACACTATGTCCACCTGGCCCTTTGTTGAGACTCCCGCCAACATACGTGAGCGCGGCGCTCGGATAAAACGACACCAACTCGCCAAGGGTATCCAGGAGAAAGACCTTGATCTCAGTTGGGGGAAGCACCACCAGTTGGCTCCGCTTGTGATAATGAAAACCGCCAGTTTTGAGAAGCTGCTCGACTTCAGCGAAGCGGTGCGGATGTCGTGGGGCGAGCAGGAGCAAGAGCCGCGGAACGGCTGCGCGCAATCGGCGAAAGGTGTTGAGCAGCAAGGTTTCTTCCCCCGCATGCGTACTGGCCCCGATCAGTAACACGCGGTCCGCCAGTCCCAGTGCGGTGAGAATCTCCTGTCCTTGCGTACCTCCCGCGACGGCCCCATCGACCTTGAAATTGCCAGTGACGAACACCCGATCACGTGATGCGCCAGCCTGGATCAACCGGTCGGCATCCGCCTGAGTTTGCATGCCACTGACTGTGAGGTTCCGAAAGATCGGCGTGAACAGCGCGGATACCCGTCGATAGCGCGAGGATGCCCGTGCGGAAAACCGGCCACTGACGAGCATGGTCGGAATTCCCCGTCGGTGGAGCGTGGCGAGAAAGTTGGGCCACATTTCGGTTTCGGTGAACAAGAAAGCCCGCGGAGTAATATGGCGCAACACGCGGGCGATGATCCAAGGATGGTCCAGGGGGAAGTAGATGATGGCATCGGCTTCCGACACTTGCGCCTGCGCGGTCACGTATGCGGTTGGAGTTAAGCACGAGAGCAGGATTGGCGTGGTGGGAAACGCGTGTTTCAGCGCACGGAGAAAAGGACGAGTCGCGAGCAGTTCGCCGACCGAAGGGGCGTGCACCCACAGCGGGGCTTGGGTCGCAAAGCGCTGAACCGCCTCAACAGGTAAGAATCCGAGTCGTTGGCGGAGTCCTAGACGATACCGTGGGCGAAGAAGTAACGCCACGGCTACGACGGGCAAAGCGAGCAGTGTCAAGAACGTGAGGATGAGGTTGTAGAGCAGGAGCGCCATGTCTGGGAGTCTGAGAGTCAGGGTGCTTAGGGAGAATGCGCTCTGTGTATCAACACATGCTTACGCGAAATACCCATCCGCTTCCTTGGTAATCTGGATGAGCGAGTGTTCCAGCTCCACACGTTTCTCCTCCATCTGAGCAGGCGAAGCATCTGGCGGTACGAGAATCTTCGCTCCAGCCATATAGCGAACACGGCTGAACGGGAGGGGGACGATAAGCTGATCCCAACTCGGTATCGTGAGTTTCCATGCTGCACTGCATGTGACAGGAAAAATCGGGGCGCCCGTGGCGCGCGCCAATTGGAGGACGCCCGGTTTTGCTTGAAACCGTGGCCCGCGTGGACCGTCGGGAACGATAAGCAGGTCATACCCGTGGCCGTAGGCTTCAAGCATGCCTTTGAGACCGCCCATCCACCCACGAGTCGAGGAGCCGCGCACGGCACTGATGCCGAACCGTTTGATCACCCGTGTGATAATCTCCCCGTCGCGGTGGATGCTGTTCATAATGCAGGCTTTATGTCCTTGGTAAGAAAACGGCATGAAGAGAATCCGGCCATGCCAAAATGCCAAGATCACTTGCTGACGGCGTTCCCAACAGGCCAGCAGCTCTTCGCCCCCGACATATTGCTTCCGGATGGTCAGCCCCAACGTGCGCAGTGCGCCCAGCGCCAGGATGGTCCACCCGCGAATTTTCAGCTCCTCACCCAGTGGAAACCGCGAGGGGGTATTATTGAAGGGGGGCATTGTGGAATTGGAGGTCATACAACTTACGATATTGCGTATTCCGCGCCAAGAGTTGCGAGTGATGCCCCTGCTCGACGATTTTCCCGTCAATGAGCACGGCGATGCGGTCGGCGTGATGGACGGTCGACAGGCGATGCGCGATGATCAGGACGGTGCGGCCAATCATCAAGCGCTCAATCGCCGCTTGGACATAGCGCTCGGATTCGTTGTCGAGCGACGAGGTGGCTTCATCCAAGATCAAGAGTGGCGCATTTTTCAACAAGGCGCGGGCGATGGCCAGCCGTTGCCGTTGGCCACCAGAGAGGGTCGAGCCGAGTTCGCCGATGATCGTGTCATACCCCTGTGGGAGCGCCATGATGAACTCGTGCGCATACGCGGCTTGCGCGGCCCCGATGACCTCTTCAATCGGTAGGTCGGGGGAACCGTAGGCGATGTTGTTGCGCACCGTGTCGTTAAAGAGAAAAGTTGATTGCGAGACGATCGCGAGCTGCGCGCGGAGCGAGGCGAGGGTGAGGTCGCGAATATCTCTCCCGTCAATCGTGATGCGTCCCTGCTGCACATCATAGAAGCGTGGGATCAGATCGGCGAGTGTGCTTTTTCCACCACCGCTTGGACCAACCAGCGCCACGACTTCGCCGGTGCGGATTTCCAGATCAATGCCCTTGAGCACCCACTCATCAAGATAACGAAAACGCACCCCCTCGAACCGTACGCCATGTTTCACGCCACCCAGTTCCTGCGCGCCAGGGCGGTCCGCGATCTCGCTCCGTTCGTCGAGCACCTCAAAGAGCCGTTCGGCGGCGGCGAGGCCGTTTTGGGTGGCGGCGCTAGTGCGCGTGAGATGCTTGAATGGTTCGTACAGCAGCAGGAGCGCGGTGAGAAAGGCGACAAACTCGCCTTGCGTTCGTTCTCCCGACACCACGCTCGAACCGCCGTACCACACCACCCCCGCAATCCCTCCCGACGCGACTAATTCCACCATCGGAGGGACAAAGGCACGCAGCCGCCCAGCTTTGAGGGAATGGCGGAACAGCCGGTGATTCTCCGCCGCGAATCGTTGGTGTTCATACGCTTCGGCACCAAAGGCTTTGACCACGCGGTTGCCTTGCAGGGTTTCTTGTAACAACACCGTGAGGGAACCGAGGGATCCCTGCCCTTTGCGACTAGAACTGCGCACTTTCTTGTAGAGTTCGAGGAGCGGATAAATAGTCACGGGAAAGACCACAAAGGCGATCAGGGCGAGGAACCAGTCCAGGTAAAAAGCCACCACGATCAACGCGAGGAGCGTGGTCGCATCGCGCATGATCGAAGCCGTGGCCTGAGTGAGCGACTCGCGCACCATCGTCGTGTCGTTGGTCACGCGGGAGAGTAGGGTTCCGGTCGGGTTACGCTGAAAATAGGCGAGCGAGAGGGTTTGCAAATGGCGATGCAACGTATTGCGCAGGTCGGCGACAATCCGATGGCCAACATACTCAATGAGATAGGCATGCCCAAAGTTCATCAGGCCACGAAAGATAAACGTGGCCACGATGAGCAACGGCAGGAGTCGCAGGGCATCCACATCCTTGCGGGCGAAGATGTCGTCGAACACATGTTTGACGAGAAATGGCAGCACGCCATTGGTGGCGCTGAACAGCACCATGCAAATAATCGCGGAGGCGAACCGCGGGAACAAATAGGGCCGGAGAAACGGCAATAAACGACGATAGACGCTCATAGGGAGAGTGGAGAGTTAAAAGTTGAGAGTGGAGAATGAAGAGGTTGCGTTTTTTCACTCTCCACTCTTCACTCTTTTCGTGTCAGCATTTCCACAACGAGTGCCGCGGCGCGCGCGGCCGCACCACCACCACCCAAGCGACGACGCACCTCACGTAAACCTTCTCGCGCTACGCTATAGGCTTGCGCATCAGTGAGCAACCGCCGTGCTTCCTCGGCGATGCGCTCGGGCGTCACTTGCCCTTGAATCAGTTCAGGTACCACACGCTGTTCAGCGATAAGGTTCGGCATGCCAATGAACGGAACATCGATAAGCAAGCGCGCGAGGAAATAGGTGAACGGCGCGAGTCGATACACGATCACCATCGGTCGTTCGAGCAGGGCCGTCTCCAGTGTCGCCGTTCCCGACGCGACGAGTGCGAGGTCCGCCGCGTGCACGAGGTTATAGGTATCGTTTTGGATCACTCGGACTGATGTTGCTTGCGTGTGGCGATGCAGTTCTTCCATCGTCAGAGTTGGCGCCGCCGCCACGACAAATTGGTAGGCATTGCCAAGTAACGTGGTGGCTCCGAGCATGGGCGCGAGCAAGGAGTGGACCTCTTGCGAGCGGCTTCCGGGCAACAGGGCGATCAGTTTCCGAGTCGGGTCAAAGCCATACTGCTGAAAGGTGTCCTCACGCGAGCGCGTGGGGTGCACGCGATCAACCAGCGGATGACCGACAAATTCCACAGAACAACCGTGCGCGGCATAGAAAGCGGACTCGAAAGGAAAAATGGCGGCAAGTCGATCTACCCGTTTGGCGATGGTATGTACCCGCCGTTTGCGCCATGCCCACACTTGAGGGCTAATGTAGTAGAAGACTGGGACGCCAACCTTCTTGGCGACTTTTGCCAGGCGTAAGTTGAACTCTGGAAAATCAATCAGAATGAGCAGGTCGGGCGGCTCCGTTCGCAGCATCTGTTTGAGTTGACGATAGGTACGGATCAACGCGCCGAGTTTATCGCGTGCCTCGACAAGTCCCATCCCGGCGATGGCAGCGGTGTCAACCAATATCCGCATGCCAGCCGCTTGTAGTGCTGGGCCACCGACACCACACACTTCAACCTCTGGCGCTTGGTGTTTCAACGCGACCACGAGGTCTCCTCCGTGAATATCGCCAGAGGCTTCTCCAGCGACCAGCAGAATACGGGGGGAAGACCGGGGACCGGAGACCGGGGACCGGGAGATTGGGAGAATCACGGTATTTCTAGACACCCAACGATCCGCTCCGCTATTTCCAAGGCTTGCAATCCGTCTTGTCCGCTGACCACCGGTTGACTGCGATCACGGACGGCTTGCAGGAAAGCACGAATCTCTTCTTCGAGTGCGTCCTCACCGCCTACTTCGCGCTCCTCGAAAGTGAGATTTGGCAGGGCTCCTGGCTGCGCTCCCGGTTCACGACGACAGATGCGAATGCGATGTTCACCGTAATCAACCACGAGGTAGGTGTCCGGTTGAAAGACGCGCATCTTGCGCTCTCGTTTGAGGGCGACGCGACTGGCGGTGACATTGGCGATACAGCCCGACGCGAACCGCAAGCGGGCATTGGCGATGTCAGGCTCCGATGTGAGCACTGGCACGCCGAACGCTTCGATGGAAGTCACCGGCGAACGGACCAGGCTCAAAATCACATCAAGATCGTGGATCATCAGGTCACGGACGACATCGACATCAGTTCCACGTTCGACAAACGGGGCGACGCGCTGACATTCAATGAACCGCGGGGCCGTCAAAATACCCGTAAGTGACCGGAGGGCTGGGTTGAAGCGTTCGAGATGACCGACTTGCAAAATCCGCTGGTGCTGATCCGCGAGGGTGACCAACTCGTGCCCTTCGGCGGCGGTCGCCGTCAGCGGCTTTTCCACTAGGACATCAATGTCATGCGAGAGAAAATCCCGCGCGACGGTGTGATGGAACTGCGTGGGCACGGCGATACTGACACAGTCCACCTGACCAAAGAGAGTCCGGTAATCAGTGAGCGCGGTAGTCTGAGCTTCCTGAGCGATTTCCGCTGCCCGGTCCGCGTTGGTATCCACGACCGCGACCAAAAGCACTCCAGGCAACGCGGCATACTTTTGCGCATGAAACCGGCCCAAGTAGCCGACGCCCACGACCCCGACTCGGAGGGGCTGGCTTGTACCTTCCGTCTCTTGTGAGTGCTCACCCATGAGGCCGCCAGTTGTATCATATTCGCTGTGGTCGCCTAGTGTGGAATTGGGGTCGTATTATGCTCTACTCTTCAAGGGATATGCACGACTTCTAACTTGATCCCGTCGGGGTCGGCGAAGAACACCGCGTAATAGCCAGGGGCATAGTCGTACTCCTTGGGCGGATCAAGAATGGTCCCCCCGTTCGCGACGATGTCCTGGGCCAAGGCGTCGATATGCGCGCGACTCTCGCCCTTGAAAGCGATTTCGCAGAGCCCGACTCGGTCTTTGTTGAAGGTGTCGGTCGCGAAACGGGCATCCGCTTTCTTGATCCAAAAGCTCAGCCTTTTCCCCATCCACCCCTTCATCGTGCCGTAGTCGTGTTCTCCGCCAGCGTAGCCGATCTTCGGCATCAGCCAGCCGTAGAAACGACTCGCCTGTTCATAGTTGTTGACGGTGATAATGGTATGGTCGATTCCTACAGACATACTTGCCTCCTTTCATAATCTCCGACTCTCCGATTCCCCGTTTCCGTCCCCTGTTCCCCGTCCCCCGCTTCCTCACACCGGGTGCAATTCCGGATGGCAGACATCACACGGTTCATAGCCCATTGCGTCCGCGCGAGAGCGGGAGGAAATAAACGCTCGCTCTCGCACGGGTTGGTCCTTCAGTGATGCGCAATCCGGGCGGCAAAAACAATGGCTCTGGCGCCAGCCGACATACATCCGTGCTTTGGCAATGGCCAGCCCCTTGGCCGTTTCGACTACGGGAATCCCTTCCACGGCCAGAATCTGTTTCTTGATGTCCACGAGATTGCCCGCGTATCCCGTCAAACTCCCATCGCTGCCAATGACACGATGGCACGGAATCTGAATCGGCACGGGGTTGTGTCGTAACGCTTGCGCGACCGCGCGCACCGCTTTCGGCTGGCCAATGGCTTCCGCGATACTCAGATAGGTCACCACCGTCCCGTATGGCACTTCCGCGGTTGCCCGTAAGACTTCACGTTGAAAGTCGCTGCGCATGAGCGTGTCATCGACCTGCCACGCCAAGCTCTGGCGTTTGCCACTGAAGTATTCTTCCAGTGTTTGGATCAGGGCAGCGGTGTCTGGTCCACCGCTTTCAATGGTGAACTCGCGTTGGAGGGCTGCGGTTGACGCATCATCACTGTCCGGTCTGACGAATTCCGCCAGAACCACGCCTTTGTCCGTCTTGCCGAGACGGATGTCCCCGACCGGCGAATGCCAGACTTCGAGCATTAAGCGTGGTCGCGAGGAGTGAGGTCCGACCGGCAAGCGATGATCCAGTGCGTGCCGCGCGGCGTGCAGCCCTGATGTCAGGTCCTCGTGTGTGGCGAGCACATGCAAATGCCTGCTCACCTGACGATATTGCGCCAGCATCTCCGCGCAGGCCGTGCACGAAAGCAGGTGCGTGCGCATGCGTAGGCTCACATGCGCGGGAGCTTCCCCCAACGCATCGGCGATGAGGTCATGCTCGTGAAAACCGCAAGGAAGTGAAGAGGAACGAACGGTACGCATACTATGACTCCGATGGTTGGTGGTCGACGGCAAGCGCGACCCGTAATTTCCGCAGGGCCTGATAAACATGGGCCCGTGCGCTCTCTGGTGAACACGCTAAGTTGGCGGCAATGGCGTCGTACTCAAGCCCCTCAAACTGACGCTGAATGAGGGCGGTCCGTTGGTGAAAAGGCAGGGCGTCAATGGTCGTGAGCACGGTCTGGGCGGTTTCTCGTGAGATCATGGTCTGCTCCGTGGGGCTGCTGTTGTCCGCGATGCGCGGGGGTGACTGTTCGTGCTTCGGTTCTTCATTGACCAGGACACGAACGCGACGTTGGCGGTCGCGGACATGGTTTTTCGAGAGATTGACCGCAATGCGCATGAGCCAGGCTTGGAGGTCGGCATCGGTTGGGAGCGCGGAATAGGAGCGATAGGCACGTAAGAAGGTTTCTTGGAACAGGTCCTGGGCATCCGCGACATTGCGTGTGAAGCGGAGCAAGTAGCCGTAGATCCTGCGCTGATGGAGGGTAATGACCTCGGCGAAAGGAAGCCGCTCGACGTGTTGCTGTGTTGCGCTCATGGCCATCAGGGAATACAGACACCGCACCTGGCGGGTTGTGAAAATACGCAGCCTTCATGTCAGTTTTATGGTTGCCCTACAACTGGGAGCGCCGTATAGTTCGGCCATGCGCAAAACACTGACAGCAACCCTCCTGCTCCTGATCGGGTTCGCGCTGGTGTTCACGTTGACCCCACGAGCACCGATGGTGGGCAGCGAATTTTTCCCTCTCGCCAAAGATAACTCCTGGAAGCATTTAGTCGTCTTCGCTGGAGGTGACTACATCTACTACATGACCGAGAAGGTGATCGACGACAACATGCAACTGGCGAATGAGAAATCGTATGTAGTGATGGAGGAATACGAACCGCTGACCACCACCGCGCCGGAAGCGAAGAGTACGGTCGCCTATTTCCGCAAGGGTGGGTTTTGGCATCGCTACCCGTGGCTGGATTACGATGGCACCAAGGTGTGGGACACCAAACTTGGCACCGGCTCGGAGCAGGTGCTCCCGAGTCCCTACAATGGCGCGGCCACCTGGAAGCTGGGCTTCAATACCAATGCGTGGTCGGCGGATGGAAGCCAAGAAATGAACGCGTCAGCAAAAGCGTCGATCGACCCAGAAGTGGTGCGAGTCCCGGCGGGCATCTTTGCGCAGTGCCTGCGCGTCGAGACGATGAGCGTGAACGGGTTTGTGGATCAGCACCAGAGAAATAAGAGCTATAACCTGCGCCACATTGAGTGGTACGCTAAGGGCGTCGGCCTTGTTCTAGCGCTGAGTGATGAAGGTGAAGGGACGCCGATCAAAAGCCGGACCGAATTGGTGCAGTACCACGTCAACGAGTGAATTGGCGTCGGACAAGTATTTTTTCGTCATGCCTAGTATCCTCACTAGATGTCAGGTATATTCGGCCCAGTTCGATAGATTCCGAACCGCGAGCAAGCCTCTTTCCCCCCGCAAGACGCTCCGCTCAGAAGCGAGCGCTCTGGTTACCCAGACCTGAGTCCCACGTTTCCTAGGTTCACTCCACCAACTTTGCACGGTTGGGCGTGTCGCCCACGTGCGTACCCCGCCGTGTTCCTGGGTATCGCGGTGAAGGAGACGATTTTTTTGACTACATTCGCTGATCTTGGGCTGATGCCCGGTCTACTCAACGCCGTGCGTGACGCTGAGTACGAAACCCCGACTCCGATTCAGGAGCAAGCTATCCCCATCGCCTTAACCGGCACCGATGTCCTTGCCTGCGCGCAGACTGGGACCGGAAAAACCGCCGCCTTTCTGTTCCCTCTCCTCCAACGATTATCGCAAAGCGACCGCAAGGGCCTGCGCGCCTTGGTTGTGACTCCCACGCGCGAACTCGCGGCGCAGATCGCGGAAAGCGCCCGTGTCTATGGGAAGCACCTGCGGATTCGCTCGGCTGTGGTGTTCGGTGGTGTAAGCCTGGGAGCGCAAATCGCCCAGTTACGGCGCGGCGTGGACCTGCTGATCGCCACACCAGGACGGTTACTCGACCACATTGAGCGCGGCACCGTTTCCTTGTCCGGGGTTTCCATCCTCGTCCTTGACGAAGCCGATCGCATGTTTGACATGGGATTCTTGCCTGATGTCCGTCGCATTCTGCGATTGATCCCCAAGGAGCGGCAGACCCTGCTGTTCTCGGCCACCATGCCGAAAGAAGTGGAACATCTGGCCCACGAGACCTTGAAATCACCGACCGTGATCACCATTGGTCGGAAGACGACACCGGTCGAGTCCGTGCGACAGGTGCTGTACGCGGTGGAATCGGAGCAGAAGCGCGACCTGCTCTGCCATCTGTTGCAACACGGGCACATGCGACAAGTGCTGGTGTTCACCCGCACGAAGATCCGGGCGGATCGGTTGACGAAGCATCTGGCCCAAAGTGGTCGGCGCGTGGCGGCGTTGCATGGCGGCAAAAGCCAAGGCGCGCGCACCGAGGCGCTCAATAGCTTTCGCAACGGTGGGGTGGATGTACTGATCGCCACCGACCTCGCGGCGCGTGGGTTGGACGTGGACGGCATCTCGCATGTCGTGAATTTCGATGTGCCCAATACCCCCGAGGATTACGTGCACCGCATTGGCCGCACCGCGCGCGCGTCGGCGACTGGCGATGCGATTTCGCTGGTGTCGTCGGACGAAGTGAGTTTCGTGCGTGAGATCGAACGGGTCATTGGTGGCGTGATCCCGTGTCAGGTGGTGAAAGGCTTCGAGCCGGGCGCGGACACTCTCCGTCGCTTCGAGCGCTCGGAAACGTCGCGTTCGGCCCGCATGGCTAGTGGCGCGATCCGCCGGTTTACGCCGCGTGGCCGTGGCCTTCGCCGCAGTGCGTAACGGAGTGTGACATTCCCCCTCAGCGACAGCGACGCTGTTGCTTCGAGGTTCCCTCTCTCTTGGCTGGGCAACGGCATCAAGTGAGAGGAGTCCGAAATTCCCTCTCCCGGCTGGGAGAGGGCGAGGGTGAGGGGGATTGCGTATCTTTTTCCTTCCGTCGCGCGCGACTTCCCCGTCTTACTTCCTCCTCTTTTCCCCTCCGTGTCCAAGGCCCAGAAAACACTCGCCAGAGTGTCCTCGGAATATCCCTCCCTGCCTTGACTTGCTACAAAGAACGTCAGGGAAAGAAAAAGGATCGCTGATTGTGTTGCGGGAGATTCTCAAATCCGAGTACGGAAACATCGCGAGCGTCATTGGCACGATCTTTACCCTTATCGGCTTTACCCTTACGTTGTGGCAGATTAGAAAAGCCCGAAACGCGGCCGAACAGGCGCAAAAGATGGCCCAAGAAGCACTTGACCGGGTCAGCGCGCGACTCTTCGTGGGACACGTGGCGAATGGGGTACGATTAGCGACGGAATTGGCGAATGCGTGCAGAACAGAACAATGGGAAAGAGCCATTGATCGGTGTGAGCAATTGCTCTTCCTGTTCACTTCCCTGGTGGAAGATCGGAATTTGACCCGGGATGAAAGAGATTATGCGGTGACAGCGATAGATGATCTTTCATTGATTCTTCACCAATTGGAAGAAATTCTGAATGGAAAGAAATCGCCATCACTTTCCAATCGAGCGAGAACGGCGTTGAGTGAATTGACTGTTTACCTTGGTCGCTTGGACGGACGATTAAAGAATGTCGTCTTGGAGATTCATCATGGCAAGTGAAAAATTTATCCGGCTTCTCTCAAGCCTTTTGGAGAGGACTCAAGAAAATAAAATTACTTGGAGCGAGACCGCTAGCGAACACGCCTTCCGCGTCGCTTTTGAATCAGGTTTGGTGCGAATCTCCGGTGAGTATAATGAACATGCTGAGCGCGAAGATTATTTTGCTTTTTTACAAGACAGGCAAGGCCGAACTGTGGATGAACTTGCTTCTTCTGACAATACGGCTCCTCAAGGACTCTTGCGGTATCTTTATCTTGCGGCTCGGTACTCCGCGTTGAGAGCGGATGACATTCTCGAAAGGATGTTGAGAGATGCCGAAAGCGGACAAACCGTGAAACCGCCAGATGAGACTCACGAGCCACGTTGGTAAAAGCTGACGGCAACCACTTACTTGAACGCAATTCCGACATTCCACTTCCTCTCAATGTCCACAGTGACTGCCAAAGACTTCGCCTTGCTGGTCCCCACCTCTGGCCGTCCGCATCCGCAAAAGCTATTGTCACCACACGCAAAAAAAGGGTACCCGTTCACGGGTTTGGGGCGGGTAGAGCTTGCCCGGCAATTTTGCTAGAGTCGCCCTGTGGACAGAAAAGAGGAAGGCATTGCCGAACTGCGCTTGCTGATTGCTCAGCAAGCGGCGCAATTGACCGCGCAAGCGG
>JANMSE010000305.1:0-19295 GCA_031389045.1 Deltaproteobacteria bacterium | reverse complement strand
TCATTGGAGCGAGGAGACATCCCTTTCCGTAGGCCGGGATAAGGCCGCAGGCCGTTCCCGGCGCGAGCGTGCATGCCGGAAACGCTCCGCTTATTCCGGCCTACTTTCTTTCTCTCTTCGTTCAAGTGCAAACCGCTGTAATAACCATGCAACATCCCCTATTTCAGTCGCCTGTGTGATTGCTCCTTCTTCCTTCCGTTACTACGAGGAATTCAAGCACTCTGAACGTGAGGCTCGGACATCTGACGTGGGTATTTGGAGTAGCAAGCAATAAATAGATGGTTACCGAGTTTCCACTTGTCGTGACCAGACCGTTTGTAGATGTGGCAACTTTGTGGTTTGTAGACGGATAGAGAAAGAGGAACATCGTATGAGTCTCATTGTCATCTCACGAGAAATGGGCAGTGGTGGCACTCAGATTGGCAAAGCCGTCGCGGACCACTTGGGCTACCGCTTCATCGACCGCGAGGTCATCCTCGAGGCGGCGGACCGCCACGAAGGACAGGACGAGAAGCTCGCCCACTTGGAAGAGACCAAACCCACGATCTGGGAACGGTTTACCCATGATCGCGAACGCTACGTGGTGTTCTTGCGGGCGGCACTTTATGGCTTCGCGATTCACGACAACACGGTGATCGCGGGCCGCGCGGCGCCGGTGTTGGTCCGCGACGTGCCGCATGCGCTGCGAGTGCGGATCACCGCGCCGTTAGAGGTCCGTGCCGCACGGGTCGCGGAAGAAGAGGGCATCTCCCAAACTCAGGCGGAAGCCAAAGTGAAACGCTATGATACGGAATCGGCGGCACGGCTCACCTGGCTGTTTGGCATGGATTGCTCGTTACCGATCCATTACGATCTCGTGCTCAACACGGAGCGGGGGACGCTGGAGAGTTTATCTCAGATCCTGATCCAGACCGTACAGTTGCCCAATTTTCAACCGACCCCGGAATCGGTCCGTGTCTTGGCGGACCTCGACAAGGAGGCGCAAGTGCAAGCCCGGTCGCTACAATTGAAACTCCAGAGGCGCTGAGGAAAAGCGATGCGTGCCTCCGGTGTGGAGAGGACGAGCAACCGCCCAAATTTGGTCTGGGACCGAGGAGATGAATTGATCGTGCAGCAGACCGCCAAAGCGCCACCGTTCTTGCAGGTGTTCAATGAGCGATTGGCACTTAAACTGGACCAGGACGTAGATCGAGTAGACTTCTGAGTTGACGAAATTGGAGAGCACGAAATCAATGATGCGGTATTTCCCGCCGAAGGGAACCGCCGGCTTGGCCCGGTCGCGCGTGAGAGGAGAGAGGCGCGCGCCTTCTCCGCCAGCCCTGATAATCCCCAAGATCTTCGCTTTCATAATGCCCCTCCTTCTTGGTGCCGCGCGGACCCCTCTCTGCTGTCCCTACATGGCCACCCTTTGCTCTTGACGGAAAGCGTACTATAGAGGAGTCGATCTCGACGTATCGACGTATCAATGAGGCGGAATTCATGGCTGAGTCAATGCGCATTCTCTTTATCTCGGCGGAAGTGGCTCCCTTTGCTCGCACCGGAGGGTTAGGTGATGTCGTTGGCGCGTTGCCGAAGGCACTCGCGGCCCTCGGACATGATGTCCGGGTGGTGATGCCGTTATATCAAACAGTCCGTGATAATAATTTTTCGCTGACGGAACTGCTGACTGATCTGCAAGTGCCGCTCATCATTGGCAACCGGACCGCGCGGGTATGGCGGAGCGTTTTGCCTGAACAGGACACCGATGCCGCCCAGGTCCCAGTGTATTTTATCGAGGATGAGCAATTCTTTGCCCGTCCGGGCCTGTATGGCGATGACAATGGCGATTATCCCGATAATGCGCTGCGCTTTACCTTCTTTTGCAGCGCGGTCCTCGCCTTAGCCACGCGCCTTGATGCGTTCCCGCAGGTCTTTCATTGTCACGACTGGCAGACGGCGTTGATTCCCGCCTATCTGCGGGCCTTTCCCTGGCTTGATCCACGACTCGCCACAACCGTCACTGTCTACACCGTGCATAACCTTGCGTACCAAGGAACGTTCCCCGCCTGGGCATTTCCGCTGACCGGTCTCCCACCGACGCTTTTTCAATCGGATGGGATTGAGTTCTTTGGGGCAATGAACCTGATGAAAGCTGGGCTCTTGTATGCCGATGCGCTGACCACGGTGAGTCCAGGCTACGCGGAGGAAATCCGCACGCCGGAGTTGGGGAACGGTCTTGATGGACTGTTACGCGCCCGTGGGGAGTCACTGACTGGCATCCTCAATGGCGCTGACTATACCGTCTGGAGTCCAGAGCATGATGCCCGGATCGCTGCTCATTACGATGCCACGGACCTGACTGGGAAGGCGGAATGTAAGAAAGCCTTGCTGCAGGCGTTCATGTTGCCCGCCGACTTGGATGTTCCCCTCATTGGTATGATTTCGCGCTTGGTTGATCAGAAAGGCTTCGACCTGCTCGCGGCGGCGCTGGAGCAATTGCTCACGCTCGACCTGCGGTTCGTGATTTTAGGGGCGGGCTATGCCCCGTATGAGGATTTTCTGGCTAGATTGCGCAACACGTTTCCAGAGAAAATCGGCGTGCGACTCGGTTTCGACGATGCGCTGGCGCATCAGATCGAGGCTGGCAGTGACTGTTTTTTGATGCCGTCTCGCTATGAGCCCTGTGGGCTGAACCAACTCTACAGTCTCCGCTATGGCACCATTCCGATCGTGCGGGCGACGGGTGGACTCAGGGATACGGTTGAGCCGTTTAACCCCACGACGGGGGACGGGACCGGCTTCGTTTTTCAAGAAGCGAGTGGGGAGGCGTTGTTGACCGCGGTCAGCGAAGCCCTCAGTGTGTTTGGTGATCAGCAGGCGTGGCGGCAACTGGTGCGCAATGCGATGGCGCGGGACTTTTCTTGGAGCCGGTCGGCTGCTCGCTATGCTGATCTCTATCAGCGGACCCTTGCCACCAAGCAAAGGGCGTCCACTGCATAACGTAAAATCCTGAAAGGAGGACGGACGTATGTTTTGTCGAGTTCTTGAAGCAAAGGTACAGCCGGGAAAAATGGAGCAGGCGCTGGCAATCTTCTCTCAGCAGATGGAGAAAGTGAAAAGCACGAGCGGGTTTCTCCTGGCGCAAGCCATGCAAGACGGAGAGGACCTCCTGGTGGTGAGTTCGTGGCGCAGCGAGAAAGATATCCGTGGCTATGCCGCCAGTGATCTCGCGCGAGATATCCTGGCCCGTCTCTCCACGCTGTCAGTCGGGTCGCCGGTCGTCAAAAGTTTCGCGATGAAGCTGGTCGTGGAAGGTGACGAGGGGTTCTTCTCGCGGGATGTCGGGGGCGAAGGGTAAGGGAGCGACGGGCTATGGCTGAGCCGTACGGGGCGTTTGCCTTGGTGCTGCATTCGCACATGCCGTATGTGCTCTCGCATGACCGCCTGGAGGAGGAGTGGCTGTTGGAAGCGGTGGCCGAGTCCTATCTGCCGCTCTTGCAGGTGTTCACGCAACTCTCCCTGCGTGGCAGGTCTCCGAAAGTGACAATCGGACTCACTCCGGTCTTGCTTGAACAACTGACGGAGCGACGGTTTCTGACCACCTTCCTCGCCTATCTGGAGCAAAAAGCGCAGGCGGCGCAGGACGACCGCCATTTCTTTCGCGCGCGGAATGAGTCCCATCTGGCGCGGCTCGCCAGTCTATGGGAGGAGTTCTATCGGCGCTCGGCGGCCTTCTTTATTCATGATCTTGCTCGTGACCTCGTCGGGGCGTTCCGACGGCTCCAGGAGCAAGGACACGTGGAGATGATCGCGTCGGCGGCCACGCATGCCTATTTGCCGCTGCTGGGACTTGAGGACAGTGTCCGCGCCCAGGTGGAGATCGGGACAGCGGTCTATCAGCAACATTTCCATCAGCCTCCCCGTGGATTCTGGTTGCCCGAATGCGCCTATCGCCCGGCGGGCGACTGGATACCGCCGGTCGCGGGAATAGACGGGCTTCGGCCAGGGAAACGCCCAGCGCTTGACGAAATGCTGGCTGTTGCTGGCCTCGGCTATTTCCTCGTTGACGAACAGCAGCTCAGACAAAGTCCGCCAGACTACGGTCGCCATTCCCCCAATCAGGTGTACTGGGTGGATGGCAAAAGTGGCGCAACTCCCCAGTCGGTCGCGGTGTTTGCCCGTGACTTTGAGACCACTGCTCGCGTGTGGCAGCACGACAGCGGGTATCCTGGCGATCCTGCGTATTTGGAATTTCACAAGAAGCAGGGCGACGGTGGGCTGCGCTACTGGCGGATCACAGACCGACGTACCGGCCTCGCCGACAAGCAACCCTATATGCCGGAATGGGCGTTCGCACAGACGCATACCCACGCCACCCACTTTGCCCAAGCCTTACGCGACCGGTTGCGCCGCCATTGGCAACAAACGGGGGAACGGGGGATTGTGGTGGCGGCCTTTGATACCGAACTTTTTGGTCACTGGTGGTTTGAAGGACCGCAGTGGGTGTCCGAGTTAATTCGGCAGCTCACGGCAAACGACGAGGTGACTCTGACCACCTGTGGAGAATATCTGCAACAGCATGTTCCCCAGCACGAGGTCCAACTGGCTGAGTCATCATGGGGAGACGGTGGCGATCATCGCGTGTGGTGGCAAGCAGGGACTCGCGACCTTTGGCGCGATCTCTACCAGGCGGAGTGTGATATGCGGCGACTGGGAGAAAGTCTCCATGAGCAACAGCTCGAGCCGCGACTTGCTCGGCTCGTTCAGCAAGCCGGGCGAGAACTCTTACTGTTGCAATCCTCTGACTGGCCGTTCATGATCAGCACCCGCGGCACTCCAGACCATGCCCAGCAGCGGGCCGCGCTTCACTATGCGAACTTCCAACAGTGTTGCGCGATGATCGAATGCTATCGAGCGGGGACAACGATCACCGAAGAGGACTGGACTCAGCTCGCAGCAATGGAACAGCAGGATGCCCTCTTTAGTAAAATCGACCTCAGTGGTTTCTGGGGGAGTGAGCTAGCAGCTTTTAGCGGTCAGCCGTCAACCACCAGTAAAACAGGGGGAAAAGGTGAAGCGGCGAAAAGGGAAAATGGGAAAAAAGAATAAGAACAAAGAGGGAAGAGGGGCAAGGGCGAAAGGGGATTAGGAGAAGGGGGAAAGGGTGAAGAGGGGCAAGGGCGAAAAGGATTAAAAGATCTTCTGCTTTTGCGTTTTCCCTTTGACCCGTTTCCCCGTTTCGCCCAATTTTTTCTTCTTGCTGAAAGCGACTCCCATGTTCTATCTCCGCAAAGAGTGGCAGGACCCCGAAGAGGGGATTGAGACGGTTGTGCTCCACTGGACCACGACAGGGGTGGACCAAGAGCCCAACTGGAAACGCGCGCATGCGACGACGGTCCTGCTCCCCCAGGGTGCTTCCTTGCCCATACGGCGTGCGTGTCCCGTATGGGTTGTTCCTCCATTCTCACGGACCCGCTTCCTCGGTGTTGCGTCGGCGGAGACCCCGCACTTCCTCCTCCACTCTTTTTGTGAAGTCGTGCAACACGGCAGAACCTGGAGTACCGAGCCGACCCGGCAAGAGATGCGCGCGGAACAAATAACCCATAGTGATCTCTCTGGAGACTATACCCAGGCATTCTTGTACTACAGTCTCGATGGGCTGGCCTATATGAATCGGGTGCCGATGTTGTTGGAAGGGGTGCCGCCAAAGTATCAACGCCTCCCGTCCTTGCCGGAGCATCAAGCGGGTGCCGCCGAGTACAAGGCGTGGACGAGACGGTCCCACATCGTGGCACGCCTTCCGGTGCCATACGTCTTTCGTGGGCACCTGTGGGGGCCGGTTGGGACCCGGGCACTCTACAGCATCTATCTGCGCCGTGAGGGGTTGAACCCTTTTATGGACGGAGGATTTTGGCTGTTGCGGGAAGGCAGGTTGTGGGAGGTGCAATTATAACGGGGAAACGGGGAATCGGGAAAAAGGGGAGTAAAAGACTTTCTGCTCTGCCGTTTCCCTCTTCCCCTCTTCCCCCTTGACCCGTTTCCCCTTTTTCCCCTTCTTAGAGCGTGTGAGTCACATCGCCGTAATAACTTTCCCAGCGCTCCGCCGGGTTGGGCTGCCACATGTTACCGAGGTGCCAGCTCTGCTTCACTTCGGCCCCTTTTGGGCCCTGAATCTTGCCCACGAACCGACGTGGGAGCGGCAACGATTGCAACATCTCGGAGCGAGTACGGGAGAAATTCTCTTTATCTTCAGCGCCGTAAAATTTGAACGAACGGTAGGGACTGTCTTCGCCAAATTTCTCCACGAACCCATCCGCCTCGGTTGGCTGATACTGCGCGGCATCCAAGTCATAGATGCCCCAAAAAATGCACATCCCGCCCAGAGTGCCGCTAAAATCGAGATACTCGACTTCCTTAGTGACGATCTCTTCGGTGTACACCGGGCTGACTTCCCGTTGGCCTTCGCGGAAGACCTCATAATAGTGATGAAAGGCGTAGTTTTCGACGTAGGTCCCGGTGGCAGGATCAAGCACGTCTTTGGGCAATCGAATCACTTTCCGTCGGACACCGTCATCAGGCAGTTCGACTTGCTGACTCTGCGTCTGCACGTATTCGCCGGACTCCGCCACCGTGGTGCCCCCCATACCCTTGATGAGAACCCCGCCACGTGGCATGGCGCGTGTTTCGCGGTGAGCCTCCCAGTCGGGCTGCTGCCCCACCAGCGTCCAGGTATAGTGAATGTTGACTAGTTCGACCCCGGGCTGGGAATCGACATAATTACGCTTGATATAGAACGACATCGCAATCTCCTTTCTTGATTTTCAGGTTAAGCCGCTTTGGCGGTAGGCTCGGCAATAGCGTGCGGGTGTGCGCTTTGCTGTTGACAATCTTCACAGACGCTCAGGTGGTTGGGCTATCGTCTACCAGGAGGATGCGTAGCGGCGATGTGTCAGTGATGTTCATTACGGAAGAATATACGCAGGGGCGCATAAAAACGCGAGACGAAAACTCCCGCGAAATCGAGGGAGGAAAAGGCGCGAAATCCGGCGCGGAGATACCCTTGAAACGGATAGAGGGTAAACCCTTGGAAGAGGGGAAAAGAGTCAACGGGTCAATGGGTCAACGCGAATCGGTTTCGGTTTCATACGGAGGGTGCCAGTTGACTGGGAACTGGAGGTTGTGTGTTGGCGGTAAGAACCTGGGGCAGTGGAAAGCGGACGTGAATCTCAGTGCCGCGCCCCGCGGTGGACCGTATCTCAAACTGCCCTCCGGCCAGCTCGACGCGTTCTTGCATGCCGAGTAATCCGAAACTGTCGCCGTGGATCACTCGCTCGCGCGCCGCAGGAACATCAAAGCCAATCCCGTCATCCCGGATGAGAAGGACGAGCGCCTGCTCGCGGCGTTGTACATCGACCCAGACCTGTTTGGCTTGCGCATGTCATGCGATATTGGTGAGCGCTTCCTGCACAACCCGGAAGCACACGATTTCCACTGTGGGGTCCACCCGGAGGTCTGGCGGGGTTGCGACACAATGTCCGACGAACCCAACCCGCTGCGCCTGTCGATCGACATACCACTCCAACGCGATGACCAACCCTAAGTCATCAAGGAGCGAGGGGCGCAAATCGACGGACAAGGTGCGTACTTGTTGCAGCGTGTGATCCACGATCGCGATGCTTTCTTCCACACGTTGGGCACTTTCCTTGGGGAACCGCTGGACCGTCTGTAAGTTGATTTTCAAGGCCTGCAACGCCTGGCCGAGTTCGTCATGCAGCTCGCGGGCGATGGCGCGGCGTTCACTTTCTTGTGCTTCCAAGAGCCGGCGCGAGAGCATTTGCAGGGTTTCTTCCGCCCGCTGGTGTTCGGTCTCGCGCCGGCTAAGAGTCCAGGCCATCTCGTCGAACGCCGCTGCTAATTGCTCCAATTCGCTATCGCCGTGTGGGAGGTCGGTCCGTGCCCTCAAGTCTCCCCCGCGGAGCCGCTCAGTGGCCCGCAGCAGTGCGTTCACTGGACGTAAAACCAAGACGTTACTGCCAATCCATACCGCCATGATTATGAGCAGGGTAATCGCTCCCAAGATGATGAGGTCACGGATGAGGCGTTGATGAGGCGTTGGTGAGCGGCGGCAAAAGCGACCTCTGTGGGGATGCCAATGCTGACGTAGAGCCCGACCTCTTGTGCCTCGCGGACTTGGGTGAACGCATAGAGCCGCCGGACACCGTCTACCCCTTCCACTTCCGTCGTCCCTTCCCCTTGCGTCAGTATGGTTTTAACGAGGGGCGACTCTGGCAGTACCCGGCCTATCCACTGGGGGTCAGGGGAGCGGGTCAGGATAGTTCCGTTACGGTCAAGCGCGGTTAAGGTCGCCCCCTGGGGCAACTGCACCTGTGTCGCCATCTGATTCAGACGGTCGAGATTAAGTGACGCGGCAACGACCCCTTGTATTTGGTCGCTGTCATCAAGGATGGGATACCCGAGCACCAAGACAAATTCGTTGGAGAGGAGACTTTTCTGATATTCACCGACGGTGAAATCCCGAGTGCGGAGCACCCGTTGAAACCAGCTATAGTTGGCCACATTCAGGGGGTGGAGCAACGGGGTCGCACTACAAAAAACGTCGCCATTCAACCGGTCGGCTCCCAGGTTGGCGTAGGTGGGATACCGTTTGAGTAAGTTGGTCACGAGCGTTGTACACGTTGTCGCATTGCCCTCACGTAGCGCTGGCAGTTGGGCCAACACGCTCAGTAATTGATGTGTCCCTTGGATCAACTGGGCTTGCTGTGCGGCCGCGAGCTGGGCCAGGCGCAAGGCATTGTCCTGCGCCTCGGTTGCCGCCAATCCGCGTTGTTCGACATGCACATGGAATATCCATCCCAGCGCTGGGATCACCGCCACGGCAAAGAGGAACAGGAGGCGCACCCGCAAACTCGAAAACGACAACGGCTTCATGCCGTACCCTTACGTCCGCGTGGTCGAGCGGTCAAGAGGAATAAAGAAGGCTGCGGACGAGGGGCGGTATCAATTGACCGTGTAAGAGCGCTTCCTCTACGAATCGGCTTTTCGCCAGTGTTTGCGCTGCGAGACTCCGGCGGACGGATTTCGCATGGCGGAAGCAGCGGACATCGCTCATGCCGCGGGACATCTCGTGACCCCGGTTTTTGTAGAGGCCATGATTGGCACACAATAACAAGGTAGGGATCGAATCCGTTCGAGCGCGGATCACACTTCGTTCGCCTACCGCAGCAGCGGTTGCAATAAGGAATAGTGCATACTGATAATAATCCACTTTCCTGCTCCCTGCGCATATGTGAACAGGTAACGCCCGTCAGCGTAATCAAAGGACTGGCTCTTTTGCTTCGTGGCTATACGAAAATTTCCCCACGCGACCCCGGTCGTGCCAACCACTCGAAATTCAGGCTCAATCGGAGTAAGCACGGCCTGCTCATAATTGTCAAAATACTCCTGCACCGTCTGACGGTAGCCCTCCTTTCCGAGGATGGGGAAGGGAGAGAATATCCCATAGAGAATCACGTTGTCCGCGACCGGGGCCAGGGTCGCGTTCAGGTTGCGTGCGTTGAGCGCGTCGATTTCCGCGGTAAAGCCGGCTTTCAGCGCAGCCAGGTCTTGGCCGTGCACGCGTGAAACCAGGCAGAGAACGAATAGACCTATCAGAGAGGCCACGTGTCTGTAGCGCATACGAATCCCTCCTTCGGGTTGTTGTCTCCTGCTCTTGATGAGGAGCTTAGTAGCCTTGCAGTGGAGACAGATGTAGGGCGACCAACTGCCACTTCCCGTCGGTCTTGGTGTAGGTATAGGTGTAGCGTCCGTGGATGGTCTCCCGAGGCCCAACCTTGGGGTACTCGGTAATCGTAAAGGCTCCCCACGCCACTGCGCTCGTATTTAGGATGAAATATTCAGGATTGACCATTCTGAACGTAATGCGGGCGTGATCGGCGAAGTATCCTTGCACGAGGTGCTGGAGAGCTTCTTTCCCCTTGGTCGCGAAAGGCGAGAGAATGCCGAACAAGACGACATCTTCATGCGCTGAGCCGGAAAAGGCCTCGCTGTTCTGGGCGTTAAACAGCTGGATATCCTTCTCGAATACCGCGCGCACCTCAGCGATGTCATCCCCGCGTGCGAGCAGGGGAGCGAACAACAATGGGGCAAAGACCAGGGCAAGCACTGATTGTTTGTACATCACGACGTGTCCTCCTTATCCGGTTCCCTCTCACGATGAGGTTACTCACCTCCACAGGAAGGCCAATAACACTACATGTGCTCATTGTCCTTTCGCTGTGCTTCCCCCTATTACTCTCTACTTTTTGGAATAGCAACCGCCGCGAACCCGACGTTGACAGAACCTCATGCGTCCGTCCCCGGCGTGCCTTCCCGCAGCCGATATACGCGCACGGCGGTTTGGGAGCAAAGGTCGTCACGGGACGGTGGTGGAACGGTGCTCACCACCTGGACGCGACGAAAGTATTTTTCTTCGCTCACGATTCAGCAGCAACTCGCCGGTGTCACTCCGAACCGAGCGAGAAAATTGCGCGCGGCACCCGCCTGTGCTAGGCAAAGCTGACTGGAGTTCGCTACGTAGCGCAAGAAAGGAGAGCGGCAATCTTCTTTTGCGAAGGAGGGGGCTTTTTATGGAACTGAAGCCACTGGGCAACACTGGCGTGATGATTCCGGAGATTGGACTAGGCGTCTGGAAATATAGCGGTGGGGTGGAACCCCTGCGTCGTGGGGTTGAGCTGGGAGCGTTCCTCATCGACACCGCTGAGATGTACGGCACAGAGGACATGGTCGGCCAAGCGGTCAAAGATCTCCGCGACCGCGTATTCCTTGCCACCAAGGTGTCGCCGGACCATCTCCGCTACGATGACGTGCTGCGGGCGGCGGAGGCCAGTCTGCGGCGGTTGGATACCAACTGTATTGATCTCTACCAGATCCACTGGCCCAACTTGTCTGCCCCGATTCAGGAGACCATGCGCGCCATGGAAGCGTTGGTGGATCGTGGTCTCATCAGATACATCGGGGTCAGCAACTTCTCCGTTCAGCAACTGCGTGAAGCTCAGGACGCGATGAGCAAATATCCCATCGTCTCCAACCAAGTTTTATACAATCTCAACCGGCGCGAGATCGAGCGAGAGTTGCTGCCTTACTGTCTGTCGCAGCGCATCACCATTATTGCGTATACGCCGTTAGATGATGGACGTTTGGCAACCAGGGCTGGGTTCTCACGGAGTTGGCGGATGCAAGCCTTAGAACAGGTGGCTACCTACACGCAGAAAACCTTGGCGCAAGTAGCACTGAATTGGTGCACCTCACGACCCAATGTCATTGTCATCCCGAAATCTAACACGCCGGCACGCATTGAGGAAAATTGCCAGGCTTCCGGCTGGCGGTTGTCTCCGGAGCAGGTCGGATTTTTGGATGCGACCTTCACATAAAGTGAAATCACTCGGCGCGGAGAAGAGCCGCGTAAACCCTGAACTGAGCAGATGGGGCGGAACCGTCTTGCGGTGCAATGTCGCCACCGACTTTGACAGCGCAGTCTGCTCTTGTATAAGGGAGGCGGCCCGGCACGACGACTGAGGCTGTAGGAGACATAGCAATGACCCCCGAAGAAAAAACGGACACTGCTTCCGCTACGACGATTTCCCCCCCGCTGACGGAGATTTTAGAGACCCACGCCACAATGGAAACCCAAGTGGGAGAAATCTACGTGAACTTCGCGACGAGGTTTGGGCAGAATCCAGAATTACGAACTCTCTGGAGTGCGATGGCGCTCGAAGAAGGCGGGCACGCCGCGCTCATTCGGGCCGTCAATAAAGGACTCTTCTCCGGGGTGTTTCAAGCGAAGTCCTTTTTGTTACCCGTGGAGATCATCGAATCCCTGGTGACGCGGGTGGCGGAGTACCATCGGCAAGCGGAGGGAAGTCCCTCGTTAGACCAGGCGTTTCGCATCACCTGGGAACTGGAATGTTCGGAGCTGGATTTCATGCGCGAACTGCTCGTCTCCTCGAGTAACATGACCGAACTCGGGTTCCCGGCCAATATCGAGAGTACCGATAAGCATGTCGGTCGTCTGCGTGAACTGATTCAACAGTACACCACTGATGAAGGGCTGCGTCGTGAGGTCAAGTTTCTCTCCGCTGAACGGTCGCCACGATAACGGAACGTCGGACAGCAATAGTGAGAGAAAGGAACTGACGACTATGGAAACCCAACGTGAAGAAGCGGCTCCGACCTTTCCCACCTGGCGACGGCGCTTACAGGAGGCGCCCGCGTCCACCCTTCAGGAAGAAGTAGATCGATTTCTGCAGGTGCTCAAAGCCGTGGGCGCGCCGATGATTGACGGCGACTCCGCTCATTTCGTCTATTATGATTCTGAAGCACGCCAGGCAGGACTCAGCGGCGAGTTTAACCAATGGGATCGGCGTGGTCTCCACATGACGCCCTTACGAGGTACTGGGATTTCGTACTGTACGCTGCAATTCCGCGGGCCGGTGCGGGTCGAATATAAGTTCATCGTGGACGGCGAGTGGATGACGGATCCCTTCTGTCCGAACATCATCGACAACGGGGTAGGGGAACAAAACTCCTTTTTCGTGGTGGGGGATTTCCACGATCCGCCGGAACTCGAAGTGAATCCAGCGATCGCGCATGGCCGCGTGGAAGAGTTCGACTTCAAGAGCAAAGTGTTGAACAATCGCCGCCGTGTCTATCTCTATCTTCCTCCGAGTTACGCGACGGAGGGAGCGGCGCGGTTCCCCACGCTCTACGTGCACGATGGTGGGGAGTATCTCACCCGCGCACTGCTGGCGACCGTGCTGGACAATCTGATCCACAGTAAGGAAGTTGCTCCGCTCATCGCGGTGATGGTGGACCCAGTTGATCGTGGGCGTGAGTATTGGGCCAACGAAGAATATGGGCGCTTCACCGAGGAGGAACTGGTGCCGCATATTGACCGCCGTTATCGCACGCTGGCGCGACGCGAGGCGCGTGGAGTGATGGGCGCTTCCCTGGGGGGATTGATCTCGACCTACCTTGCGCTCTCTCGTCCTCATCTCTTTTCCAAAGTGGGTGGTCAATCCAGTGCGCTCTTTCTCCTGGAAGGCGATCGCGCGTCCGGTTTGGTCTCGGAGCTGCGGAAGCGGTTGTCGAGCCTGCAAAACCACTGGGATGAACCGCGGTCGCTCGCCTCCCTAGTGGACAAGCTTCGTGTTCCCATCACTTTCTACTTTGATGTCGGCAAATACGAACCGCAGTTCATTCCGGCTCACCATCGCCTGGTGCCGCTCCTCGAAGCGAAAGACTGTCCCTGTTTCTTTCAGGAACTGACCGGTGGACATAACTGGACGAGCTGGCGTGCGCACCTCAAGGATTTGCTGACCTTCCTGTGGGGAAAAGAGCAGCAAGTAGCGGGCAACGGGATCGACACCGCGGCGACAACCGCGATCCCACACTCAGCTTCTGAGGACTCTTCGCCGCGGTGGGGGGATCTCGACGCGATGTTCAAACGTTTCGTGAGTAGTTGGGAGCAGGTGTTTCCGGGCTGGTTACGCCCGAGTGGGTGGGACTCAACCGTGGACATCTCAATGGAGGGGGAGACGTTGATCTTCAAGGTGGCGCTCTCTGGATTTGCTCCACAGGATGTCGAGGTGCTCGTGGTTGGCAATCAGATTGTGATCAAGGGCACGCGAACGACACCGCCAGAGCAAGCGCCGGGCCTCTTTGCTTCCGTCCAGGCCAATCACTTCGAGCGCACCCTGCCACTGCCCGAAGGGGTGAGCGCGGACCACATCCTTGCCCGTGCGCACGATGGGGTGCTGGAACTCAGTATGCCCGCGCCGAGAGGGATCGCCAGTCGGCGCATTCCGATTGAGATACCGTGAGGTTATTTATAGGAAAAGTTCGCGTCAAAGCGAAACTGACGAATGCAGTAGATGAAGCCCTGGTCCGAAGAGGGATGCTTACGCTAGCACAGGTCAGAACCTATGAAGCGGATGCGCTTGTCGATACCGGAGCGGTACGGACAGTTTTACCACAGCAGGTTGTGGACAGTCTCGGGCTGGCGATACGTGGTCAACGCGTGGTTGAGTATGCCGATGGTCGTAAAGAAGCCGTACCTGTTACCGAACCGCTTGTTATTGATCTGCAAGGGAGAGCTACGTTGGAAGAAGCCTTAGTGTTGGGCGATGAAATGCTGATTGGGCAGGCCGTGCTGGAAAAGCTGGACCTGTTTGTCGATTGTCAGCGCCTTGTCCCCAACCCTGCCCATCCGGATCAACCAGTGACGAAAGTCAAATAGGAAGCCAACATGCTCAGGTGATCCAATGAGCACTCCCACAAACTGGCCCCCCGGCCCGCGTATCTATAATCTCTTTCCCCTCCTGGCTGGACCGCTGCCGCGGTGGACTCCTCATCTGGAGCGCGCACAGCGCCTGGGGTTCGACTGCGTCTTTATTAACTCTTTCCATTATGCTGGCTACTCCGGCAGCCTGTACTCTATCAAGGACTACTACACCGCACGCCACCCGGATGTGCCGCGACAGTTGCAGGGAACGTATGCCGGCTTGACGTGTCCAGAAGTGATTGACTACCTTCACTCACTCGGTATCACCGCGGTGGAACTGATGCCCGTGCACCAATTCGTTGATGACAAACATCTGGTGGACCGCGGGCTCAATAACTACTGGGGGTATAATTCGATCGGCTTCTTGGCGCCGGACGCTCGTTATTCAAACAGTGGCGTGGTAGGCCAGCAGGTGACCGAGTTCAAGA
The DNA here is from genome assembly GCA_031389045.1 of Deltaproteobacteria bacterium. Taxonomy (GTDB): domain Bacteria; phylum Desulfobacterota; class Binatia; order Bin18; family Bin18; genus JABFSC01. The sequence continues at coordinate 4,529 of JANMSE010000305.1, read as the reverse complement.
CCCTGGTCAAAACCCTGCATAGTGAGGGGATCGAGGTGATTTTGGATGTCGTCTACAACCACACTGGCGAAGGGAGTCAGCTCGGGCCGACGCTCTGTTTCCGCGGGATTGATAATGCCGCGTATTACCGCTTGATGGCGGACAACCGCCGCTACTACATGGACTACACTGGCTGTGGCAACACGCTCGATATGACGCACCCGCGTGTCTTGCAATTGATTATGGACAGCCTCCGCTACTGGGTGCTGGAGATACACGTCGACGGGTTCCGTTTTGACCTGGCTGCCGCTCTTGCACGCGAACTGCACGCCGTGGACCGACTCGGTGCGTTCTTTGATATCATCCAGCAAGACCCGGTGCTGTCGCAAGTGAAGTTGATTGCTGAGCCGTGGGACTTGGGAGAAGGCGGGTATCAGGTCGGAAATTTTCCAGCATTGTGGGCGGAATGGAACGCGGAGTATCGCGACACCGTGCGCAGCTTCTGGAAGGGAGACGGTGGGTTAGTGGGGAGTTACCTCAAAACTTCACCTTTGGCACTTGCTGCGCTTCCTTCGGGACCTCGAAATACTTCTCTTGCGCGAAGCCGAGCCAGCCGGCGTACACAACGGCAGGAATACTCTTGATGTAGGTGTTGTACGTTTGCACGACTTCGTTATAGCGCCGTCGTTCGGTGGCGATGCGGTTTTCAGTGCCGGCGAGTTCATCAGAGAGCCGGGCGAATTGGGCATCAGCTTTCAGTTGGGGATAGTTTTCCGAGATCACTAAGAGACGAGAAAGAGCAGAGGAGACTTCGTTGGCGGCGTCGATTTGCTCGACACGAGACCCGGCACCAATGAGTTTGCTGCGCGCATTGGCAATGTTCTCGAAAATCTCCTTCTCGTGAGCGGCATATCCTTTGGTGACCTCGACGAGATTGGGGATCAGGTCATTGCGTCTTTGCAGTTGGTTTTCGACCTGTGCCCAGGCCGACTGCACTGTTTCTTTCATTGACACCATCGAATTGTAGCCGCAGCTACTCAATCCCACACTTAGAAGGACCAACAGAATAGGCCGAGAAATGACCATAGCGACACGCATAGAGTAATCCTCTCTTCTCCGTCAGATTAAGAAATCTCACTGGTAGATATTCTGTCCAAAGCAAATGGGTTCTTCAAGGCTTCGATCCATTTGCTTTTTTTACCAATCTCGTTCCGCGCCGCCACCGCCAAAACTCCCACCGCCAAAACCGTCGAAATCTCGGCCACCTCCACCGAACCCACCGAACCCACCACCACTGCCGCCAAAGCCGCCACCACCGAATCCTCCTCCACCATAACCACCACCATCATATCTCCCTCTCCTGTTACTCTGGCGAAAATACTGTGATCCACCTCTCCCACTCAAGGTGGAGAAAATGACCAGAATGATAAAAAGGATAATTAACAGGGTCGGAAGATTAACAGGCTTCGCGTCATGGCTTCTGCCACGAGGCGCAGGAAGTCCGGTCAGGCTAACGCCGTGCTCTTTGGCGATCTCACGAGCAAGAGCTTGCGTCCCGGCAAGAATGCCCTGGCTATAATCGCCTCGTTTGAAGTATGGGACAATATCCGCATCTTGAATCGCACCAATCTTGCCATCGGGCAAAATTCCTTCGACGCCATAGCCGGTGGCGATGCGCACCTTGCGATCCTTGGTCGCCACCAGGAACACCACGCCATTGTCCTTGCCTTTCGCGCCGGGTTTCCAGGTTTCGGCAATCTTCAGCGCATAGTCGAAAACAGTGAGGGGCTGCGTGGTTTCGACAGTGACAACGGCGATTTCCGCGCTGGTTTTTTCTTGTAGTTCCCGGATCAGATTCGTCAGTTGTTGGTGGGTAGACTGGTCGATAACGCCAGCAAAGTCGGAGACAAATCCTTGAGAAGGAGGGATCGTAACCTCCTCCCCTGCGGTTCGGAGCGGAGCCAGAAGGAGCAGGATAACGAGAAGAAATTCGCTCAATCGGGTTACACGAGATCGAACGGAGAAAGTCTCCATGCCGTTACAACAGTGTCCGAATGTTCTGGGGTCTGATTTAGCGTTGCGCATTGCCTGAGGGCTCGCTGCTTGGCAGGCGGTCGATCACTCTGACAAGGTGCTGAACATCAGAGAGATAGTCATGAAAGAAAACGGAGGTTGGTTCCTCTGGCCATGCCCTCTTTCCCGTGCGAATGGCGACCAACTGCCGCATTCGCGGAAACGTAACCTGGAAGCGATGTTCAAAATCCGCCAAGACCTCGGCATAGTGTTGCGCGCCGGAATCACCGTGAAGATGAAGGAGGTGACGCATCAACGTGAGAAACGTTTTCAGCGAATCGAGTATCACCTGCCGCAGTCGTTGTGGGTCATCGGCTCGCTCAAAATAAAGAGCCTGTAAGCGGAGCAATTTACTACGAACCTCATATTCAGCGAGAAAACGGACATGTCGCGAACTGATGGTGAGGGTCTGGAAGACATCTTCTCCCCACAGGAGATGGTGATGTCTCTGGATGTCGGAGAACTCCATGGGGAAAACGTCGCCACCGCGGTGGAAAAACTCACGGTCGATGACCAAAGGGACGGCGAAACCACGCGTATGCCAGGCGACCATGTGGGGCTGGAGTTTTTGCAGGATCTCGAAACGTACTTCTTTGACGACAATTGCAATGTTGAAGTCCGACTCCCCTGGAACAAAATTGACTCCGGCGGCGCTTCCATACAGCGCGACGGTGATCAGCTCTTCTCCGAGCAACTGACAAAGTTCGTGGGTAAAGTCCGTCAGGATTTTTTCGATACGTACATCAAGCACACGTTACCTCGATAAGGAAGCAAGGTGAAACGCAGTATACGGCCTCATTCAGTGAAGGTAAACGCAGATAGTTGCGGAAGATTGGCGAACTGCTAATGGACTTTGACGAACAAAAACGGGAGATGTAGATAGGAGCGGCTTTCTATATGCATAACGATGCGCCCTATACCGCTATAGAGAAACATCTACGAATGGTGCGATCCATTTATTGGTAGAGCCTCTATACGCTGTATATCATTAAGTTAGGTCTTCTGGAAAATGCATGGCAACGTTTTACTTAACTCTACGTGTCGCTCCAACCCCCAATAACCCGCACGTCAATGATGTCGAGGGAGCCTTGGTATTCTGCTGGGTATGCGACGATACTCCGCAATCAGCCCTTGCGAAAGCCAACTTCTATGTTCGGCGATATAACTGGGATATCGTCGAGGTTGAGGTTCCCCCGACTGAAACTACGCAGGACGACTTCACCGGGAAAGATCTCGGTCTAGAGCAATACAAGCACGCTCAGGAGAACGGAATCGCCATGGTATTTTTTGGTGGGGCAAAGGACGGGAAGTCCTCCCACGGGCCAGTGAAGTTGGAACGCCCAGATAACTTCGACTTGGACTTATACTTATCTGAGCGCAAGAAACTGAAACGGAAGGGGCGCTGTTTACATTACGATGCTGGTAGTAGATGTTCCAGAGTAATCGATGCACACTCAATTCAGAAGAATGGCACCTTGTCTCTGATCGCCAATAACGGTCATGTTTATGCGAACTCCAGTAATTTTGGGGATATCAAACGCAGTCGCGGTGGAGTGACATATACAAAGCAGGGCATTGATACGGTTTCTACATTTCGCGGCTTCTGCGAGAAACATGACAGCCAAGTATTTGAGCCGATTGATACGGTCTCGCTGGTACCCACGCAACACCAGATACTTCTCTATGCATACCGCGCCTTGTGTAGAGAGGTGTTCGTCAAGGAAAACGCTTTGATCTTACTGGAAAAGCAAGCCGAGAGAAACCGAGGGCAAGCGGCTCTCTATGAGTTATTTGACGACATGCGACGAAGCACAGAGTTCGGTCTTAACAACCTGCTCAGCCAAAAAAGAAGATATGATGAATATCTGAGCGCGCGGTCGTTCTCTGACATCAAGTCAGTGATCTTTTGTACTGACCAGAAACCATCAGTGGTGTTTTCTGGGTTGTTTTTCCCAGACTTCGATTTCCTAGGTAGGCAGCTGCAAGATCTAAGCGATCATAGTACCACACTTGATTTGCTAACTTTTTCGTTTGTCCCGATGGATCAGGGGTGGGGTATCCTTTTTGCCTGGCTCTCTGAAAGTTCAGGCGCATGCGTGCCCTTCATGAAGTCCTTAGCAACAAGGATTTACGAGGATAGAAAACTTGGAGATCACCTCTTTCGGCTTGTCATATTAAACTGTGAGAACATGGCCATGCGTCCACAGTGGTGGGAATCTCTTGCGGAGCGGGCTAGAATCGCGATCACGAAAGCAGCGTCTTACGGGGCCGATATATTTGCGCCCATTAGACATGATTACCTGGCACGCGGTCTAGAGAACATTTCGGGATGGAAGTTTGAAAGCGTAATCTCTGATATGGACTGAATGATCTAACGAGGTGATGGAGGGGGGGTTTGTTTAGCAGACGCGTAAACAAACCCCACAAAAAAAAAAAGCGGTTAAAAGAGGCAGAGAAAGATTTAAAAAAAATTTGTA
>JANMSE010000280.1:0-3136 GCA_031389045.1 Deltaproteobacteria bacterium | reverse complement strand
GTATGGAGATCACGGTTCTTGGTCACGGCTCGCTGATGAGCGGGCAGGGCCTTTCGTTCTCTGGCACGGTGCCCGTCAAGGCCGCGTCGATCGTGGCGTTGCGTGAGTGCCGACGGGGGTTCGCCAAACTCTCTCGCTATGGCGACCGATTCGCGACCGATGTGGAATCGCCACAGTGGCCATTAACGGGCCGCACGATGGCGCCGACGACAACGCCAACGGGAGAAGTCGAGGTGCTGGCATTGACCGTTGAGATTGAGGATTTCTCCAGTCTCGTCAAACGCGAGGGGTACAGTGCCATCGCCATGTACCAGTTGGCGATCCTGGCGCGGGGACAGGGGAAGTCGCTGGCGGACTTTTTGTGGGCGCTTCACGAGGAAGTGGGACATGAGCGCGTGGCGTATCGTCGTCGCCTCTGGGCGCTCACGAGCTTCACCTCGCCACACTATATTCCGCATCCTGTGCGACTTGATGACGAGGGATGTGCGTTGATCTTCCTTGCCCCTGGGATCGAGGGAACGGGAGCCGACGACGTCATCGCGGTCCGGCAAGAAACTGGCATACCCGCGGTGATGAACATGAATGAAACCTGGAGACGCAAACCCAACGAGGACCAACTGACCTACTTTCTGTCGTGTCTGCTTGGCGGGAGGCACGGTGTGAATGTGCGTGACCTGCTCCCGACTCACGAAGACCCCGCGCTGGTGACTCAGCTCCGAGAGCAACTGACTCAGCGTCTCGCCGTGGAGCGAGAGCAGTTCTTGGTGGTCACGACTTTCTCGCGTGAACAGTATCATCAAGCGTTTGGCGATGCCGAAACCGCTTTGGCACGCGGCGGGCTCAGCGATTTTTTCAGTACGCACTAAGGAACGTCCAACAGGAGTGGAGCACCGCTATGAGTATCTTTTCAGTATCCATTGGCAAGGAGCATCTCCGGTTCACGGCGGCGCACTTCATTGCCTTTCGCGGATTTCGTGAGCCGCTGCATGGCCATACCTACCAAGTCAAAGTCACGGTCAGTGGCCCAGTCGGGCCGGACGGTTATGTCGTGGATTTTCTGGTGTTGAAAAAAGTGGCCGAGGAAGAATGCGCGCGGTTGCACTTCTCGACCTTGCTTCCCCAACAGAGTGATTGCCTGCGGATTGAAGCAAATGCGATCCAAGTGACGGTGCAGTGTGAAGATGGCACCTCGTTCGTTTTCCCGCGTCAGGATGTGTGTCTGTTGCCGCTTGTCCACTCGTCCTCGGAAGAAATCGCGCGTTATCTGCTCTCGCGTCTGCGAGACCGACTCAAGGAAGCGCGCGGCAATACCATCCAGACGATTGAAGTGATGGTGGAAGACATTCCGGGGCAAGAAGCGGTCTGTCGCGAAGAGTTCGCGACGTAGGGCGAGATGCGAGCATTTGTGTGGAGCGCACGGTGGAACTCGTTCGTAACCCTTTTCCTACTGCTTGTGATCGCGAGTAATAGCGGCTGCAACGCCTCACTGCCTGAACCAGAATCCCCCGCCGCGCGGCTCTATCAACAGCGCTGCTCCCAATGTCACCGCCTGTATGGTCCCACGCTGCTGACCCCGGAAATGTGGATCGTGATGGTCACCCGCATGGAGCAAGAGATGTCACGCCGCGGGGTTGCGCCGCTCAAGGTCGAGGAGAAGCAGACGATTCTGGAGTATTTGCGGAAGCATGGGTATAAGCCTGCGTAGTGTCATCGTGTGCGGTTGGATGGAGGCTGTACTGAAGGAGAAAGCGCTGCTTGAGGAATTGAGCCATTGAGTCATCGGGCGATTGAGCGATTGAAGAATTATTTTCATCAATGACTCAATGATCCGATGAGCAAATGATTCAATTACTCATTTCCCCCGCTTCAGATCATACCGATCATACACCGGCGGTAATTCCAGCGTGCTGACCGCTTGTTCCTGCAGGTTGATGAGATGGGCCTTGAGCGCGAGCTGACAACGCGATTCGTTCAGGCACTCTTGAAACGGTGTGGGATTATCCTTCATCGCCCGCTGCATCGTGTTCAACACGAGCTGCGCGTCGGTCTGCGCCATCTCGACGCGGGCGGCGACCACGGCCTGGGGTGTCGGCGCGCTCGCGGCAGGAGTGCCGTCACCGAACATTGACCCTTTGCTGCCCGGAATCACGGTGCCAATCGACCCCAGCACGCTTTCTTGCTGTTTCACCGTGCAGCCACTGGCCGCCAACCCCAACCAACAGACCACCATGCCTATCCACACATATTGTCTCATCCTAATGCCCCTTGTCGTATAGTTTCGATGTCGTCAATTTCCTTGGGAATCGCTTTCGTCAGCACCTCGTGTCCATCGGCGGTGACCAGCACATCATCTTCAATACGAATACCAATGCCACGATACCGCGCGTCCACCCCCTCGGCATCCTCGGCGATGTACAGGCCAGGCTCAATGGTCAGCACCATGCCAGGTTCGAGCATCCGCGATTCCTCGCCGATCTTGTACTTGCCCACGTCATGCACGTCCATCCCTAGCCAGTGACTGGTGCGGTGCATGTAGAACTTGCGGTGATCCCCTTTTTCGATAATTTCCTTGGTGTCGCCACTCAGCAGCCCGAACTTCCGGAGCCCATCAATCAACATTTCCGTTGTTCGTTGGTGGATGTCATCAAAGCGCACGCCAGGTTTGGTCATGGCGATGGCTTCCTTTTGCGCGCTGAGGATCAGGGAGTACACGTCGCGTTGGACAGGGGAAAAGCGCGCGCCGACCGGGAAGGTGCGGGTGACATCGGAACAGTAACAGCCAAACTCCGCGGCGGCATCAATCAGCAACAAGTCGCCGTCCTTCATTTGGCAGTCGTTGGAGATGTAGTGCAGGATCGTCGCGTTCGCACCAGAGGCCACAATCGAGGGATAGGCGGGACCAGCGGCTCCCATGCGACGGAAGTGAAATTCGAGCACGGCTTCGATTTCATACTCATACATGCCGGGGCGGGTCTGCGTGAGCGCCGCGTGATGAGCCGCGGTCGAGGCGGCGACCGCGCGCTGCATGATCTCCAGTTCGCCCGCCGACTTGAACAGCCGCATCTCATGCAGCGTTTCCCCTGGATCAATGAGTGAGACCGGCCCCTTGCCACTGCGTTGCCGTTGCATGCGGCTC
>JANMSE010000253.1:0-4330 GCA_031389045.1 Deltaproteobacteria bacterium | reverse complement strand
ACCTGTCCCCCGTAACCTGACCCCTGATTGCCCTAACAATTTCCAATCCTGCCCGCACCGCGCGCGCCGCATCATCCTCGTGCGCTATTGGATAGCCAAAATAGACAAGGATGCCATCGCCCAGATACTGCGCAATGTGCCCGCCAAAGCGTTCGATCACGGCGGCGCTGATTTGTTGGTAGTCACGTACCACCTCGCGTAGTTCTTCGGGGTCGAGTTGCGCTGACAATGCGGTGGAGCCCACCAAGTCACAGAACATCACTGTGAGTTGCCGACGCTCGGCGGCAATCAGTTCGGAGTGCGGAGTTCGGAGTGTGGGCGTTGCAGATTGGGAACTGGCAACTGTGGGGGATGGGGAAGTTCGGAGTTCGGGGTTCGGAGTCTGCGGAGCGGGAGGCTGCGGGGAACTTGGAACTCGCAACTCGGAACTCGAAACTGACGAAGCCCCAACCCACACCAATACTTTCCCGTCTTCGTCTACCGCGAAGCGTTTGGCATCGATCAGTTCGGCCTTGAGGTCTTCCAGATATTCATCATCGACATCGAAGCGACGCTTGAGCGCCCGATAGGACACACGACCTTCCTGCTCCAACAAGAGGCGTACCTGTGTCAGAATCTCATCAAACTTCATCATGAGCTTTGTTCCTGGTCTGTTTCTTCTTTCCGCTGAGCTGGCGGCGTATGAGGGATCGGAGCGAGGTAGCGATCTGGACACAGCGCTCTGCGTCTTTTTTGTTTGCTCTCATGCCTGGATACCTCACCTCCACGGCAAAAGCGGTCAGCCACTGTAGCGACTCTCGATGCGTTTCAAGTGCTGGAACAAAGGAAAGTCCCAGCTTCATCAGTACCTCAAGATCGTGTGTTCTCTGGAAGACCAGTTCCTGTTCCTGCAGAAGCGCTTTGAGATATTTCTCCACACACTGCTGCGCATGAAAGCAGACGGCTGAGTATGCGGCAGGCCGTGTCTGTTGCTCCCGCTTGGCCACACGATAGTCTTCCTCTGCTTTCTCTATCCATTCATGCGTGAGCGGCTTCATAGAGAACGATCCCTCTACGTACAATGTCTTGCAGAAAATAGTCGCCAAGGCGGAGGCGTTTTTCAAGCTGGGCCGGAGTTCTTACCATGAGATCCAAGGGAAAGGAACATTGCACGGCCTGACGAATAGCGACCGCTTGCTCGACCGAGCGGAGCCTGGTCTTCATAATGACCAAGAGATCGACGTCACTGTCGTAAGCTGGCCGCCCATATGCGTGCGAGCCGAACAGCAGCACTTTCTCAGGGCGAAACAGACGTCCGATCTGCGTGGCCAAAATCTGAATGTGGGGGGGTATCGAGTGTGCTACACCTTGCGGAGTTTTCCGCATCGGACTGCTCTCTTTTATATCCCACTGGCGTCTCGATTGAAGCATTGATTCCTCGCAGTGGGCTAGCCCCACGAAGTTCATGAGCTGAGCGCCTCAATCAGCGCCTTCGCCTCTTGCAAATCCTTCGTATCAAACCCCTCGGTGAACCAATTGTAGATCTCGGCTAACATCAGGTGAGCTTCTTTCCGCTTTGCTTGTTGCTGCCACAGGCGAGCGAGGCTCGTGGCGGCACGCAGTTCGAGGGATTTGGCTTGCTGCTGGCGTGCGATGTCGAGGGCCTTCTGGAAACACGCTTCGGCTTCGGCGTGGGCTTTGGGATTTAGGCTTTGGGATTTAGGGGGTTCGGACTGCTCTTGACCTGTCCGAGACTTGTCCGAGACTTGTCCGAGACTTGTCCTGGACTGTTGAAGCGCCAGCTTGCCCTTCAGTCGATATAGCTCGGCTTCGTACATACGCTCCCCAGTTTGCTGCACCACATTCAGCGCTTCGGTCAGTACTCTTAGCCCGTCTTCGATCTGCCCCACTTTCTCATACACCTCAGCTAGAAAGGTCAGAAAAAACGGGCGTGCGAACTTCACTCCCCCAGCCTGCAAGACGGTCAACCCCTCCTGCATCTGTGCCGTCCCTTCGTCTATCTTCCCTTGCTCAGTTAACGCCCAACCTCGCAGCATAGTGTCCACTGGTAGGACGAAAGCAAAGCCACCCTCGGCTGCGAGAGCGATGCTTGCTTCGGCCCGTTCTCGGGTTGCTTCGGCCTCTCGACGGAGCTGATGGAGCTGGGCAGCAGTGTGCAGGGCAGTAGCCAGAGTGAAGGAGTGAGACAACCCTTCAGCCAAAGTTAATGCCTCTTGGCTCCTCTTCAGAGCTTGATCTGGATAACCTAGAAACCACAAGGCCCAGGCTGCATAACCTAGACATTGCGTTCTGGGATGTCCTCCAGCCCAGCCTTGGTATCGGTGCTGCTGGGGGTCGCTCAGAGCTAGCCCCTGTTCCGCGTGAGCGAGAGTGAAGGCAAATTCTCCCAAGCAGAACAGCATCTGTCCCAATGTAAGATGGCCCCCGACGAGGAGTTCCGGCTCTTGTGAGCGTTCAGCTAGACTGAGGAGTTGTTCTGCCAGCTGGCGCGCCTTTAAGTGTTCGCCGCGTGTCATAGTGACAACGTACAGTCCCCGCAACACAGGAAAGATATGTGGGGTTTCTCCTACTTGGCGGCAAAGCTGCAGCGCCTGGGTGTAGGCGTGTTCCACTTCGGGACCTCTATATCCCTTAGTGACGTGGAGCGAAGTACCGAGGGCGATTTGCAACGTGAGTTCTTGCTGGATGCGCTCAGGAGTGTCCGGCAGAGTCTTGAGCAGCTCCAGCGCTTTGGTGAGATGGGCGACAGCTTCCGCATGAGCCGAGCGTTCAATAGCCTTCTGGCCCGCCTGCTGCCAATAAGGAATGGCTTGGACGCTGAGGCCCGCTTCGGTGTAGTGATACGCCAATAGCTCAGGCTGGGTCTCAACGGTCTCAGAAAACCGTTCCACTAACACCTGCGTCACTTGCTGATGTAACTGCTGACGCCGACTTTTCAGCAACGACTGATAGGCCGTGTCCTGAATGAGCGCATGCTTGAAGAGATAGGTCGCCTGTGGCAGCAAGCCGCGCTGGTACAGCAGTTCTGCGTCGACCAACTGCTGGAGTGCTTGCTGCAACGCAGTGGCCTCGACTGGCGAGACTGCCTGGAGGATTTCGTAGCTGAACTCCCGGCCCAGTGTCGCGCCGAGTTGAGCAACTGCTTTTGCCGCCCCCAGTCGATCAAGCCGGGCCATGAGGGCATCCTGTAAGGTGGTGGGAATCCCCAACTGTGAAGGTGAGTCGCTCGGCGCAACGGACCCAACGGACTCCACGACTGTCTTGGTCAACTCTTCGACAAACAATGGGACGCCATCAGTCCGACTGACAATCTGCTGCACGACCTCGGCGGACAAAACTGCCTTGGCCGTGACTTCATTGACCATCGCGGTGACGTGCTGCCGTCCCAACCGCGTGAGCGTGAGTTGCGTACTGTGGGCTCGCGGACGCCACGGCGGCGTGAAATCCGGTCGATATGTCAGTACGACCAAGACTCGGCTGGTCGGCACCTGCTGCAAGACCAATGTGAGTACCTCTAGACTAGACGGGTCGATCCAATGGAGGTCTTCCCACACCAGGTATGCGGCCTGCCGCTCGGCCTCTTCCACAACCCATGCCACGAACGCTGCTTGCGTCTTCTCCTTCTGCTTCTGGGGACTCACGGTGATGGGCGGAGAATCGTCCGGATGCGGGAGCGACAATAAGGCGGCCAACAATGCGAGTGTTTCCGCTTGCGGGAACCGGTACTGGGCAAGGGCATGGCGGAGTTTGCTGAGTTTAGTCTGTGGCGCATCCTCCGGGGCAAACTGTAAGAGCCGCTGCAAGTGGTCGAGGATGGGATGGAAGGCGCTGTGCTGATGATAGGGCGAACAGCGGAACTCAATCCGGACCGCGCCCTCGCGGGTCACTGCGTCTTTTAGCTCCTGAACAAGACGCGATTTCCCAATCCCGGCTTCCCCACTGAGCAACACCACTTGGCCTTCTCCCTCTTTCACCCGCGCCCAGCGCTCGCGCAAGAGACCCAATTCATGGTCGCGGCCAACGAGCGGCGTGAGCCCTTTGCGTACCACCACCTCAAACCGACTCTGGGCTTGGCTCGCCTTGACCACCCGATAGAGCGTCAGTGGGGTCGAGACTCCTTTGAGTGCGGGGTGTCCACGATCTTCACACTCAAACAAGCCCTCAACCAAGCGATAGGTTGTCGCGCTCATCATCACTTCATTGGGTGCGGCTTGCCCCTGGATGCGCGCCGCAAGGTTCGGGGTCTCGCCCAACGCAAGCTGTTCTCGTTTTGCTCCCCCGCCCATCTCGCCAACCACGACGGGACCGGTATGGATGCCGATGCGGACTC
>JANMSE010000205.1:0-2863 GCA_031389045.1 Deltaproteobacteria bacterium | reverse complement strand
CAAATTGGAGCGGTTGAAGATGAGGACCAACCTCAATCATTTTGCCCTGAAGTCCAAACTCTACGTCAATGCGCTCCGCTCCGCTTTCGCCACCTTACAGACCCTCTCCCCCGCACTGCAGGGCTCCGCGTAAGGTGAGTTGGAAAGACCACGTTAGTCAACGCCTTTCTTGCTGACGTTGCCGCAACCTCTCAGATTCTCATTGGATATGGACAGTGCGTTGAAAACTATGGGGCGGGAGAAGCATATCTGCCAATTCTTGATGCGCTTGGCCGTCTGTGTCGTGGCCCAGAAGGCGCGTACCTGATTGCGCTGTTGCACCAGCATGCACCGATGTGGCTCACCCAGATGCCGGCTTTACTCAGTACGGTTGAACTGCAAGCGTTACAGCCACGAGTGCTTGGCGCTACGCGTGAGCGGATGCTGCGCGAGCTGGCCGAAGCGCTTGCAGTGCTGACAGCCGAACACGCGCTCGTGCTGGTCTTGGAAGATTTGCACTGGGCCGATGCATCCACGTTGGATTTGTTAGCGATACTGGCACGACGGCCAGAGCCGTCGCGGCTGTTGGTCCTCGGGACTTACCGTCCAACGGAACTACTCAGCGATAGCCACCCACTGAGCAGTTTGGTGCATGAACTGCTCGCTCACAAGCTCGGCGTAGAGCTTGTGCCAGGGCTGCTTTGCGAAGATGATGTGGCTGCGTATCTGCGGCAGCGGTTTGCGCAGAGCGTATTTCCCCCGCGCTTGACTAAGGTGCTCTATCACCGCACGGACGGCAACCCACTCTTTTTGGTGAGCATGGTAGATGACCTGGTTGCCCAGGGCGTGATCCTCCAAGCGGATGACCATTGGGTGTTACAGGGGGAGAGCGAGCACCTGACGACAGCGGTTCCTGAGAGTATCCGCCACTTGGTCGCGCGGCAACGCGAACGACTCCAGCCGGAAGAACAGCAGATGCTCAGAGCGGCCAGTGTAGCAGGGATGGAGTTTTCGGTAGCTGCTGTCGCGGCGGCTTTGGAGACGGAAGTCGTCTCGGTTGGAGAGCGATGCGCGCGATTGGCAGAGCGGCAACAGTTTTTACGGTCAATCGGTATTGTCGCGTGGCCCGATGGCACCACCGCGGCAAGGTACGGGTTCACCCACGCCCTATATCAGCATTTATGGCACGAGCGAGTGAATATCGAGCAACAGCAGCAATGGCATCTCCGGATCGGCGAGCGGAAAGAAGCCGCGTATGGCAGCCGTGCAAGTGAGATCGCTGCTGAACTTGCCATGCACTTTGAACAGGGACAGGATTACCGGCGGGCGGTGCCGTATCTGTGGCAAGCCGCTAATAATGCCCTGCAGCGTTCGGCCCCTCTGGATGCCATCATTCTCCTCACCAAAGGACTGCGATTACTTGAGACCTTGCCGGACAACCTTGAGCGACTTCAGCTCGAACTCATTCTGCAAACTACCTTAGGCACTCCGTTGATCGTCACCCAGGGTTATGCCACACCGGAAGTAGAAAAAGTCTACGCCAGGGCGCAGGAGTTGTGTCAGCAGGCGGGAGAAATCCCTCAGCTCTTCCCGGTGCTACTCGGACTGTGGATATTTAACCTTGTGCAGGGGAAGCTGCAGCAGGCACGTCAGTTGGGGGAGCAACTCCTCAGCCCGGCCTACAACATCCAAAGCCCTGGTCGTCTCCTAAGGGCTCATACAGGGCTGGGAATGACCTTGTTCTTCCTTGGAGAGCTAGCTCCAGCCCTCGAACATCTCGGACACAGCCTTGCTCTTTATGATCCCCAACAGCACCGCTCTTATTCCTTGCGTGACGGGCAAGATTTTGGGGTGATCTCCTTATCCTTTACCTCTGTGGTTCTCTGGTTGCTTGGCTATCCGGACCAGGCTCTCAAGAAGAGTGACGAAGCCCTCACCCTGGCCCGCGAGCTGCATCCTTTCAGTTTAGTGTGGGCTCTCATTGTCGCGGCGATATTCCATCTCCTGCGCCGGGAGAGGCAAGCGGCGCTACAGCAGACGGAAACACTATTGGCGCTCTGTGAGGAGCACGGGTTCTCGCAGTTTGTGGGAATGGGGAGGCTCTATCAAGGGGTAACACTGTGCCAACAGGGGCGGACAGAAGAGGGAGTGACGCAGATAAGGCAGGGACTGGCTGCCCAACAGGCTGCGGGGATGGAGCTAGTAAAGCCATATCATCTTTCACTGCTGGCCGAGGGGTGCGAAAAAGCTGGCTCCCCAGAGGAAGGGCTCAACGTTCTGGTTGAGGCGCTGGAAAAGGTGAACAGCAGTGGAGAGCGTGTTTATGAAGCGGAGCTGCATCGCCTCAAGGGAATGATGACTCTGCAACAGGCAAAGCAAAAGTCAAAAGGCAAAAGTCAAAAGTCAAAAATAGAAACCGACCCCCAAGGCGAAGCCGAGGCGTACTTCCAGAAAGCCATCTCCATTGCCCAGCGGCAAGAGGCGAAATCGTTGGAACTGCGCGCGACCATGTGTCTGGCGCGGCTGTGGCTTGCACAGGGCAAAGGGGCGGAGGCTCACCGTAGGTTGGCGGCGGTCTACAACTGGTTCACCGAAGGCTTCGATACGGCGGATTTGCAAGAGGCAAAAGCGCTGTTAGCGCAACTGACGTCAGGAGAGGGGACTGGGGAAAAGTTCACCCCATCCTCCTCACCAACAGTTCCACAAAATACAACACCATCGCCAACGGGATGAGATAGGGCAACAACGGGAACGGTTCCGGTGAAGCGACGGGCTGGACCAGTGACGACACGTCGGGATTCAGCGCCCCACCAGTCGCATGCGCCAGTGCCTCAAGTAACGGCAGATTCGGTTGTGGCTGTGGAGCCTCCACGGCTTGAGGTGG
>JANMSE010000186.1:0-3442 GCA_031389045.1 Deltaproteobacteria bacterium | reverse complement strand
TGTATGAGGGAAGTGAGCCTGGGTGATGAGCAGGTTTCGCTTCACTAGACTTTATCGGGGATAAGGGTTTTGGTGGAAATTTTCCAACGTTTTCAGTGTCAAATCGGTATTTCCGATAATGTCTACTGTATGAGAACATTTAACTGGACCTCGCGACATGTCGAAAAACCGTCTACATTTCGACATATTAGACATTATCCGAAATAACGATTTGGAATGGAAAATCCCCAGAAATTTGCGTCAAAAACCTTATTTCGGATAATGTCTATTGTCTGAATGTGTCGATTGCTTCGACATGGACGTAGGAAACCGAATGCGAACGGAACATGAAAACCGCACGGGCAAAAAAGGGACGGGACTCCCGCCTGTCACCCTTGAAGGTATCCAACGTGTTGCTCGACAAATTGTCCACCAGTTTCATCCACAAAAAGTGGTGCTCTTCGGTTCCTACGCTTATGGACACCCGACGGAAGATAGCGATGTGGATATCCTCGTCGTGATGGATAGTGAAGAATCGCCGTTGCGTATGGCGGCGCAAATCGCGGCGGCGATTGAACACCCCTTTTCGCTAGACATTGTGGTGCGTGCGCCGGAAGAGTTCGCGGCGGCCGTGCGACGCAAAGGCGTGTTCGCCACGGAAGTGGCGACCAAAGGGGTTACACTGTATGAAGCCGGAAACGCAGGAATGGCTTGAGAAAGCCGAAGGCGATCTGAAAGTCGCTCGACGGGAGGGGCAAGCCGTTGATTCCGTGCATGAGGCCGTCTGTTTTCACGCGCAGCAATGCGCGGAAAAATATCTGAAGGCATGGCTAGAGGAACACAACCTCGCTTTTCCACGTATTCATGATCTGATCGCGCTGCTCAACCTCAGTGGTGGTCTGCTCCCTGAGTTGGACCCAGTGAAACCGCGCCTTGCACATCTGAGCGTTTTTGGCATTGCCTCTCGCTATCCAGGGGTAAGGGCGGATCGACCAGCTGCCGAGGAAGCGATGACGACAGCGGAAGAAGTGCGAACCGTGGTGCGCGTAAAGCTTGGACTTCCATGAACTATTACTTCCAGTGCAGGAGCGTGCGCATAGCGCACGCTATACAGGCTTTGTCGAAGACATCAGGCATAGGAAATCTTGAACCTATCAGGCTAAGAGGCTCAGGATGATGGAATCGAATACTCTACAACGTGAAGCGGACAAAGCCCAAGAGCAGGGGCATGGAGGGGCCAATATGCCCGGATGGCTCGACTCTCAAGCGTTCTTGCACGACCTCTGCAAACGGAATCGCCAATTTTACGAGGACCCGAAAGGCAAAGGAGCTTTGAGGGACCTACAACAAACTTTCCCGCATCCTTGGCTCTATGTCGCAGAACTGCTGCAGAATGCTGTCGATGAAGGAGCAAAGCGAATCTCCATCACCATTGAGGAAGATAACAAGCTTGTCTTCGAGCACGACGGCAGCCCATTCGACGAAGAAGATGTGAGAGCACTCTGCGCTCGTGGTGTCTCTTCAAAGGGGGGCGGCACGGTCGGTTTTATGGGGATCGGTTTCAAGGCTGTTTTCCGGAGCTTCGAGCAGGTCCAGATCTCGTCCGCTTCTTGGCGGTTCAGCTTGACCGTGAAAGCAATAAAAGGCGAAGAATTTGGCGACTTACAGCGCGAATGGATAGGAGCGGTTCTTCCGAAGTGGGATAGTGAGGTGGCTCCTCCGTCAGCAGGGAAGACAGCCGATTTGTTCTCTCTGGTCGCCTGCCAGACCTTCCTCCTATCTTCAGCGATCTCGAACATGTGTTTGGTAAAGATTTCTCTCTACTCGCTTTGCTCGCATGGCGGAAGATAGAAGAAATCGACTGGAACGGTGAGCAATGGCTCTTAGCTCAGTCAGAGACTTCATTGGACGATGGACAGGGGAAAAGAGTGATACTAGAGGCGTTGGATGCGTCTGGGAAGAAGCGGCACCGCTGGATTTTATTCTCGGCTAACTACCAACCTTCACGGGCTGCGATCAAACGATTTCTTGAGCATCGCCAGATCAACCCGAGTCCAGAGGAAAAGGAGAGAGTCTATGCCGAGGTGTCTCAACCTCGAGAAGTTGCCCTCTTCTGTGAACTCGGAGAATATGACGTTCCGATCCCGGTAGACCATGGGTCTGCTTTTGCACTCCTGCCGACCGGTGTAACTTTCCCTGTTGGTCTCCATGTTCAGGCGGACCGGCTCCTGGTTATCAGTCGGCGAGAGTTAATGCAGATTGAGGGGAATGAGTGGCATGAAGAAATCTTGAAACAGATTCCACGTCTCCTCCGCTACTACCTTTCCTGGCTCACTAGCAGGGAACGGGGGAACGAGGGCAACTGGCAACACAGCTACGCCGCTTTGCCAGACCATACCCGCCCGGATATTGAAGCTGATAAATGGTTTGAGCGTGCGGACTTTCGGGACCATCTACACAAGGAGTTGGAAGTCCTGCCATTCCTACCTGCGCCGTTTCGTGATGGAGGTTCTCTCACATTCCTTGCTCCACGGGACGCACGCATCCTTCCCAATCCTCTGATCCGCGCGTTCGACGATAGCTTGGTCCAGCAACGCTTATTATTCGGCGATCGGGTGGCGAGCACACGTCTATTAGGAGAGCGGGCGACACGGTTCCTCAGAGGCCTTGCCTTAATCCAAGAGTTAACGCCGCAGGAGCTAGCAGTCGAATGGCAAGGAGGTCGAGTCCAGGACTGGATAGCGAAATGCGGAGAAGACGAGCGATACAATGTACTAGGGCATCTGCTTGCGGCCCTTGCTGAACTGGACGAGCAAGCATCGTGGAAAGATGTCAAACTCTTGTGCCTCCCTACAGAGGCACAGGGATGGGCGCATCGCAGAGATGCCAGACGGCTGCCGCCAGATTGGAACATCTTTGCTCAGGAACCACAGTTTCAATCTGCCCTTCAACCGTTCGTAGGGCCGAAGGAGGTCATCCTCTCTCATGCGCTTGAGAACGTGCTTTCGAGCCGGCGCGAGGATTGGCAGACCAAAGCCCTCAAGTATCTTGAGTCAGTTCCAGGGACTACGCTGGAAGAAGTCGTCGCGAAATGGTGGAACAGCCTCCCCGAACGACCTTCGGAAGAACAAGTCGAGTTAGTCTTGCAGTTCACTTCTTGGGTCCGGGCGAAGCAGCCGCAACGGAAAAATTTGATCCGAAAGCTTCTCTGTGTTGACGAGAACAAGAAGCGGAAATTGTTACCCGCTGAAAAAACCTTATTGGCCCAGCCGTACGCTGGCGATTACCGGTGTGTCTTCTTCCCTGACTTGCCGCTTGTTGCACTACAGCGGTTCCCCCTTGAACGAAGAGAGGAAAAAGGGTGTAGTCGGGAGATGGCAGCATACTCATTAGATTTACGGACACGGATTATCGCAGCGGTGGAACGGCAAGTGGGCAGCAAGCGGGAGATCGCGCGGTTGTT
>JANMSE010000119.1:0-4354 GCA_031389045.1 Deltaproteobacteria bacterium | reverse complement strand
CACAACGATGGCTCGACCGCGCCGGGTCTCTTCGCGCTCGCGGCGACCCGCTACATGCACACCTTCGGCATGACGCGTGAGACGCTGGCGAAGGTCTCGGTCAAGAATCACTACAACGGCTCACTCAACCCGAAAGCCCATATACAGAGAAAAGTGACGATCGAGGAGGTGATGACCGCGCCGATTATTGCCTATCCCTTTGGGCTTTTTGATTGTTGCCCGACGACGGACGGAGCCGCCGCTGTCATTGTCTGCCGTGCCGATCTCGCCAAGAAATATCGGGACGATTACATCCTCGTGAAGGGCGTCGGACTCTCCGTGACTTCAGGCCGTCCGTTTATGGACCCCAACTTTGACTATCTCGGTTTTCGCGCCACGCAGCAGGCTGCGGCGCAAGCATACGCGATGGCGGGCATCACGAACCCGCTCAAGGAAATCGATGTCGCCGAAGTGCACGATTGCTTCACCTGGACGGAAATCACCAACTACGAGGATTTGGGATTCGCCAAGAAAGGCGAGGGGGCGAAACTGATTGAGGAAGGGCGCACGGCGCTCACTGGTGACATTCCCGTCAATCCAAGTGGTGGCCTCAAGTCCTTCGGCCATCCGATTGGCGCGAGTGGGGTGCGGATGGTCTACGAAATCGTGACTCAACTGCGTGGGCAGGGAGGCCCGCGACAGGTGAAGGACCCGAAGATGGGGCTGGTGCATAACGTTGGCGGTCCCGGCGCGGTGTCCTGCGTAGCGGTGCTGGGGCAACCGTAGTTGTGAGACTTGAGACTTGGGACTTGAGACTTGAGTTGGCTTTCAGGTTCCCTCTCCCGGCTGGGAGAGGGCTAGGGTGAGGGGGATCAAGAGACCTTTCCTTCAGAGGAGAATCGTATGCAAGAATTCAAGAATGAGAAGATCGCCGTTCGTTATGACGAAAAAGTTTGTATTCATGCCGGCAAGTGCGTGCAAGGACTGCCGCACGTGTTCAATCCCAACCAGGACCCGTGGATCAACGTCAACGGAGCCGATGTGGTGGCGATCAAACAGACGATCACGATGTGTCCCTCGGGGGCGTTGACGCTGGAAGAGCAGAAGTAATACCAGGCCGTGAGCTCCAGGCTTGAGTGTAAGAGGGGGAGAATGACGATGATGCTGAAAGACAAAGTGGCGGTGGTGACCGGTGCTGGTGGAGGCATCGGGCGTGGCATTGCCCTGCTCCTGGCGAAGGAAGGAGCGAAGGTGGTCGTGAATGACATCGGCGTCAGCTCGACGGGTGAAGGACACGATACGTCCCCGGCTGAAAAAGTGGTCGCTGAAATCATGGCGGCAGGGGGATCGGCGGTGGCGAATTATGATTCCGTCGCCAGTGTCGCTGGTGGAGAAAAGATCGTTGGGACCGCGGTGGAAAAATTTGGCCGGATCGACATCGTGGTCAACAATGCCGGGATCCTCCGCGACCGCATGATCTTCAATATGAGCGAGGAAGATTGGGACGCCGTCATCAACGTCCATCTCAAGGGGTCTTTCGCCTGCACGCGCGCGGCGGCCCCCCACATGCGCCAACAGAAGAGTGGGCGGATCATTAACATGACTTCGACCTCTGGGCTGATCGGCAATTACGGACAAGCGAATTACGCCGCGGCCAAGATGGGCATTGTCGGGCTGACCAAGGCGACCGCGCTTGATCTGGGCCGGTATGGCGCGACGGTCAATTGCATCGCGCCGTTCGCGTGGACGCGCATGATCGGCACGATTCCGACCGAGACGGACGTACAGAAGCGCCGGGTCGAGAAACTCAAGAAGATGGACCCAGGGCTCATCGCTCCGCTCGTGGCATTTCTCGCCAGTGACGGTGCCCAGGAAATCAGCGGGCAAATCTTTGGTGTCCGTGCGAAGGAGATCATTCTCTACTCGCAACCGCGACCGATTCGCCAGATCGCTGACATGGAAGGCTGGACACCAGAGAAAATCGCTGAAGTGATCCCGCAAGCGTTCAAGGGGTCGTTCTACAAACTAGATGTGTCGGCGGATGTGTTTCCGTATGACCCTATTGTGTAAAAGCTCTTAGCTGTTAGCTGCTAGCAAAGAAAACTTATTCTTTCTGCCTGGCTAAAAGCTAATAGCCAATAGCTAATAGCTATTTGTGAGGTTCCCATGCCCAGCGCTTCTACAACAATCATTGATGAAATCTGTGAGTATGCGTTGTCCGTTGCCGCCGAGGTGCCGTGGCTCAATGAGCCGCTGACTCGTGGGCGGGGCAAGGCGTATCTGCTGCAACATATTCCTCGGAACCGCTTGTATAGTGGTGTCACGCGACCAGCCTGGCTCAGTCGTTGTCCCGACCTCGCGGTGGTGCGCAAGACCATTAGCCAAATGCGCGAGGAGTTGGTCTTCGACGACCGCATCGCGCAGCCACACACGTCGATCTTGTGGCAGATGGGACGGAATATCGGCTTGACCGATGAGCAGATGAACAACGTGAAGCTCGAGCCGCTGGTCGAGGTGGCGTTCACGGTCTGGGACAACATTGCTCGCACGCGTCATTGGATCGCTGGCTGGCTGGCCACGTCCGTCGATGAATTCATTATCTCGACGATGCCCAAGCATAATTTCCAGGCGGAAGCGTGGAAACGCGCGTTCAACCTGAACGATGAACAAGTCTTCTTCTTCTCGTATCACACGAAAGCCGACGACGATCACGCTGGGCGGCGCGTGTGGGACCCGATCACTCGCCACGTGCACGATGAGCAAACGCGACAAGAGATTCTTGATGGCATGAAGCTCGCCTTGACGGCGCTACGGTTGTTCTATCAGGGGATTTGTGAGCTGGGGGATCGTCTTGATAGGACTGAGGATTGAGGATCGATATGCCGTGGAGTAGTGAGATTGAGCCGCGAAGAAAAAATGTATGAACTGGCAAGAAGTCTGTGAACATCCGAGCCTACAAGATTTACCCTTTAAGATTGAGCTAAACGAACGAGGGGAAATTGTCATGGTTCCGACGACTGTTGCCCGTGCCGCACGTCGGGGTGAGATCAATTTCCGTTTGGGGTTTCTATGTCACGTGGGAAATGTTCTCAGCGGATGCGCGATTCATACTCCCAAAGGCACGAAAGTCGCCGATGCGGCGTGGGCCTCGGACACGCGCTTTGCGACAATCAAAAATGAGACGGAATGCTCAATCGCGCCTGAAGTTTGCATCGAAGTGCTTTCGCTTAGTAATACGAATGACGAGATTGCCGAGAAACGACAATTGTACTTTGACCAGGGCGCGCGGGAAGTGTGGATTTGTCAGGGCGATGGCGACATCCACTTCTACGATGCCGAGGGAAGGCGGGAACAGTCAGTGCTCTTTCCCGACTTCCCCCGGCACGTCGATATTTAACGCAGTCTACAATTTCGCTTGCGGATAGTAGACTTTGCTGCCTAACGCATCGACGGCAGCCCAAAACTCAGGGCCTGAGGCGTTGCCCACCGCCTCTAGTTCCAGCCGCTGTCGCCGGAAATTCCAGCTCTCGGGCCGTAACCGTTGTGCTTCATCGAAATAGCGCTTCGCGTCTTGGTGATGCCCCTGTTCATAGAGATACTGCCCAAGCCGAAAATGCGCCGTCGCGATGGCGTCGTTATCGGTCGGTCCCTGCATGCGAGCGCGGACCTCTTCCGGCGCGAGCGCATACGGACTCGCATCTCCTTTCGTGGCCCAATCGCGAATCGCATCGATATACGTTGTGCGGACTTTCTTGCCAGCCGCGGCGACTTCGGGTGACATTTGCCACGTGGTGCGGTCCATCGTGCGAAAGCCGTCACTCGATCCCGCCGACTCCACCGGACGCACGATGCGGCCCTGTTCGTTAATCCACACCGCTTGCGGCACGTTCACCATATTGTACAGCTCGGCGACGAGATGCTTCTCGTCAATCAAGCACGGGTAGGTTGGTGTCGCGGCCTTCGCGCTGAGCCGATCTTCCCAGCCCATGATGTCGAGCAGTTCCTTTGGGAGTTGCGCGGAAGCGGGACGAATCCAGTCCTTGACCGCCGGAACGCCGCCGGTGTCAAAGGCCACGGAGATGATGATGAAATTCTTGTCCTTGAGTTCCGCGTAGAGAGCCTGCCACACTGGCAGGTCGAAGCGGCAGCCTCACCACGAGGCCCAGGAGACCAAGAGCACCTTCTTGCCGCGATACTGCGAGAGTGAATGCGCGCGGCCATCAAGGTCGGGGAGTGTAAAGTCGGGCGCTTGCAAGGAGGCGAGCGCTTGGCCACGAGCACCAGCGGCTTCGCCAAAAAACCACACGCCATGCGTGTCGTCGTGAACAATGGGTTGTCCTTGCGATTGGGCAAGGGCGGTGAGGTTGAACTGCTG
>JANMSE010000106.1:0-5001 GCA_031389045.1 Deltaproteobacteria bacterium | reverse complement strand
CATGGATTCACCCGACTCCTTTCGCGTCATGGGGCGCGGGGAACTCCAGTTGGCGATTCTCATCGAGACCATGCGCCGCGAAGGGTATGAGATGCAGGTCTCAAAGCCGACGGTGGTGACCAAACACATCGACGGCAAGCTGCAAGAACCGATGGAACTGCTGCTGGTCGATGTGCCTGAGGAATATATTGGCGTGGTGTCACAGCTTCTCGCCGTGCGCAAAGGCGTGATGAAGAAAATGGAGCATACGGGGTCGGGGCGCGTGCGGCTGGAATTCTCGGTGCCGTCGCGTGGGTTGATCGGCTTCCGCTCCCACTTTCTCACGGATACGCGAGGGACAGGGATCATCAACGCGCTGTTTAACGGCTATGAGCCGTGGCACGGTGTGATCCAGAGTCGGGTGAATGGCGCGTTGGTGTCTGACCGTGAAGGCGTCGCCGTTCCCTACGCGCTCTTTCATCTACAAGAGCGGGGCCTTCTTTTCCTGCCGCCCAGCACTCCTGTGTATGAGGGCATGGTCGTGGGCGAGTATTCGCGCAATCGGGACCTGGATGTGAATGCGTGTCGGGAAAAGAAACTGACCAACATGCGCGCGTCGGGTCGTGATGAAAACATTCAACTCAGCCCGCCCCGCCTGATGGGCCTTGAAGACGGGTTGGAGTGGATTTCGGACGAGGAACTGGTGGAAGTGACGCCGAAGAACATTCGGCTCCGCAAAAAGGTGCTGCAACAGCATCTGCGGCCGAAGCGGAAGGATGTGGAGGAGTAGACGGGGGAGGGGAGAATCGGAGAATGAGAGAATCGGGGAATCGGAGAAATGAAAACCTGTTAGGGTTAGAAGACGTACAATTGAAACAGACCCGGTTTTATCAGGAAGCGAAGGACGACGGCGTGCAGCAAGGCGAGAAACTCATCTTGCAACGCATGCTCGTGCATCGGTTTGGAGAGTTGCCCGTACCCATGCAGCAGCGATTGCAACAGGCCAGCGCGGAACAAGTGGAGCAGTGGGCCGACCGTTTTGTTGAGGGCCGCTCTTTGGAAGCGATCTTCGCGGATGGTCACAAGTAATCGTCCGGCTTTGTGAGCGTGCTTCTCAAGCAAAAGGCAAAAATAAAAACCAGCAGGGCACGCTCCGCCCACCATTTCTTCTTGACTCCGAACTGCCCCCGGCTCCGAACCCCGAACTGTCCCCGACTCCGAACTGCTTTCTTGAGAGAGGTATCCCAATAATGTCGACCTTAACGATTCGCTTGCCAGAGGAGAAACATACCCGCTTGTGTGAGCTCGCCCGGCAACGAGGGATTAGCCTGAATCGGTTGATGGATGAGTTATCGACAATCGCGTTAGTGGAATACGATACAGAACTGCGCTTTCGCGCACTTGCCGCGCGAGGGTCGCCAAAGGCCGGGATACGGATACTCGACGAACTCGACCAGCTCCATGACAAAGCGAGCCGGCCGCGTTCTCAATAGTTCAACCGCCACAGCGGAGTGGGCGAAGTAGGAGGGCAGGCTCCCCCACCATAAGAAAACAGCGAATTGCTGGCGTTTCTTGAGGAGCTGGGCGTGGTCGAAGGTCGGGCAAGCGATGGAGAACCGATCATCGCCGAGCAACATCCGTGTCGCGATCCGCAAGAGCGGATTTTTTATCGTGGTCGCTGGTACGAAGGACTGTACTTGCACGCCGGTGCCAGTCCGACGACCTCGCGCAACTCCATGCCTCAATGTCCGTGTCTCCCCGTCACCACCACCGGCACCCCTTCCGATGGCGCGAACGTAATCCCACGGCGAACCATTTTTGGCGTATAGCCCGGCGCGAGATGCAACTCCGTGCGCAGCAACGTCTCCGCCAGCACGATCTTCATTTCATACGTGGCGAAGGCGGCACCAAGACAGTAGCGCACGCCGCCACCAAAGGGAAAAAATTCATACGGACTGGGTTTCTTGCCCAGGAAGCGGTCGGGATTGAACTGCTCCGGCTCCGGCCAGAGGTCGGGGCGACGATGCGTCAGATAGATACAGGGCGCGGCCGCGACACCCGCTGGCAAGTCTCGTCCGCCAATGCGGGTTGGCTTCTGTAAGCGGCGACCCACCAGCGGCACGATGGGATTCAGCCGCGCCGTTTCCTTGATGGTCGCATCCAGATATTCGAGTTGGTTGATATGCTTCGGCGTCACTGGACCAGTGCCCACGACGGTCTGCAATTCCGTTCGCAGTTTCTCCATCACGTCAGGACGCGGCAGAATCCGCGAGCAGATCCACGCCAATGAGGTCGCGGTGGTTTCATGCCCGGCGATCAGCAAGGTTAACATTTCGTCACGTAGATGTTGGTCGCTCAGCGGCTGTCCGTCCTCGTACCGAGCTTCGAGCAACATCGTCAAAATATCTTCTCGTCCCGCCGCGCCTTCCGCGCGTCGTTGGGCAAAGATGGCGAACAATAAACCATCAATCTCTTTCTTGAGGCGGACCTGTTTGCCCCACGGAGAATACCGGCCAAGATCAATCTGCAACCACGGCAATAATAGAAAGGGCTGCGCCGCGTTCGCGAGCAAGCGAATCAGACGGTCTCGCAGTTGGGCGAGGGTGTCGCTTTCATCAAGACCGAACACCGTGCGGAGGATGACATCGAGCGTAATCCCTTGCATGAAGGTGTGGATCGGAAAAGGGGTGTTGAGCGGCCAGGTGTCGATGGAACGGTCAGCGATGGCACGCATCTGCTCACCGTAGACTTGCATACGCTCACCATGAAACGGCGGCATCATAATCCGCCGCTCGCGCGCATGCTGGGCGCCGTCGAGGACTAATACCGAGTAGTTACCTAAGAGGGGCCGAACAATAGCGTTGGCCTCGCCGGCGCGAAAATTCTCCACGTCGCCCGTGAAAATCTCCTTGATCGCGGCGGGGTCGGAGAAGAAGACAATACGCTGGTTGGCGATGGGAAAGCGCACGGTGAAACAGTCGCCAAACCGCTGAGCGCATTCTTGCATGAAGGGAATGGGCTGCCGAATCCACCGCAACAGTTGGACGACTGGCCACTGTTGCGGACCGGGCGGAAGGCTGGGGGTGAGTGGTGACGAGGGCTCGACTAGTGGTAAAGGCGCGGCCTGCATGGGTACAAACTCCTTTCTTCCCTCAAAATGGGTGCTGTGTCCACTCTTACGGTCAGCGTCTCGTCGAGGGAAGGGGAGCAGGCCGCAAAAAGAATCAGCACAAAAAGAAGGGCCCCTTCTCGTCTGGAGCCCTCAACTGGCACCGGATCACAACGCAACGGCGGCAACTACGCCGCTTGTCGCACTTTCTGTTTCAACAGTTTTCCGATGATCTGATCGATCACCTGATCGGCCAGGGCGCGGACTTCGTCCTTGGTCTTCGGCTGAATCGGGTGCGCGACCAGGATCGGTTCATACTGCGCCATGCCGAGCGCCGTGCATTGGGCGCGGGCCGCACCGATGAATTCGGTGGTGGTGACATTGGCGGTCGGAATGCCTTGCTCTTCAAAGTAGACGACATCGTGCGAACTGCACGAAATGCAGCCCCCTCAATCGCTGAGGGCTTCGATGATGGCGTCGCATTTCTCCTGTAGCTCGATTCTGATCGCTTCGGGTGCTGGGCGCGCCACCGTTGGTTTCATGCGGCGGAGCACATCCTTGACGCCATACTGCTCACGGAGCACCTCTTCCACGCGATCCAGGAAAAAGGCGCCTTTCGACTTACTGATGTCGAGGAGACCAATCGTTGTTCCCGAGAGTGTGTCGAGCCGCGGCGCGAACACTTTCTGGGCGCGTTCCACCTTGTCGGTGGGATCGAGAAACATTTCACCCATGGCGGACCTCCTTATTGTGATAAAGTTTACGAACGAATTTCCTTGGTCGTGATCTTACTCCCAACGTCACCCCCTGCCCAGCCTTGCACCGCGGCGGAAAAGCGACCCGCCGTGCCACCCGCGACGATGATGGCGATGTTTTCTGGCTTGGCGAATTTGGGATAGAGCGTGTCATCCGTCGCGGGTTCGCGATCCTTCTTTTCGGTGCGCAGCATGCTCACCCCAACCCCTTCGCCACCGTTCACCCCAGGGCGCAGTTCCCGCAAGGGGCGACGAATCTTTTCCCACAAGAACTGCCGCAGGTCGTTTTTCGACCAGCCGTCTTGCTGAAACGTTTTCGCGTGTTCTGGGCAGACCACCAACATGGTATCCGAGAACATGGGGAAGTTCTTATGATTCCATAAAGCCGCCATCGTCCAGCCCAGCGAGAGCGCCAACTGTTCGGCACCGCGGCTCGCGTGGTCGTTAATCTGCAACGGAGAATGTCCGCCGAACAGCGTCACCGTGCTCTGGTCCGCGCGGAATCCTTTCTCCACATGCAGCGGCTCCCACGGACTTTCCTCCTCGTTCTCACCAACACAAAATGTGTACTGCGCGGGATGACCCATCGTGGCCTTGGTGATCTCGTGCGGTTTGGCTCCACCAATGTTGATAATCATCAGACGGAGCGCGCGACCAATGGTGGCATTGGCGCGGAAGCCGTGGCCAAGCGCGTTATGTCCACAATTGACGCCGATCTGTTGGCGAATCGGGCCGTTGATAATAATCATCGGCGAGGCCGAGAAGGTGGTGACGTTGATGCCGTGCAGACAGAACTGCTCCTCGCAGCCCGCTTCGACGACCGCGAGAATCGTCGGGAAGTAGGAAGGGTGACAGCCAGCCATCACGGCATTGATGGCGATTTTTTCAACTGTCGCGCGGCCATAATTGGGGCCAATGGTGCCGAGCAATTCTTGTGGATCGCGGGTGGTCGCCGCGAGCATGCGTTTCACCCGTGCTTCAGTGGGGGGCACCACGGGCAACCCGTCGGTAAGCCCACGGGAGTAGAGGACTTCAATCGGATCGTCTTCTTGGACGTCAATGCGTTGGGATTGTAGCGTGGCCGTCTCTGGCATGGCGCGCCTCCTTTTTCGTTTGGCGAGTCTGGCATTGTTCAGGCTGGGGTGTCAAGATTTCAAG
>JANMSE010000400.1:0-2746 GCA_031389045.1 Deltaproteobacteria bacterium | reverse complement strand
ATTTTGTTCAGTGCGATGTTACGCAGACACAATATCGTGTTTCACAGCGAAATTTTGTTCCCCAAAAGGAGGTTCCTTATGCGCTCATGGTTACTGTGTGGTTCAATTGTGACGGCCCTCGCGGTCGGTGTTCCCCAACGTGCGGTGGGGCAGGTGCTCTACGATAACTTCAACGCGGCCAATCGTCTCATTGACATTAACAAATGGGCTGGATTCGAGACGGCGTGGCGCGGCACCGAAGCCAGCCGACGGCTTGATGCAGGAAAACTGCGTATCACCGCTCGTGGCGCTGGTCTTCTCGCGGCCACTCCAACGGGCACAATTTTCTCGAATTTTGGCCTCTATCATCCCAATCCGAACCCCGTCACGCTCTGGCAGGCAACCGTGGAAATCGTCGATTTTGACGCAGTAGCGTGTGCTGTGGCAGGCACTACGCCGAACGAGGCACGGACAGCTATCGGGGGAACTTTCTTTAACACTGGACCTCGGACTGAAGGGAGCTTCGCCAACGACGTGTATGCGGATATTTATCTCGTGCGTCGCTCGAATGCCGCGGTAAATACCGTAGCGGTGGAAGCTCGGGCATTTCGCTGTAACGATGCCTCGTGTGTAAGTCGTACCAACCTCACCGCCACGCAGTTCCTTACTCTTGGCCCCCCGATTATGTGTCCAGACCGCATTTGTCCGGCGGTCACCTTACGGATCACCCTTGAGAAAAATCTCAATCGTTTGCGCTTCCTCCGTGCTGGGGTACCGGAGCAGATTGTGAATTACACCCTGGCGGATCCCAACGATCCAGGTTTCCGAACAAAGACACTCATGGTCTCACCAGTACCCGCGACGTGTACCGCGGCCGCGGGACGCAAAACCGCCTTTATGGATGTCTTGTTTGACAATGTACTGGCCAATGTCGTCAACGTTGGCACGAACTCGGCGGAGGGGGGTGATGCCGTTGACCTGGGCGAGGCTATGGGGCCGGGAGAGATTCCCGTGCCGTAAAGATCGCATGCGTCACTGGAGTTCAGCAAACAACCGATAGCAAAAGTGCCAAGCTCCACCACCGCCCGGCGATCAGTCGCCAGGCTACGCTACAACGCCCCAGGAATGGGGCTCAGAAGCCGGATTTATCGAACGTATCGCGGAGCACAGGCATTGGTCGCGTGGAGAACTTCCCGCGCGCAGTACCGGATGCTACGGTTCCGCGCATGTCCAACCAGTTACATACAAGTGTCTATTCGTTTCTGTGGATTCGGTGGTGGCAGGTCGCGCTCAATGTCGGGTTGTTCGTTGCCGCCTGTCTCCTGGGGATTCTGGAGACGCGCCGTGCCTTCTTTCTCCTGGCTCTGATTCCGCTGGCGTTCATCCCTTTCTCGTATGCGCGGGTGTGGCTGCAGATGTTGCTCAATCGTATGCTTGGTGTCCGGGCATCCCTGCGGTGGCTGCTCGTCATGCTCACTGGTCTCGGTGTGGTATGCGATGTCGTGATGATGGCCCAACTGCTCACGGCGCGCGCCGGCACGCCGATGCTGTTGCTGCACGGACCTGGGGTCTCGTGGATTGGGCCGATCTGGTTTAGTGCGCATGCGCTGTTCTTTCTCGGGTCCGCGCTGGTCCGGCTGGGGCAAGGATTGGGCCGCCTGCTCACCCCGCTGGTGCTTCCGCGCGCTCCCAGCGATCCAGAACTAGTGGCGTCTCCCGACCGGCGGCGGTTTCTCCAACATATCGGTGTCCTGGGCGCGGGCATGCCATTCTTCGTCTCGTTGTCGAATGTCAAACTCTCCTATGACTTTCGCGTGGAAGAACGGGACATCTTCCTGCCGCATTGGCCGAAGGAACTTGATGGGCTACGCATCGCGCATCTGTCTGATATCCACGTCGGCGGCGCGATGAATAGGGAACGGTTGCTGCGCATGGCGGCACTGACCAACGAGGCTCAACCGGACTTGGTCCTGCACACCGGGGACTTTCTCGTCCATCGCACGGGCGACTTTGATGCGCCCCTCTATGAGGCGTTGGCGCGCATCCGTGCACCATACGGACAGTGGGCCTGCTTGGGCAATCATGACTTCGATGCGCCCGAACGGTTAGTCCATCGCCTTGGCCAAGCCGAGGTGACCGTGTTGCGCGATACGCTGGTCACGCTCTCCATACGAGGCGTTCCGCTGGAGGTGGGGGGATTGGATTACCTGCGTGGGCAGGGGGAATGGGAAGAGCGGTATGCCCGACTCATCCAGTCATGGCCGCCCCGCACCGAGGTGCCCCACACGGCGGCGCTACGCACTGTGGTGCCACGCACTGTGGTGCCACGCACTGTGGTGCCACGCATCTTGTTGAACCATATCCCGCAGGCATTTACATCTCTTCCATTAGGGTGTGCCGATCTCGTGCTGTCCGGCCACACGCATGGGGGGCATGTGGGCGTGCAACTCGGTCGTGACTTGGCGTTTACCGTCGTCGGGCTCGTGGGAATTCCTGATCAGGGACTCTTTCACCGCGCGGATATGACCATGTACGTCACCCGCTGTGTCGGATTTTACGGCTATCCCATGCGCTTGGGCATTCCGCCAGAAATCGCGCTGTTGACGATTCGAGGGCAAAACCGCTCGGTGACAGAGTTGAAGCCTGCACGTAATTCCAAGTAAGGAGCTTCGTGCAAAATGCCCTTTCCCGGATGGGCAATGGCATTATAGCGGTTTGCATATAAGTGAGTCCTGGGAGCGCAGGCGTCTCGCCTGCTTTTTTCGGC
>JANMSE010000397.1:0-23634 GCA_031389045.1 Deltaproteobacteria bacterium | reverse complement strand
CGAGGCGTTGCAGCGCGGCTTCTAGCTCAGCGCGTAGCCGCCCTTTCTCTTGAGCTTCCTCGGAAATGCGGGCCAGGAGTTTATCCACCACCGCATCATTGCGTTGATCAAGTTTTGTCTCGACTCGCTGGAGCTGCTCGGACAGCCGCTGAAAATGGACGGCCAATTCACCGTTAAGCTGCGTGAAGTCGGCCCTGAACTGAGTGGCCAGGGTCGCGTTGTCTTGCGCCAGCGTGGCCAGCAGGGCGGCGATTTTTGGGTCGGCCTGTTGCTCCTTGGCGGTACGCAACTCCGCCAGTTGCGCGTTCGTCAACTGGCCTTGCTCGCTCAGGTCGTGCTCATGCGCCGCCGCCGCGAGCAGTTGGGTAAAGTCCGGCGACTTGATGTCGGGCAGCTCGTTAGTGCGCATGAGTTCGTCGAACGCCGGGGCAATCTTGCCCGCAAAAGTGCGGCACTTGGACCGCTCCGTTGCCGCGAGCGTGACCTGGGGATCATTTGCGAACTTGGTGATTTCCTCAATGATGGCATCGCCCAGCAAGCGAATATCAAGATCGCGATTGAGGTCCGGGCGGGTCGGGTCGTTTTCGCGGCGCTGAAAGAAGCGTTGCATGAAGCCGGAGAAAAGATTCTGGCCTAACCCACCAGCGGCGTCGGCGACACCGCCCAGTAGAGTCCCATTCGCCATGGCAACCGGGAACAAGGTTGGGAGCACAACCGCAGCACCAATCGCAGCCACGTTCAGTAGCAGATGCTGCGTGGTGGGGTGTGAGAACGGCGTCGTCGAGACCGGAGCAGTTTGGCTCATGGGGATCACTCTCTTGCGTTGAATGATGCAAGTGTTGTGGCAGATGCGCGGCGGAGAGTCTAGCGGTTGGGGAATCCCTGATCCCCCTCGCCCTAGCCTTTGCCCAGCCAGGAGAAGAGATTGAGCGGCACAGAGCGTTGGGAGGCGTGCCCTACTCGACTCGTAGGGAGTAAGCGACATAATACGAAAGCGACACATTTCATCCATTCATTTTTCCTTGAAGGACACACCGAATGATGCTCTTAAAGATGCTCCGATCCGGTCAGGTCACCTTACCCGCCGAGCTGCGCGAACAGTTCAACCTTATGGAAGAGGACTATCTGGAAGCCGAAGTCACGACCGAAGGCATTTTACTCAAACCGGTGACGGGGATTGAGCGACAGAAAGCTGGGACAGCGCTCGTGCGGTTGCTGAATCGCGTCCATGCACAACAGCCCGCCAGCGACCTGTCCGCGGACGAGCAGGAAGAGCTGATAGCCAAAGAGGTCAAAGCCTCCAGAGAAGAGAAGCAACGCCGTCATGCGTAAAGTGGTGTTTGACTCGACGACGTTGGTGAGCGCCTTTCTGCGCAAGGGGGGCGCGACCGGTGCGTTGCTGGAACGGGCCGTACAAGGGGAGTGTGAGCTGTATCTGGCTGACGCGATTATCGAAGAGACGCGACATGTGTTACTGAACCGTGAACATTTGCGGCTGCACTTTTCTTATACGAACCTTGATGTCGAGGAATATGCGACCTTGCTCCGCGCCTCTGCCCGTTTGGTAGCGAACCTGCCCACCATCACCGTTTGTCGAGATCCCAATGATGACTACATCATCGCTACCGCCATCGCCGCGGGTGCGTCGTATCTCGTGGCCAGAGACAAAGACCTCTTGACGCTGGTGACGTACCAAGGCGTAACCATCCTCAGCCCGGAAGCCTTCCTACAACTTCTTCGCGGGCAATCTCCCACCGCATGAAAAAAGAACCTCACAAGCGGAGACTGACGCATCGGCATCCTTCACTTTCGTTAATTGAGGTGGTGCGAGTGTTCTGGCGGATTCGCGGCGGGAAGTCTAGCGGTTGGGGAATCTCTGATCCCCTTCACCCCAATGCTCTCCCAGCCGGGCGAGGGAACTTCGGAACCCGCATCAGCGGCGTTCCTCAATGATGGCTTCGGAGAGCGGCTGGCCTTGGACCTGAAGCAGCTTCACGCGCGTCGATGCGGGTGGGGGTGGGTCAGTCGGGACTAAGAGCAGTCCTTTCATTCGTAATCGCTCTATCGCGGCCGCATTCCGCACCCTCTCCGCTACTTCCATATCCTGCATAATCATCTGTGAGATCGTCACTCCGCGAGCCTTCGCTTGACTCTCTAGGCGAACGTAGACTTCATCAGGTAACTCGACTGTCGTTGTGTGCATTGCTCTCTCCTCGGGTTCCATGTTCATGGCGGATTCGCGGCGGGGAGTTCAGGGACTGAGACGCCATGTGCACGCGACGGGCTACTTGTGCGCGGGCATCGCGTGCAACTCAACACCAAGGGCGCGCATCAGCTTGAGCACGGTGTCGTAGCGTGGTTTTGCTCCAGGGGCCAACGCCTTGGACAGGCGTTCACGGCCAAAGCCCGTGTCTTTCGCCAACTGAGCCAGACCACGAGCTTTCGCCACGTCGCCAACGGCCACGAGGAAGACATTCGGGTTTTCATCTTCAAGCGCGGCGGTGAGGTACTCCGCGATGACTTCCTCGCTATCAAGGTAGTCAGCGGCATCAAATGGCGCGATCCTTTTCATGTCTTACTCCTCTAGACCTTTGCGCAGGGCTTTTGCCTGCTTGATATCCCGCTTCTGCGTGGATTTATCCCCGCCGCACAGCAACATATACACCACTTCCCCTTTGCGGAAGTAATAGACCCTATACCCCGGCCCGCAATGGATTTTCATCTCCATGATTCCCGCGCCGACTGGCGCACACTCCCCAAAGTTGCCCTGTTCGGCGGAGCGAATGCGCGCGGCGATGCGTGCTTTCCCAAGAGGATCACGCAGGGCTTTGAGCCACGCATCAAATTCCGGCGTACGAAGAAACGTGTTCATAACCCCGACACCGTCACCGTACTCGTCCGATTCCCCTTCCGTACTTCAATGCGTACTGGATTACCACCCGGAAAAACCAGCAGTCAAACCGGCAAGAGTCATGTTCTCGGCAATGACATCATGAGGAATGAGCAGATACTTCCAGGGCTTGCCGCCGTTACGTGTCGTATGATCGGTGGCGAGCCGGCACCAGTGCTCGGCAGTCTCTTTTTTGGCCTGGACCTCGGCGTCATTCAGGTCATTGCGAGCCTTGGCTTCCAACATATAGGTGCAGTCTGCGACCTCCGCCACAAAGTCGGGCTGATACTCAAAGTGGTCAATGCCGAACTTGTAGAAGATCTGGAACTGTCCCCGCGTCGGCCTGAACCATTTTAATGCGTCGCGGTCCAAAATAATCGCTAATTTTCGCTCGGTGTCGGATTGAAATTTCTGGATGCGATGGAGACAACGTGTGAAGCCACTAAACACCATCTGAGCAATTTTCGTTTTGTCTCGAACTGTCTCACGAAAATCGTGGACGGGGTCGGTTTCAATGTGTGTAAAAGTGGGTTCCTTCAGCTCCGTGAATCCTTTATTGACCACCACTTCATAGCTCGTCACGCTTTCCCACTGATGTTCCCGCATCCGCACATGGATGAACTCGACCAGTTGTCGCTGATAGTAGGTCAGTACAGTTCTCGCCTCCTCCTCTGAGAGGTAGTTCAGAAAGTGCCGCACCATTTGTCCAGCCAGATCATAGAGCAGGTCCGCATGTTCGTCGTAGGAAATATCGTCGAAATCAATCAACCCGCGCACGAGATAATCTTCGAGCCTTTGCTCCGGCTGACTATTTTCGCCAAAGCTCAGAGTTTCCCGCGTATTGGTGCGTAGGTGCTGAATCAGCAGGTCTCGGTCTACTGGCTGGTAATGAATGCCGGAGGTATCCAAGCGGAAGGGCTGAAAGCCAGTGCTCATCTCCCCCTTCGGCACGACGAGAATGCGGGGAATATCAATGGTGTGCTGAATAACAAAGTTCGTGGTTCTCTGGACAACCTCAGCCATATTGGGTTGTCCGTGAACGCTTGGCAACTCCAATTGCTCTGGCCCTAGTGCCTCAGCCACTTTCTCGGTGATCTCTCTTTGCACCTCATCATGGAGCAGGTACGTCGAGCTTGGCAGTTTTTCGTATTGCTTGATGATCTGATAGGTGGTTTGCGCGATCTTGCGCTCGGCTTCAGTGTGAAGGACTGGTTGTGATGGGAGCGCCCGCGCCTCACTAGGTGCTGTCGGAGCTGGGTCAGTCAGCCATTCGGTAATGTTCGACTTTGAGACGAGAGTCGCCATTTTGGGGAGGTCGGTTGTCGGGTCGAGAATCACCTGTTGCAGGCGGATGGCTGACTCCGGCTTATTGGCTTCGTCAATAATCTCTTGGAACTTATCGTGGGCGACGATATGCAGGCGATCCACCGCGGAAACGCCAGTCCGCTTGCCGTACGGCAGACGCAAACCACGCCCAATGGATTGCTCGATAAGGGTACGCGCATTGGCCGCGCGGAGAGGGACAATCGTGTACAGGTTTGTCACGTCCCAACCTTCTTTGAGCATGTTGACGTGGACCACTACCTCCGTCGGCTCTTCCGGGCGTTCCACCGCCAACAGTCGCTGGACCATCGCATCTTCTTCAGCGCCGGTTTTGCTGGAATCCACTTGGATCACTTTGTCTGTGTACCGTCCCGCGAAAAACTGCTCTGACTGCATCAACTGCACCAATTGGCTCGCATGCGTTGTGTCACGAGCGATAACCAGGAGAAACGGCTTCACAATCTGTTGCCCGGTCTGCCGGGCATAGGTTTCCAACTCAACCTTGGTATTCTCATGCAGCCGGATGCCGTCTTGCAGTTTAATTTTCTCCAACTCTGCTGGAGCGAATTGCGTGGGATCGAAATTCTTCTGCGTGACCACTGCCGGTTCCTTCACGAACCCGTCCTCCATCGCCTTGGCAAGCGGATAGTCATAGATGACGTTCTTGAATGGCACTGTGCCGCGACTGGCTTCGACAAACGGTGTGGCGGTGAGTTCCAGCCCCAGAATCGGTTTGAGTTCGTTAATCGCCCGCACCCCTGCCGACGCACGATAGCGATGCGACTCATCCATAATAAGCACCAGGTCTGGCAACCCGGCAAGGTAATCAAAGTAGCTCTCGCCGATATACTCCGAGAGTCGCTTGATACGTGGAGACTTGCCACCACGCACTTCAGAGTTGATTTTTGAGATGTTGAAGATGTTAATCTTCACCCGCGTCAACAAGTCGAAGAGCGTTCTCGCTTTATATTGATAGTCTTCTCCGGTGATGATCTCCGGTGGTTCAGTGGCGAACTCGGCGATGCCCTTGAATACATACTTGGGCGTATTGGGTGTGAAGTCGGTCATGAGCTTGTTATAGATGGTCAGGTTCGGCGCCAGTACGAAGAAGTTGTTGATACCGTGCGCCAAATGCAGATAGCTAATGAACGCACCCATGAGCCGGGTTTTGCCAACGCCGGTTGCCAAAGCGAAACAGAGGGAAGGAAACTCCCGCTCGAAATCGGTGACAGTGGAGAACTCGCTGTGAATGGTGGCTAATGCAGCATCCAAGTCAGCGCCCTTCTTTGGCGGGACGATCTCGGTGATGCGGTCAAGGATCTCCAACGAGTGGCGTTGCGGCGGGCGCAGGCTCAAGCGGCCGGCAATGGCGTTGACGTGGCGGTTCATGCCGTCTTCCTCCGCTTTCTTGCTGGAGCAGCTTCATCCGTGGTCTCAACGCCCAGGCTCTTCAATTCCCGCTGGATCTCCGCTTTTAATTCCGCCTCTGTCGGCAGATGAAGTTTATAGCGGCTAGTGAAGATCTGTTTTTTCTGGTCTTCTCCGAGGGTGTACTGAACGACCGCATCGTTTTTCTCCATACAGAGAATAAGGCCGAGCGTCGGATTATCTCCTTCCGTACGGCGCTCCCGATCAAAATAGTTGACGTAAAACTGAAGCTGGCCTAAATCCGCATGGCTGAGTTTTCCTACTTTCAAGTCAATCAGCGCATAACACTTCAAGACCGCATGGTAGAAAACGAGGTCGATATAGAAATGATCGCCATCCAACGTGATGCGTTCTTGTCTGGAGACGAAGGCGAAACCCTTGCCAAGTTCGAGGAGAAAGGTTTGCAGGTTATCAATGAGAGCTTGCTCAAGGCGAGATTCCACTAACCGCGGCGACTCCGGCAGGCCAAGGAATTCGATCACCACTGGGTCTTTGAATACATCTATGGGCCGTTGAATCTCCTGTCCTTTCGTTGCCAGTCGCAGCAATCCTTTCTTGTCCTTACTCAGAGCAAGTCGTTCATAGAGCAAGCTGTTGATCTGCCGTTCAAGTTCACGGGCGGACCAGTTATTCTTGATGGCTTCGATCTCATAGAATGCACGGGCTTCCGACCTGCTCACGCGGAGCAGCGTGCGGTAATGCGTCCAGGAAAGATTCGGATTCAGTTGTCCGAGCTGCCAGGATTCCTTGTCTGCTGAGGAAAGCACATCAGGAAGGAAAGATTTCCCACGCAGTGCGTGGGAAATTGAACGGTTCAACAACTCCGGATAGGTAAGATAAAAATCGCGAAAGTGTTCGAGGTTGTTAACCGAGTATCCTTTGCCAAATTCAGCCGTAATCTGCTCGGATAGTGTAGCGATTAGCTTTTTTCCATAATCAGCCCTCTTACTGCCTTTCTGTTCCTCTTCAACAATCTCCTGCCCAATCAACCAGTTGGCCATCACTTGGGCGGTGTTCACCGAGCGCGCGGCGGTTACACGCGCCGACTCAAGAATCTGTCGAATTCTCAGATAGACATCGTTGTTTTTCACGGGCTGCTTCATAGCCCCAACTCCATCTGCCCTAACTTCGGAGGAGCCTTGGGCAAATTCTCGACCTTGAGGCTGTAATCGTCGTGGCCCCATTCACAGCGGGAGAGCACGGCTGCCGGAATCTTTTTGATCGTAAGGTTCGGATAGCGGTCCGCCTTGGCGCGGAACGCGGAGCACATCACCAGTAGTGAACGATCCTCACCCACTTCATCGCTGAGTTGCTGGAGTTGCTCGTGACTGAGATTCTGCGTGGTGACGTAGATGAAATCACGTTCGGTGGAATGTCCATGTTGCCAATAGACCGTGTCACTCGGCGCGTAGCTGAAACCTTCGAGCTTACAGACCGCCTCGGCAAGCATCTCAGCGTTATAGGTTTTGTTGATGACCCAGTTATCCCACTTATCCTTTTCCAGCAGCGACGGTGCAAGGCGAAAGTAACGAAACACGCCGCCGCCTTGCCAACCTACAACCTCCGTAATGCCGCCCTTGTCTGAGCCATCAATCACCTTCTTCAAACGCGGAATGATATGCGTATGGCAATGCTCACCCAATTCGACCATGATCCAGCGTCGGCCCATCTTGTGGGCTACCGCACCAGTAGTGCCGGAGCCAGCGAAGGAGTCGAGGATCCAGTCGCCGGGATCGGTTGCAAGGTCCAACACTTTCTTGATCAAAGCTTCCGGCTTCTTGCCGTGAGGAAATTGGCCACCCCCTTCTTTGGTCAGGTTGTTAAGAGGAAATCCTTCCCAGTAAGTTCCCGCCTTTTCCAACTTCAAGAGGCGCGAGCTTCTTTTCACGGCGATGTCTTGCAGCCAAGCAATCAAATCACAACTCGCACCTTTGTAGTAAAGTGTTTGCTCACGCCCCTTGCTTCTCCCGGACTTTGGAACGTATTCGATACTGAAAAAATTGCCTTTTCCAGAGGCTGCTTCCATGACGCGAGTCCGGATGGAGCTTTGTGCATTTGTGTCGCGAAAAATTTTATCGAAGTATTTCACATAGCATTCTTGCTCTGAAATTCCTTCAGCCTCGGCCACTTGACTGACTGGCTGCATCACAACGCCCGTGTGTGCGTAAATTTTAATTGGCTGACCCGCACCATCTTTAATTGTCGAGAGGTATTGTCGTTTTCCGAAAGTCAGAAGTATGCGCGTGTATTTCCAACTTTTTCCTGTTTCGCGCATCTCTTCGATCACCTCGAAGAGATCTTCTTCATCGAAGACATCGTTGAACTTCTTGAATCCGTTTTCTCCATCTCTGTCGCGCGCGTAGATCAGGATGTATTCGATGTTTTTCTTCAGTCGCTTGTCTTCGCCTCCGCCCGAAGCTCCTGCCGTTTGCTTCATCTTGACGCTGACCTGATTCAAGAAGTTATTGCGGCCAAAGACTTCATCGAGCAGCACCTTTCCATATGCCATTTCGTCATCATTGAGTTGGCAGAAGAACGTGCCGTCTGGCGTCAACAGCCGCCGCAGGATTTCAAACCTCTCGCGCATTAATGAAAGCCAGATCGAATGCTCAAGACCATCATCGTAGTGCTCCAACGCTTGCCCAGTGTTATACGGCGGATCAATGTAGATGCACTTGATCTTGCCCGTGAACTCTTGTTCGAGCGCTTTGAGGGCGAGGAGGTTGTCGCCGAAGATGAGACGATTGTCGAAAAGGTCGTGGTCGGTGACGCGGTGCGGAGCGTGGTACGACTTTTCCGAGTCTTCCAGCAGAATGCGCGGCTCCAGCTTGGGCCGGTGCTCTTTGCCAATCCAGGTGAGTTCGAGTTTTTGCTTGCGGGTCACAGATACCTTTCTATCTCTTTGTCTTTGGCGGCGCTAACGGATCGTAGATCACTTGGAAGTCTTTTCCGCCCAGGTGGATAAGAAACCCCTTTCCTCGCGGCGCTTTCTCGGCTTCAAGCACAATTCGTGGCCACCAATGAACGATATCCTCGGCCTGCTTCCAGTAACTGCGGCTTGTCCACCCATCGCCAAAGAAAAACGCTGTGAGCTGCGATTCCTGCCACGCTTGCCGTTCTGTTTTTCCCCGTGAGATGCGTGGGTCACCAGAAACGATGATCCACTCGCCCTCTTCCGCCAAAACGCGTATCCACTCTGGGTCTTTGGTGTCAGGAGGAAATCTGTCTCGGAGGTGGAAAATTGGGTAGCCTTGTCTCTCTGCGAGGATATTGAGAACCTTTGCAAAGACGGGAGCGATGCAGTTGTCGAGGAAGAATTTCACGCGGCTAGACGTTCTTCAAACAGCACGGCGTCGCGCACCTCGCGCTCAGACACCTCATACCACTTGGCGACAAACTCAACCGAACCTTCTACCTTGAATGCATTCGCGAGAACCTTGGTTGGTACACCACTACGCGCGACAATAGGTGCTCCGAATCCTCTTTCCGGATCAATCACCACAACATGCTTCTTCCCAAGAGGCCACCAACGCCGCGGATCATTGGACTCCCCAAACTCTATGCCAGCATAGAGCGAAGGACTGATGACCTGCGCAAAGACGAATTGGTTCCTCACCACATCAAGCAAGTGTTTGTCGTCCGTTCCCTTGGTAATCTCCGCGAAAATGGAACGCCCATCTGTCTTAAAAATGCGTGTTGAAAACGGATGATGTCGCCCCAGCAGTTCCCGTGCGTTCAATGCCGCGATTCTGACCGCTTTTCGGCTCACACCATGTACAAGAAAAGCATCGAGAAACCGGACTTCTAGGAGATCGAGGAAGCTCAGGATAGGCCCCTTGTCAGCGGATCGTTCCACACCCCAGGCGATGAGTGGGGGAGTATGGTGCGCTTCACCTTTGTACCGATATGTATACCCGCGCGTCCACCGGCTGATTCTCTGCCGAGGAATTTTAATGAGACGTTCCGCCTCCGCGAGGCTGTAGACGCCTTTGCCAATGTGTTGAAATGGGATGAGGGTCATTGCTCTTCTCGCCTGTGGACCTATTCACAACCAAAAATCGGCTCGTGGTGCAAGAGGGGAACCCACGCGTACGGCAAAGTAATATATTCGTGCAGAATGGTTCCTACTTGCGGGGTAGCTGGCGGGGTGACTTGGTGCCAACACGGCAATCATGTTGGCAATCACAGTCACGCCAACCTCCATCGGACGGTAAACAATTCCCTGTTGTCCACTTTCTGTTGCAACCTTCCTTCAATATCGTTGATTAACCGCTCGCGCCGCTGATCAATCTCGTCCTGCGCATCAAAGAGTGCTCGCCGTTTGCTGTTGCGTTGTGACTCGAGCGTCTTAATCTGCTTCTGACCGGCGAGCTTTTCCTCTAGCGTCGGTGTCAACGTCGCCAACCGTTTCGCTTCTTTGATTTGTCTGTCCAAGTCTTTGATCTCACGTTCGAGCGCTACTTTGAGATCATCTGCCCAGCCGTCGAGTTTTTCGGCTTCCAGCTCAAAAAATTTGGCGTTCCGTTCGGAGATGCTGCGCTGAATGACAGTTTTTTGCTGTTTTACCAACTCCTGCAGTTTACCGTTAGAAGTCGCGTCAGTGAGTGGCACCGTTGATGTTGCCGGAAGTGAAAGGAGCCGTCGCGCCACCTCTTCGTCTAGAACATGACCGTTCTCGGTAATGGCTGCAAACAGCAGATAGTCTTCCGCTTGATTGAGGGACTCTACCGTGAAGAGGCTGAGCAGCATCTCGCCGCTATGCCCAAGGTAAGGTTCCAATGCGCTAATCTTGGACCCATAGCCTGAATAATCAAAAGTAATCTGGGCAAGGGGCAATTCATGAGACTTGGCTTGTTGCAAAACGTGCTCGGCGAGCGGATGTCCAAGCCGATATAGGTGCGCTTCCCCCGAACGGCGCGGCAGCTCGTACTGTCCTAACGGAATATCACCGGGGAACGGGCAAGACTTGAGCTGAAAAGCAGAGCCATCCACAAATTCCGCATGGTCTCGCAACTCGTAGCGGGTCAGGTCCATCAACATCTGCTCGTACCGATTCAGGTAGGTCCGGCTCTTCTCCAGGTTGATCCGTAACTTTTCGTGGACCTCGGTATCAAAGTTTTCGAGGAGCTGCTGGCGTGTACGGGTCATGGCTTCGTCAATCTGTTGGCTTAATTCCCGCTGCAATTCGTCGAACGAAGTGTTGATCTCCGCGGGCGTGCGACACCGTTGGTAAATGTCGGCGATGCGTTTCTCAAAATCCACACCTGATTCAACCGCGCCGAGCACCTCATCACTCGCACCAAAGACCCCTTCAAACAGGGAGAATTTTTCTGAGAGCAGTTGAAAAACACGCTGGTCGGCAGCGTTCGTCTGATTGAAAAAATTGACCACCACGACATCATGCTTCTGTCCGTAGCGATGACAGCGCCCGATCCGTTGTTCAATGCGTTGCGGGTTCCAGGGCAGATCGTAGTTCACCACCAGAGAGCAGAACTGGAGGTTGATGCCTTCCGCCCCGGCTTCGGTAGCAATCATGATGTGTCCTTGTTCGCGGAAGTAATCGACCAGGGCCGAGCGCATATCAGCAGTATGGGAACCGGTCACGCGATCCGTGCCCTCATGTCGTTGCAGCCAATCGGTGTAGATCTTACGCGAGTGAGCGTCAGTATTGGAGCCGTTGAACAGCACAATGCCGTCGGTGTACGCGCTCTCGGCTAGCACCCGTAACAGATACTCTTGTGTACGGCGGGATTCGGTGAAGATGATGGCCTTGCGCGCAGCACCCAGACGCTCGGCCTCAGCGAAGGCACGATCGAGGGCGATGAGTAACGCCTCGCCCTTTGCATTGTGAGTGATAGAGACTGCGAGGGTGCGGAATGCTTCGAGATCGGCAATCTCCTGTGCGAGCGCGACACGGTCAGCCTCGGAGAGCGGCTCAGGTTCAGAGGTTTCTTCCGGCCATTCCTCAGCAGTTTCGTCGAGCGCTTCGTAGTCTTGGTCTAACTCTTCTTCAAGCGACTGCTTCGGTTGGCGTTTTCCAAGCCGAGCCTGAAGACGCTGACTGATGGTGTCGAGCGCTCCGGCGATAGCGAAGGTGGAAGACGCGAGGAGCTTGCGCAGTACCAAGGTCATGAGCGAATGCTGACTCGCAGGCAGCGCTTGCAGATTATCACGCTGCAAATACTCGGAGACCAAGTGATAGAGCCGGTCTTCACTTTCTTCGGGGGTAAAGGATTGCACGAGGGGATGACGACGGGTGTAGGACACGTAGGCGATCACTTGCCGCCGTAGAGTGCGGTGACAAATGGGTTTAATCCTGGCCTTCAGCGTATCAAAGACTTGCTTGTTGTTGAGAGCAGTAAACTGCTCACGAAAGCTCTTGAGATCCCCGAAAGCATACTCGTCGATGAAGCTGACCAAACCGAAGAGTTCCAGCAGTGAGTTTTGTAGGGGCGTAGCAGTGAGCAGCAGTTTCGGGACATCCTTGAGAGCGTGTTTGAGCGTATTGGCAATGACGTTGGTGGGCTTGTACACATTGCGCAGTCGGTGCGCTTCATCAATGACCACCAAGTCCCATCGCATCGCTTTGACCTCAGCCGCCTTAGTCCGAGCGAACTGGTAAGAACAGATGACGATGGTATCTTTGACTTCGAAAGGCCGGAAGTTCCCGCGTTTGACCGCCTCATTGTAAAAACGAGTCTCCAGAATTGTACACGGCAGAAAGAATTTCTCTTGGATCTCTTGATGCCACTGTTTGCGCAAGTTAGCAGGCGTGATGATCAGAATCCGGCGTTTCCGCTCCGCCCACTTCTGCGAGATGACCAGTCCGGCTTCAATGGTTTTGCCAAGTCCGACTTCATCTGCAAGTAACGCACCTTTCGAGAGAGGAGAGTTGAAGGCAAACAGCGCGGCTTCGACTTGATGCGGGTTGAGATCAACCTTGGCATCCACCAGCGCCCCGGCCAGTTTTTCCAGACTGTCCGACGAGCAGCGCTTGGTCAGCTCATACGCAAAGTATTTGGCGTGGTAGTTGGTTAAGTCCATCGCAGATTCTGAGCTCCTTACCCCGACACCGTCACCGTACTTGTCCGATTCCCCTTCCGCACCTCGATGCGCATCGGCATGGCGGCGGCGACTTCTTCGACGTGCGTGATGATGCCGACCATGCGCCCCTCTTCCCCGCGTAGCTCTTGGAGCGTCTCCGTCACCAGTTGCACGCCTTCACGATCCAACGTCCCGAACCCTTCATCAAGAATCAGACATTCGGTCGAGGTCTTCGCCGCTCTGCCGGTGGCGATCTCACGGAAACTCTGCGACAACGCCAGCGCGATGGCAAGCGACGCCAGAAACGTTTCCCCGCCAGAGAGCGAATGCGTGGGCCGGGCGCGTTGGGAGTCTTCGTGATCGACAATCAACAGTTCAATCGCGCCGCGTTTGCCCGGTTTGTAGTCGATCCTGAATGTGTAGCGTCCGTGGGTGAGTTTCTGCAGGTGCGCGCTGGCGTCGTGCATCAGCGCTTTGACCGCGCCTTCCGACAGATAATCGGTGAACTCCGCGCCGAGCAATTTGCGCAACTCGGCGGCCAACCGGGTCTCACTTTCCGCCGCTCGGAGCTTTTCCTCTTCTTGGGCTTTCTCGATGCAGCGACGTTCCAGGTCCGCGATGTCGCTTTCGAGACGGCCCCGCTGTTCTCGCAGCGCGTAGAGTTGTCCCCGCATGGCGTCCACACGCGCTCGGAGATGCTCCCCTTCATCTCCGAGGTCGGGCAGCTCGCTTTTGTGTAATGCCGCCTGCAAGACCTCGCGTGCCGCGGTCAGCGAGTTTTCCGCTTGTTGCACGGCCTGCCGCGTTTCCGCGACCGCGCGGGTCCGGGCCTGGAGTTCGGCTTGCAAC
This sequence comes from Deltaproteobacteria bacterium, assembly GCA_031389045.1. GTDB lineage: Bacteria > Desulfobacterota > Binatia > Bin18 > Bin18 > JABFSC01. The sequence goes on along the minus strand of JANMSE010000397.1, from coordinate 10,100 downwards.
TCGACGACTCGTCGCTCGGCCTGGGCATGTTCGTGCTGACCTTGGGATTCACGCTGGAGCAACAGGGCATAGAGTTGTTCCTTCTGGACAAGGTCATCCAACTGTTGTCGCACGGCGGTCAACGTCGGCAACGGGGCCGCTTCAGCCAACTCCAGGGTTTCGCGTGTCGCCTGTGCTTCTCGCTCGGTCTGACTCGCGGCGGCATTTCGTTCCGTCGTCACGACCCCAAGTTGCCCCTCAAGCTGGAGATGCTTGGTGCGCAGGGCACTGAGCGTTTGTTCTTCCTTGCGCCAGGTGCGTTCTCGCGCTTTGACTTCCTGTTCACCCTGGACCAGCACCACGCGCTGGGCGCTGAGCACCGTTTCGGGATCGTCATTGACGGCGAGATAGGCCGCCAAGGTCGTGGCGAGGGTGTGCAGTTGTCCGCTTGCCGCTTCGCTCTGCTGGGTGGTGCGGCGCAGCGCTTCATTAAGTGTCGCTTCTTCTTGTTGGGCTTTGCCGCGCTGCTGTTCACGCTGCTGTTGCTCTTTTGCGGCAGCCTGGATCGCCATCTCCAGACTCTTCACGCGAGCCCCCAACTCCTGACGTTGGCTTTGGATGCCACTCAAGGCAGTGGCAAGGGAAGCGAACCCTGGGAAGCGTTCGACAAAGCGCCGTTGCGCTTCCTGCCGTGTGCGCGCGCGGTCGGCCAGGTCTTGCGTGAGGGTGTGGTGTTGCGCACGCAGCGTGGCTACGGGCGCCTCGATTTTTTGGTGCGTTTGCCGGGCCTGGGTGGCTGTGGCTTTGGCGGTGACGTACGCTTGTTGCAACGCGGCGAGGTCCGCCTGAAGAGCCGGTGAAGCGAATGGCACTTCGTGGACGGAGACCTGACACACTGGACACGGCGACCCAACCGTCAACGTCGCACGCAGGTGCGCGGCCTCGTGTCGCTGGCGGCTCTCTTCGAGGGCGCGAAACGCCGTCTGCTCGTACTGTTCCGCTTGTGTGAGTAGCGACTGTTGTTGCCGCACGGTGTGTTCGGCGGTGGCGATCTCAGCTTGTAGTGTGGTGGCCGCCTCGGTCACCCGTTTCTCTTCGCGGGCCGCGTCTTGCAACTCCTTGCCGAGATGTTGGGCTTCGAGTTCGAGACGGCCCTGGGTGTGCTCTTCATCGCGGGCATGGTCATGTTGCTGGCGTAAGGTCTGGAGGTGCTGTTCCGTCTCCATCTCTTGGCGTTGCAGTGCGGTGACTCGGTGTTGGACATCCGCCAGTTGCCGCGCCAGTGTGGCGTTTTGGGTGCTGAGGCGCGTCTGTTCGAGTCGCACCTCTTTCCATCGCTTCGCGTCGGTGAGTCGCTCGGTGAGCGAAGCCACGTCCCCGCTCGTCGCGATCTCCTGTTGCACGGCGGCCGCGCGGTCTGTGTAAGCACGGTGGGCCTGGGCCACGGTGTGTTCTTGGGTCACCATTTGCTGAGCCAGTGCGTCACCTTCTTGTTGGATGCGCGCCAACGTCTGGTCCGTACGAGCCGCCTCCGCACGCGCTGTCTCGTAGGCGTGCACATGGCGAGCCGCGCGCTTGAGAATCTCGTGACGACGGGCATCGTACCCGACACTGTCCCGCTCGGCGGTGATGACCGCGAGCGAGCGTGCCAGCGTGAGCACGTGCGCGGTGGCGGTGGCATGGTGCTGCTGGGCGGCTTCTTGTTCCTGGAGGCGGGTGTGAGAGACCGCCTGTAATTCGGTCATGCGCGTGCGTGCCAGCGTGACGGCTTCTTCTTGTTGAGCAAGGCCCCGCAGCAGCTCTTCTTGTGTCTCCGCCGCACGCAGGTGCTGGAGCGTCCCAGTCAGCTCTTCCCGGCGCTGCTCGACGAGCGCTTGCTGTATGCCGACATACTGGGGGCGGGCGAGGGAGTCCCGCAGGGTTTCGACGCGGGCTTTGGCGCTGGTCTCGACTTCCTTGGCGCGGTCGGCGATCCGTTTGTACACGCCGAGTTCAAGAATTTTTTCCAGCAGCTCGCGGCGTTTGCTGGGTTCGCTACTGAGAAACTCGGCATAGCGCCCCTGCGGCAGCACGACGGTCTTGGAGAAGCTGTCGAAGTCGAGTCCCAACAGTTGCTCAATGCGTGCCGTGAGCCGCTCGGACCCAGAGGCATCTTGAATCCACTCATCGCCGACGAATTCACTGAGGCCCGATTCCGTGGTGCGTCCGGTGCGACGTACGGCGCGAAACAATTGACCACCAACGGTGAAATCCAGCGCGACTTCACAGAGGGTCTCCCCGGCGGAGATCACGCCTTTGGAGTCGGCCCCATAGCGCGAGGTGCGGCCATACAAGCACCAAGCGATGGCATCAATCAGCGACGACTTGCCACTCGCCATTGGGCCGGTAATGGCGAAGAGGTCCAGATTGGTGAAATCCACGGTTTGGGCTTGTCCGTCCGCGGACCGGAACGGCATGAAGTTTTTGAGAGTGAGTTTTTGGGGGCGCATAAAACTAGGGGCTGGGGGTTCGGGGCTGGGGGTTGGGATTGGAACCGGGAGATGCCGAACAACTCCGATGGCTCTGACAATGCGGAGGCGACCAATCCCCGCCACCAGCTTCCATTTTTCGTGGGAGATGAGGCAGCTATTCAAGATCGCCAAAGCGTTTCTGGTACTCGGCCAATAATTGTTCCGCGCGCTCAGCCCGCTGTCGATCTTGCTCGGCCTGCTGCTGTGCTTGTTCGGCCTGCTGCTGTATGTCTTTCGTGCGTTGTCGCTCTTGTTTCCATAACTCCATAGGTGAGAGCAGGATCTGCCCTTCTCCAGTGATCCACCGCAACCACTCATCGCGGACCGCCAGGTACAATCCCGTCACTGGAGAATATATCCGTCCCTGTGCATCCTGCCGTGCTTCCTCGTATTGCGCGCAATGTAAATGATAGCCCACGAACTCCTGCGAGAGGGGATCATACAGATAGTACTCGGCAGTGCGGAACAGACGCTCGTAGAGCGTTTTCTTCTCTCCTTTATCGATCTTCCGGGTGGTCTCGGAAAGCAATTCGATAATCACATCGGGGAACCGCATTCTTTCTTGCCACACCACCCAACTCTTGCGCTCCCGATTCTCCACATCCATGACCAGGAAGAAATCCGGCCCGCGAAATTTTCTGCGGTCGTAAGGATCGTAGTGCAGGAACATATTCCCACTGACATAGTAAGCCGTGCGCTCGGCCCAATGGGCTTGGAGTGAATCAATCAGGAGCTGCATCTGTTGACGGTGGCGGTAGGTTTCCATCGGCTCTCCGTCATCACACGGCAAATCATCTTCCGTGGGCAAGGCGGCAATATCCGCTAGAATTTCGGGTTCGGTGATTGGTTCCGTGAAAGACAATTCTTCAAGGTTCATGGCTGGCTCCTTAACTAGAGACTTGAGGCTTGAGGCTGGAGACTTGGGATTTGGGATTTGGGATTGAGAAAAACCAGTCTCCAGTCTCTAGTCTCCAGCCTCACTCCCCACGCTTTCCTCCCGGTACAAGCGATCAAACAACGCGACCAGTTGTGGGTCGGGCTCATTCTTCCGCTTGAGCTTGTAGTAATCGCTGAACAGTTCAGTGGCGGGGCGGTCGCCGATTCGCCGATGCCCGGCTTCTCCGCTTCGCTCTTCCCCCGCCTGTTGCGGTTCTTCAAAGCGAATGGCAATGACTCCCGGTAACGCGCGCACTTGATCGACTAACTCCAAAGTCCGTTGGTCCGGCTGGAGCACGATCTCCACCCAGGCATTCGTCAATTCCGCCGCCTGCGCGAGGATCGCCTCTGCCGTACCACTACGCCGGAGTAGCGCTTTGCCTTGCGTCAGGTCGATGGTTGTCACTGCTGCTGGTTTGCCTGGATGCGCCTCAATCAGACAGACACTCTTTTGTTGCTCCCGTTCACCAAAGTCCATTTGCAGAATCGACCCGGCATAGCGCGCCTGTGACTTAGTGCCGGGAATCACTTGCGGCTTGTGCATGTGCCCCAGCGCGACGTACTGCACATGCGCGGGCAGAAACGCGGCGTTGACGGGGAACACGCTCGACCGCCATTCACCACCACCAAATTCGCATTCGGCGATATGCGCGTGCGCCAGAACGATGGAGACCGCCGCCCGGTTTCTTCGCTGCATTTCTTCCACGAGGGCGCGAAAATAATCTTGGACCTTGCTTTGATAGGCACTCAAGCGGGCATCTTCGGTGAGGCCCGCTCCTTCAGCGGCGGTCAGCACGGTATGCGGGTGCAAATAGGGGAGACAACCGATCACGGCGGATTCGTTGCCGTCGCGCGCGGGAATCGGGACGACGAGTGACGGGAGGTCTTCGGTGAAATCGGCCACCACATGCACGCGCACGAGATCGCCCAACGGCTTCAAGGTGCGCAGCCGAAACGCATCGTCGTGATTGCCAGGAATGACCACCGACGGGATGCCCGCGCGGGCGAGGTCCGCCAACGTTTGCGCGACAATCTCTTCGGCCTCCAGCGGTGGGCGGCGCTCGTGAAAGATGTCACCGGTCACGAGCACCGCATCGACCTGCTCCCGCTTGGCGATGTCGAGGATTTCGGCGAAGACCGCTTGATGCTCCTCACTGCGCGAGTGGTTGCGGATGGTACGACCGACGTGCCAGTCGGAGGTGTGAAGAAACTTCACGAGAGGCGTCTCATTTTCGCCAGCTTTAAGTTGGGTGGTGACTGCTCGACTTCTTCGGCGCGCGTGGCCCACGCGGGCATGGGAAAACAGACGGGCACCGGCGTCGGAATATCCGGCTGCGAGACGATCATCCGACCCGACGTGAGGATTTTAGCTCGTTCCCGCAGCGACGGCGTGAGAAAGCCATACTCCGCGCGCTCGGCTTCGGCGGCATCCAAGCGCCCGACGATGCGGAACGCGGGATTGGCCACGATCCGCCGCTCGACCTCGGACGCGGTCTGCTGCGCGCCAATCAGAATCGTGCCACTTGACCGCCCCCGTTCAGCGATTTCGAGCAGGCGCTCGCGAATCGGCGACCAGCCCTCGCGGGGCGCGTAGCGGTTCAACTCATCCACCACGATGAAACAGAGCGGCTCGGCTGACCCGGAGGCTTCCTTTTCTTGTTGAATCTGTTGGAGCACCGACCCCACCACGAACCCTTTGCCCACTTCGTAGAGTCCGGTGAGACTCACCACGGTCACCTGTTTGGAGCGCCAGTTAATCGTATGTTTGGCGGGGTTCGCATCCCCTGGGTCACGAATCACCGATGACATTTTGTCTTCGGTGCCGTAGAGCCGTCGCATGAACGCCCCGACCGTTCCCGTGGTCTGCCCAGTCGTGGAGGCCAGCGCTTCCAGGGCACGCACGAGGGTGGGGAAGTCACGCACCTCCGTCATCTCGACGGCCTCTTCTCCCTCCTCTTGCCCTTTTCCCCCTTTCCCCTTTTTCCCCAGCGGCAGAAAAACGCCTGGCCCTTCTCCTTGTTTGTCCGCCTCTTCGACCGCTTCGCTCAGCCGCCGCTCGACCAGATACACCAACGTGGACAGGAGTGACGAATCTTCTCCGGCGTCGGTGAAGAGGTAGCGGAGCAGCCGTTCACGGCAGAAATGGCGCACTGTCCAGAAGTAAGGAACCACTTCATCCGCCTTGCGCGCCCCCACGCGGGGGGACAACGGGCCTTTGTTCTCAACCGGCGGGACATAGAACTGCACGGAATCGAACGGTTCGGCGGGCAGGCCCAGTTGGTCGTATTCCGCGATGTCAGTGGGGCTCAGCGCGTTGTTGCGCTTGTCAAGAAACAACAGGTCCTCGCCTTTGACATTGAAGATAATCGCGTGGGTATTGGCGGGGTCCTGCAGGGCTCCGCAATGTAACAAGCTATGGAGCAAGAAGGTCGTGTACGTAGTCTTGGTGGCGATGCCGGAGACGCCGCTGATATTGATATGCGCGCCTTTGCGTCCGTTGAGAAAGTCGAGATTACCGTACACCACTTCCTTGCGCGACAGGGCGAGCCCCAGCGGAAACTTGCGCTCCATTTTGTCCATGAACAGCGCCTGGGCGTATTCTTCGCCGGACACGATGCGGGCCTGACACCCCGGCATGGGCGGATAGTAGTATTCGGGGATGAGGCGCGTGACTTTGACGTGCGCGATGATCGACAGCTCGACCGGTAACCCGCGATCCGCTTCAATCACATCGGAGTCGAAGGTTGACCCCTGGTGGCGGGCGCGAATGATGTCCACAATGCCAAAGAGTTTGAGTGGTCCGATCGGGGACTCGGTCTCGACCACCACCGCTTCATCGACTTGGACCTGTTCGTCACTGTCGAGCCAGACCCAAAATTCCAGTGGCGTCGCGTCCTGCGTGCCAATGACTCTGCCCATTTAGAAGTCCTCCAATCCACGACGTGTCTGCGTGACGAGCGGGTCGCCATCTCGCTGTAGGTCTCGCAATTTCTGCTTAATCCCGCGGATGACCAATTGCGCATCTCCCAACTGGTGGCGGAGCCGCCGTTCCAGTCCACCCACGGGGATCAAGTTTTGCGGGGCACGAGGGTCCTTGGGCGCGCGTGAGGCCAGGGCTTTGACCTTCACCGCAGCCTGATCGAACACCTCGGAGACATCGCGCTGTTCTCGTTGCGAAGGGTTGACCTCCAGGCGGACCAAGCCCGCGAAAGGCAGTTCAATCGGTTGCGCCCTGGCCAGCCGCAGATAGCAGGTCAACATGCGATAGCCGGTGTTTTTGCGTTTACTCTCGATACAGAAAAAGGGCGTGCGTTGCCCCGGCTCCAGACGTGAAAGGAGTGAGGCTCGCTTGTGTGGGAGGTAGAGCTTGTGAATGGTTTTAATCACACCCACAACGGACGACGCCCCACCAAAAAATTTGAGGCTCCCATCGGCGAGGACCAGACTGTCCGCGCTGGTGAGCCTTTCGGCGACCTGGGCTTCCGCGCGTCGCATCTCGTTGATGAGGGCTTCGCGCAGGTCTTCGTAGGTTTCATCCTTGGCGCTAAAGCCGAGGTAACACAGGTTCCCGCTTCTTCCGACCGGGACGGTGACATTCTCGGTGGCGGGCCAATTGCTTCCGGTGAGGAACAGGCGGACCACGCGTTCTTCGACAATACGGACTTGGGAATTGATGGACACCGCCCCGGCGGCGAAGATGCCGAACAAGGCCAACGCGCGGCGCTCTCCTTCTTCGACCATGCCGAAGGCGTCGCTCCGCATGACGCCGTCAACAACGACGGTCTCTCGCGGGAGCGTGAGCGGGTGTGGATCAACCGGCGCCCACGGGCATTGTTCCCCTTCCTCGTCGAGGATTTGCATCATGGTGTCATCGGTATCCGCCTCGTGTGGCGTCGAAATTTGACTGCCGTAGTCGCCACCCCACGGATCAAGCACGATACGCATGGTCTTCGCCCTTTGTTGTGTCGTGGCACGTCATTGGTGCCGTTTCGGTGCTGTTTCGGATTGGCCTTGGTGTATACCACTTCCGCCATCTACGCCAGATATAGGGAGGGAGGGCACTCTCCTCTACTACCCCTTGTGTTCTCTTCGGCTTTCCGTAAGATTGCCGCCACTCATTTCCAAGGAGCACTCATCTGTGGATGTACTGAAGAAAGCCGCCGCGCTCGCGGCTGTCGCTCTCGTGCCAGACCACGCGGTTGTCGGTCTCGGTTCCGGCTCGACGCTGGTCTATTTCATTGAGGAACTCGGCGCCCGAGTGCGTGAGGGAAAGTTGCACATCGTTGGTGTGCCGACCTCATATCAAGCGCGCTTCCTCGCCAAAAAGTGCGGCATTCCGCTGTACGATCCCATGGATGTCGAGAGTGTGGACCTCGCGGTGGATGGAGCGGATGAAGTGGATCCGTCGGGTAACCTCATCAAAGGAGCCGGCGGCGCGCATGTGATTGAGAAGGTGGTCGCCGCGTGCGCCAAACAGTTCGTGGTGGTGATTGATGCCAGCAAGCAGGTGCACACACTTGGAGAACGGACCTCGGTGCCGCTTGAAGTGATCGCACCGGCGCTCGCGTTTGTCATGCGGCGCGTTCGCGAACTTGGCGGGAACCCGATGCTCCGCACGGGGAACGGGAAGCTGGGTCCGGTGATTTCCGACCTCGGCCATCCGCTTGTCGATGTCGCCTTTGGTCCGATTGCTGATGTCGTCTGTCTCGACCAGCAGTTGAATAACCTGCCTGGGGTTCTTGGGCATGGCCTATTCGTGGGAATGGCTGACCAGGTGATTATTGCGCACCCGCCGGTGGAGGCATTCGCCCTTGAGACAATTCGGTTGACGCGCTTGGGGCGTGAGGACTGAGGAATCAGGACTGAGGGCTGAGTCATGCTGACGGAAGGGGAGAGAGTCCGCAGCTTGGTTTAGACTTCTCCGCGACTTGCCCCAGACTTCTTCAAGGCTTGCCTGAGACTTCTTCTCGGTGTATCTTCCCTTCCGTGTGGAGGTGGTTGTGAGGTCTGTGGAGGATATTCTCATCCAAGAGGCAGGGGTCCCTGCCGACATCCTAGTACGAGCGAAAGAGCGCCTGCGTGAGGAGAAAGACCTCGGCGAAGCGTTGCGCGAGCTTGGTGCGCTTGATGCCGCTGCTTGGGCGCGAACGCAAGCGACTTTCTATCAGCTTCCCTATCGTGCGACGGCGAATGGGGATGAGCATCAGCAAGAACTCCTGGCCCGCGTCCCGCTTGCCTTCGCCAAACAATATCAACTCTTACCATTGACTCAGCAGCATGGCGCGGTGACCGTGGCCGTGGCCAATCCGCGAGAGCTCGCCGCGCTTGACGATTTGCGCCTGCTTTTCGGTGCGCGGATTGAGCCGGTGATCGTTCCACAACCTGTCCTGCAAGAAGCGCTGAATCGGGTGTATGACCACGCTTCGCAGTCCACGCAGGAGCTGCTCGACACGCTCGACGAAAAAGCGCTGGACCTCGACGCGGCGGAATGGCAGGAGCCGCGTGATCTGCTTGACGCGAATGATGACGCGCCGATTATTCGCCTGGTGAACTCGCTCTTCTACCAAGCCACGAAGGAGCGGGCGAGTGACATTCATATCGAGCCGTTTGAGCAGGAGCTGCTCATCCGGTTCCGTATCGACGGCATTTTGTACGACACCATTACTCCTCCCAAGGCGATTCAATCGCTGCTTATCTCCCGCATTAAAATCATGGCGGGGTTGAACATCGCCGAGAAACGGTTGCCGCAAGATGGGCGGATTCGCCTGAAAGTCGCGGGCCGCGACATTGATATGCGCGCCTCGGTCATCCCCACCGCCTTTGGCGAACGCGTGGTGTTACGCTTGCTGGATCGCGCCAGCGCGTTGCTTGGGCTCGAAGAGTTGGGGCTGAACGGACACAATCTGACCGCCGTTAATCGACTGATTCACCAAAGCCACGGCATCGTGCTGGTCACTGGCCCCACGGGCTCAGGGAAAACGACGACGCTGTATGCCGCGTTAAGTACGATCAACTCAAGCGAAAAGAATATCCTGACGATTGAGGACCCGATTGAGTATCAATTGCGCGGCATTGGTCAGATGCAGGTGCATCCGAAAATCGAGTTGACCTTCGCGGCGGGATTACGCTCGATTCTGCGGCAGGACCCGGATGTCATTATGATCGGTGAAATTCGTGACGCGGAGACAGCGGAGATCGCCATTCAATCAGCGCTCACGGGTCATCTCGTGTTCTCGACGTTGCATACCAATGATTCGTTTGGGGCGGTGTCGCGTCTGCTGGATATGGGGATTGAGCCCTTTCTGGTTTCTTCTTCAGTGCTGGGGGTGATGGCGCAACGGCTGGTGCGACGGGTGTGTCCAGAGTGCCGCGTTCCCTATCACCCAGAGGAGAGACAGATACGCGAGGTTGGTTTGACGCCTGAGATCGTAGGCGACCGTCCTTTTTACCAGCCAGGGGCAGGGTGTGAGGCGTGTCACAACAAAGGGTATCGCGGGCGAGCGGGGATTCACGAACTGTTGCTACTCACGGACACGATCCGCGCGTTGGTAATGGCCCGCGCGGATGCCGCGACGATTCGCCGCGCGGCGGTAGCGAGCGGCATGCGGACGTTGCGTGATGATGGAGCGGAAAAAATACTGGCTGGACTGACAACGGTTGAAGAGGTGATTCGAG
>JANMSE010000700.1:0-16799 GCA_031389045.1 Deltaproteobacteria bacterium | reverse complement strand
GGTGTCGGGCCGCCGCCGTGGATTCCGGCCCCGACAACCCGCGCGGCCTGACGGCCTGGCACTATTTGGTGGGTTGGCGGTGGTTTTTGCGGGGGGTGGGTAGAGACTAAAATTTTTACGACTCTACCCACCACACCCACCACCCGGCCTTACGCGAAATACGCGCGCAAATTCGTCTCTTCTCGTTGTTTGCACGCGACCGCGATCCGCAATTTTTCCAAATGTTGCTCCATCGTCTTGGCCCCCTGCTTTACCGGATGAGAGGCGAAGAACTGTTGAACATCCGCTTCGAGCGCCGGTGTCACCATCCCGGTGATCCCCTCACACATGCGCACGATGGAATTGTCGGGATACTGTTGCAACATCTCGTCCCAATGCTGTTTCAGAAAGGCCCACGCGTGTTCGCGCCCATCGGTGTTCAGGAGGAGAGACCGCATCAGGTACGGCGCGTTCTGCGTGCGTACCTCGCCGCTGAGGGTCATCTTCAGAGTGCGCTCCAATAATTCTGGGTGCCGAAAGGCCGCCAACGCGAACAGATAGCGCTGTTCCTCTTGCGGCGTTTTCGCGTTCGTGATCGTCGCGTGAAAGTCCTCGTACTCGGCTGGGCCGCCGATGTAGGTCAGGATGGACACCAAGGCGGGCACGACATTGCGATCCACCGCGCTCGGATTCGCCTTATATTGGTGATAGCGGGTTGTGGCTTCGGCTTGGGTGGCGGCATCATTCCCAATCGTGCCGAATGCGCCCAGGAGTTCGCCGCGCAGTTGGCTGAGGAGTTCGTGTTCTCCAGGCTGCGGAGTCCAGCCCAACCGTTGGGTAATCGGTCCCAGCAGCGTGCGAATAAAGGTTTGCAGGGCAGGGCGCTGCGTGACATCAAGCAAGCGATACAAGTAGTGGCACGAGCCGACAATCGCCGTCCAAACGTTGTGGTCGGTCTCCTCCCGGAACAGCTTGAGCAAATCGAGATACGAGGTCAGTGGCGTCAGTCCAGCCAACGTCGCGGCCCAGGTATCGTTGACTAGGTTAAAGCGTTCCACGGCGGACAGCTTCTCGTGCACCTTGGTAGTGAGACGGGTCAACAAATCTTGCGCGTAGCGGATACGGTAGAAGCCATGACCACCCGCGTTGACGACCACCCATTCAGGAGCGGCGGGCAGCGCGAGACGCAGTTCACGCTCCGTCATCAACGCCGTTTGCGTATGGATCCCCGCGGAGGTTTTGGCGCGCAGAAAGATAGGGACATGCCAACGGCGTTCGGCATCCGCGCTGTTGGGGAGATACTGAAAAATCTGCTGCGTGAGGACCACTTGTTGTTGTTCCACCGCGACCGAGATCAAGGGATAGCCCGGTTGGAAGACCCAAGTGTCCATCAGCGTGCGCACGGGTTGCCGAGCCGAGGCTTCGATGGCATCCCACAAGTCGGTGGTTTCGGCGTTCGCGAACTCATGTTTGCGCAGATACGCGCTAATCCCCGTGCGGAACACCTCGCCGCCTAGATACTGCTCCAACATGCGCAGCACGGCCGCGCCTTTCTCGTAAGTCAGAATATCAAACATGCCCGCGGCTTCCGCGGGCATGCGCACGGGAAATTCAATCGGGCGGGTACTGCGCAGCCCATCGACCAACAAGGCCGCCGCGCGTGCCACCGCGAAACTGGTCCAGCGTTGCCACTCCGGTTTGCAATGATCGACGGCGAGCATTTCCATGAAGGTGGCGAATGCCTCGTTGAGCCACAGCCCATTCCACCAGCGCATGGTGACGAGATCGCCAAACCACATGTGCGCGTTCTCGTGAGCGACGACATCGGCGACTCGTTCCATTTCACTCCGGGTGGCGGTTTTGTCATCAACCAAGAGCGCGGTTTCACGAAACGTGATGGCCCCCAAATTTTCCATAGCCCCAGAGGCGAAATCGGGAATCGCGATCAGGTCGAGTTTGTCGCCAGGGTATTTGTAGTCATAATACCGGCTAAAAAACTCCAGTGACGCGGCACCGATCTCTTGTCCAAACTTCGCCAGATGTCCCTTGCCAGGCACGGCCCAGACACGCAGCGGTGCTCCATCAACGTACACGGGCTCGGTTCCTTCGAACTCACCGACGATGAACGCCATTAGATAGGTCGACATCTTGATGGTATCGGCGAAGACGACTTCTTTCTTGCCAGTGCCCGGCTTGCCGGTGCCGGGAAGCGGCGTTTCGCGGACAATAGAGGTGTTCGAGATCGCGGTGAGTGTGGCATCGACCACCAATGTGGTTTGGAAGACCGCTTTTGCCGCGGGTTCATCCCAACAGGGAAATGCGCGGCGGGCATCGGTCGATTCAAACTGGGTCGAGGCCAGCAGCTTGTCGTTTCCTTGCGCATCTTTATACGTGCTGCGATAGAACCCATGCAGCTTGTCGTTGAGGATACCAGAGAAAGTCAGGTGCAATTGGGCGGAGCCGGGAGTAATCGTCTGTGGAAAGCGGAAAATGGCGCGTTCCAGGGGTTCATCAAGGGCGATGGTTGCGTGGTGTATGTTGCCATCGGCTCCCGTGAGAGTGGCGGTGTGAATCTGGAGTTCGGCGGCGTTCAAGAGCATTTCCGTGACGGGCTCACGCACCGTGACGGTCACGGTTTCTTCACCCGCGAACGTGAAGGTGTTCAAGTCGGGCGTGAGGCGGATTTGATACCGTTCAGGGATGACGGTTTCCGGAAGCCGGTAGGACTGACTATCGACAAAGACTGACCCTTGCTCGTGTGTGTCTGACATGGTGACTCCTGTTCAAGAAGACATTTCGCTGGTAGCTGTTTAGCGAAGATAGCAAGGGGGAGAAAGGGGCGCTGTCTCTCGCCGTCACTCTTCAGCACTTCATGAACACGAGAACTCCTGAATTTTGCCGCCAAGTTTGTGAGGAGCAGCGGTGCTGCTTCCTGGTTCCCGCTCCCCTCCGGGCAATGGCATTAAGCAAACCGGGGGTTGAAACCCCCGGCTACCCTCAAATGCCGCTCTGCGGCATATCCGGCCTCGCGGAGCGAGGCGATGAGGGTAGCCGGGGAGTTCAGTTCCCGGCAGGCGGTGGCGGGGGCGGCTTCCACCACGACAAGGCGTCTCTTAACTTAAGGCCATTGCCCCTCCGGGAGCGGGACGCGGGTGAGGGAGAATCAAGGAGAGATGCTTATGGTTCGGGCCGCTGGGGCGGGGGCAGGTGACTGCGCAAGTACACGAGACCTTCGAGATCGCCGCCGGCGACAGGCGGGGTAGCCGGTTCCCACGTCTCCCCCGCATCCGTTGACCGATACAGCATGTCGTCGGATGCTGTCATCAGCGCATTCCCTTGGCGGTCAAGCGCAAGAGAGTTAATCGTTGCATTGTAAGTGTCTATGTCGGGCGTGGTCGTTACGTGTCGCCACGTCTGCCCCTCATCGACCGATTTCCACAGCCCGTAGACTTGTGCGCCCTCGCTGTCGTGTTTGAACAAGTACCCGCCCGCCAAGAGGACACTGCCCGGACCCTCGACCTGATTCCAGACCAGAGCATTTATAAACCAGTCCGCCGGATTCCACAGCCCCATGCTCGACAGCACTTGCCCATCCAAGACCGGGTCTATGTCGGTCCAGGTGAGACCCAAGTCGGTCGATTGGGCAAGCCCCTCACCCGTGGTCTGCAGTAAGCCCACATTGGCCAATAACGTGCGGTGGCCGATATACGTCACCCGTCCATTCCACCCACACCCGCCGCACGTCTGAGTTTGTAGCACAGACCACGTCTCCCCCAAATTCATCGTGTAGTAGCGGGCGTGCCCCACCGACTGCTGCCATCCGATGGCCAGCATCTCATTGCCGCCCAAATGTTCCACATCAGAGAGGTACTGAATCCCCGGCAAGATGAACCACGTAAAGCTCCTCCCGCCATCCAGTGACTGCCAGATTCCATACTGCTGGGCATCCGATCCCCTTATGAACAGCAGGGTGTCATCAATGTACGCGCCGCGCTCGATATGGAGCCCGGACGCATTGAGCACCTGCCAGCCTTGGTCGAGGTGGGTGGAGCGGTACTGCACTCCCCCGACACTCAGTAAGAACGGCGACGGCGGAATCACTTGGGCCACGACCGCCCCAACTGACCCATCCACAGGGGCTTCCTGACCTAAGCGGCCGGTGAACACCAGGACGCGATCCCCGACCTGTTCGGGCTCCCCGTCGGGGGGAAAAACGAAAGCGGGCACGGGCATCGACTCGCCCGCTTGCAGGAGGCTGCCGTGGCCCGTGGGGCCGGTAGTCCGCCAGGAGACCGGACGATGGGCACTATCGCGTACGGCGGGATGGCGCGTCCCGTCCGCATCGTCGTAGTACAGGGTGAAGGTCCCCTCCATGTCCTCGGTCCCAAGGTTGGTGATGAGGAACCCGCCTCGGTTGTTAGGGGCCGGGTCGGGCACCATGGCAATCTTGCCCCGGAAGAAGTAGTTGATGAGGCCCGCGCTGTAGGCCACCGCGCGGGGGATGAGAAACGTTCGGGCTTCATCATAATTCTCGCGGTTGAGGGTAAACAGCTCACGGGTGGTTACAGGCTGCCCGGTGAATGGATCCGTGGTATGAATTTCGCCATTGTAATCCTTCAAGTCTTGATCAAAGATTGAGTAGGTTGAGGTCTTGGCGTTCGGGCGACTTAAATCAGGACGGAACTTATCCTCAACCTCTGTCTGTATGAAAGTCATCACGCAGGGGAGTGGGTTGCCGTCGGGGCCATTCGGTATTTCTATTCCTCCGTCAGGTCTGTTGGCAATTTCGGCGCACACAGCGTCCTTATTCTCTTCCACCGGAATTGCCCCAACTAAAGAAGGCAAGGGGTAGGTTTGAGATGGGTGATCGAAATTCGTGCCAGCCGAGACAAACCCGCGGTTGACATACTGAGCAATGCCCATCCCAAACTTCGGCCCCGACTGGATTTCCCAGAAGCTGCGCGGCGTCGCAAACGTGGTCGTATCCCCAGCACCATAAACCGGTGGATAGACGTCTCCCACAATCTTGGTGACGTCTACAGGCTGCGTCAAATGCTCATACAGGCTTGGAGATTCGAAGGGAAAGTTGCCATGTGGTGAGATCTTGAGATGGTTATCGAGGCGGGAATGTTGGGGTTGGGCCATGTCTTGGAGATGATGCATCACTTGCCCTAAGCCTTGGAACGTGCGGCCCCACATCCGTTCCCGTACGTCTTTGGTGGATTCCGTAAGTGCTTTCCAGAAGAATTCTCGTGTGTGGGCATAGGAATCATTCTGCTCCCAAAGACCCACACCCAAGATGGTAATGGCACGTTGTCCACGATCTTCTAATGCCCAATCGGGAGACGGAAATCCCTGTGAGGAAATTGCTCCTCTTGTCACTGGACTGTAGAAATGCCCTAACGCTCGGGCGCCCTCATCTTCATACACCGCTCCTTCACCGACCAAGCCAATGATATCGAACGTGTAGTTCTCGTGTGGAAAATCGGTTTGTTTAGAACTGGGGAACTTTTGGTTTTTATTTCTCTCAAGTTCCTCCAAATACAGTACAGGATTGAGCCCAAGCGCCTGCCGGAGAGCGGCATCTTGACCAATGACAGATATTTTTACTGCCTTCTTGGACATGAGCCCATGGCTTGTCACTTCATATGCAAAGGCAACGTGAAGCGATATGAGGAGATAGAAAGGTAATAGAAATAATGAAAGCCGCTTCATGGCATGTGACTCCGTAAAAATTCTAATGGTTGCTGGCATCGCTGCATCAGAGCTGGACTGTAGCTTTCTTCCCGTCCTCTTATGTAACCGTGACCTCGCTTAGGATCTTCCGGAATTCCTTTTTCCTTACGCAGGTGGGTGACATGTTGATCTAGTGCGGTTAACATCCGAGGGAGCAGTTTCCAAGCGCAGGTTTCTGGCTCTACAAGCGCGAAGCGGAGGCGGATCTCTAAATTCCCCAGGGAATCTCCCGGCGTGCTGCCCTCTTTCTTCAATTTGATCGTCTTCTTGTTCCAGTCCGAACGCCGCACCGGCGCCGTATTAAACTTGCTCAGGGGCTGATTGGACAGGGGCTCGTATTCATAGCCACTCTTAAACACCAGCAGTTCAGGATCAAAAAAGGTCAGAATCCATCCTGCAGGCCGAGGCTTTGGTCCCCACGCAGGAAAGACACAGTGACCTTGTTTATCCGTGACTTGCTCTAAGATCATAAACTGGCGTTTGTGGCCTCCCATGTTGATCGGCACCCCAGACTCGTCCGTGTATCTGTCGTCTAACTCCCAGTGCGCCACAATGTTTACCCCTTCGAGCGGCTGACCCGTCTCTGCATCAACCACCGTCAACTCAATCGCTTCGCCTGAATACGTTGACGGATGCTGCCCCTCCGCTTGCCCCTGGGTCATGGCTACGGCCCACAGGCAACTCACGATGATTGTCCAGAATCGTTTGTTCACGGTTAGTTCTCCTTCTTACATGGCATCAATCTTCCACACGCCATTTTCGTCCTTGAGGAAGTAGATGTAGAACAGATGGCTCTTGCCGTTTATGACACGGATGATGATGTATTCCCCAACCTCGGCAGAGACGGACATCCGCAGCAACGACGAATATGACGCCACAATCTCTACCATGTGGGGCAGCAGGGCATCGAACACTGGTCCGTATTTCGCCTGAGCCCCAAAAGTGAGGAAGCTGAGCGCCGTGGCTTTATCGCCCGCCAGTAATGCGGCGTTCATGCCACTCCAGACGCTGACAAAGGGGACATCAACCGGATCAGTTGGTCGCCCGACTTGCACTTGCCCTACCGTGCTGACATTGCCCGCCGCATCTTGCACTACAACCGAGAGCGAGTCTCCCGCCTGCGCCGCGACCTGTGCCGTGAAACTGCCATCGGCAGTGGCCGTGACCGTGGTCACTTGCCCTGTGCGCGGGTTGGTAATCCGCACCTGACTGTTGCCTTCGACACTGCCCGCCGTGCCGGTGACCGTCACCTGGCCGGTGGTTATCGTACTCACCGTGATGCGGCCACTCTGGGGCGCCGTGGGGGGAGTCGTGTCAATCGTTATCTGCCGAGTCGCGGGCAGCGAGAGATTGCCCGCGAAGTCCGCGATCGTGGCACTCACGGCTACCGCGCCTTCCGGTAACGCGGTGCCGGGCGTACACGTCAACTCCGGCGGGGTGGTCGTACAGGTGCTGGGCAATGCGAGGGCGTTCATCTGGAGTTGCACAGAGTTGGGGTCTACCCCTTGGCCGCGATCACTGGCGCTGAGGGTTAACGGCGGACGATTGCTGTTCAACACCGCGCCTGCCGTAGGGGTGAGGAAGCTCAGTGTGGGCGGCAACAGATCGGTGTACAGCGCCACGGCACGGAGCCGGGCCGTGCCAAAGGTGCGGGTGTGGAGCACTTGTCCCGTGGTACTGTAATGCCGCAGCGCGGCTCCCTGTGCGACCCACACCGTGTGATCCACAGGGTCCACTGCCAAAGCTACGACACTGGGACTGTCATCGTCATCATCGCCACTGGTGGGCAGCGCCACATTGACCAGGCTCTGCCCGGTCACTGACCGTCGGTGCAAGCGCGTACTGACTGGTCGTCACCCATACCCCTCCGGCTCCATCACTGACGAGTCGCGTCACGCCAGTGACGGCCATGTCCACAACCCGACTACCATTGGGTGCGTAGCGCTGGAGTCGGCCATTCCCGCTCACCCACACCGCGCCGCTCAGTTCGTCCACCGTCATAGCGCGCACCGTGGGATTCGACCCTACTGTCAGTGTACTCACCACAACCCCCTGTTCAGTGTACGCCTGAACGCTAGTGGAGCTGGCTCGCCACAAGCGACTGCTGAGCGGATCAAAGGCCAGCGTCCGAATCGTGCTGGGTCCCGTCAGCGTGTGCAGTATGCTGCCCGTCGCGCTGAGATGGAGCAACTGAGTACCGCGTCCCAGCCACACACTGCCCGTCGTGGCGTTGATACTGAGAACGGCGGCGATGGCTCCACCCTCGTTATCATCATCATCGTCATCATCTCCACCTCCGCTGACGGGAGGCACGGGCACGGTGCGCACGAGCTGTCCCGCAAAGGTAAACGCTTTGAGCGTGTTGGCGCCATAACTCCATACCCGGCCTTGCGGCGCGTCCACGGCCAGCGGCTGCAGCGTCGTTTCGGCGGGCAGATGCAAGCCTTGCGCGCCATCGCTCGCCGCGAGCTTGCGCAGGCCCGTGCTCGCAGTGAGCCACAGGGCATCGGCAAAATCAGGATGAGGCGCGGGCGCGGACTGCGCCACGGAGGACGCTACGGGTAGGAGTGGCATCCCACAGGTGAGCGACACGACGGTGGAAATGATAACTACTAGTGAATATCGAAAGAGTTGAGACGACATAGGAATTCCTCTGTGACAAATGGATACACGTGGGGCGTTTCCCGCTTGAAGGGGCCATCGGACGATCGGGAAGAACCTTTAGGCAAGAGACGGGAGAGGGGAGAAATCAAAAGGCGGAAATATGAAAAAAGGACTGAAGCTGAGTGTGCTATTGATTTCATGCCATGAATGATAATCATTCATGGCATGAATAATAGTGACAATTATCATCCTCGGGCTTTGGCTTCAACTGTCGAAGCCGCCCTCAAGGCTCACCCGGTCGTGGTCCTCTCTGGGGCCAGACAAACTGGAAAAACCACGCTGACGCGGCATTTGCCGTCCGCTTCCACGCGGCTGTTTCAGACGTTGGACGATCTTGATGTGCTCGAACTCGCGCGCAAGCAACCGCATGACCTCTTGGCGATGGGACCACGGCTGACGTTGGATGAAGTCCAGCGAGTGCCCGAACTGTTGCTCGCGATCAAAAAAACCGTGGATCAGCATCGTCAACGTGGGCAATTCCTGCTCACTGGATCGGCTAACCTTCTCCTCATGCGCCAAGTCGCGGATTCCTTAACGGGGCGGGCCGTCTATCTGTTCTTGTCGCCGTTCACTGGCGGAGAGAAACGTGGAGACGGAACCGTGCCTCCGTGGTCACAGGTGCTGGCGTGTAAAAGCGCGGCGGAGGCGGTGGAACTGCTGAACTCCCTGCCGGTTCCACAGGTGGAGTGGACGACCGAAGTTCTGCGTGGCGGTATGCCCCCCGCGGTATTTGCCGAGACGACTGAGGAACGGGCGCAATGGTTTGACGGATTTGTGCGTACCTATCTGGAACGTGATCTGCGCGAGGTGTCACAAGTCGCCGCCTTGCCCGATTTTCGTCGGCTCATGCAACTGGCCGTGCATCGGCTTGGGCAGTTGATGAATCAAACTGAACTGGGGCGGGACGCGGGATTAGCCCAAGCCACCACGCATCGGTATCTCAATCTGCTCGAAACCACTTTTCAACTGCATCGTCTCCCGCCGTTCGCGGTGAACGCTACAAAGCGCCTGATCAAAACGCCCAAGTTGTATTGGGCGGATACGGGGCTTGCCGCTCATCTGGCGGGTCTCACCGACCCGCGGGAGATACATGACAGTCGCTTGGCGGGTGCGCTGCTGGAAAATTTGCTCTTCTCCGCGTTTCTGGCTTGGCGTGAGACGGTGCAACCCAAGCCTGAAATTTTCTACTGGCGCACGGCCGGAGGTGCGGAAGTGGATTTCGTGATTGAACGTGGGCCAAAACTCTTGCCGCTCGAAGTGAAGACGGCGCGACAGATCACCTTGCATGAGCTACGACATGTGGAAACCTTCCTCACGGAGTATCCGACCAAAGCGACATGGGGCGCGGTGTTGCATGAGACTGACCAGGCTCGGCTGCTGACGCCGACGATTGCGAGCATACCCCTCGCTGCGTTGCTGTAATCGCCCGTGTGAAATTGACCCTGTCGCCCGATCACGCTATGGAACATCCGTGAGCGATGAAACCGCTTCCTCAAGTGGGGAGATTTATGAAGTACGATAATGACAACGATCTGGACCGTGGAGTTATTACCGAAACCGAGAAGAAGCTAAAGAAGCCACCTCTGTATAAGGTGCTCCTGCATAACGATAACTACACGACGCAGGAATTCGTCGTCTACATCCTTCAGTCGATCTTTCACCACCCGCCCACCAAAGCCACGCAAATCATGCTCCACGTCCATCGCCGTGGGATCGGTGTCGCTGGGGTCTATACATACGAGGTCGCGGAAACCAAGGTGGACCAGGTGCATGCCCTGGCCAAAGAGTATGAATTCCCATTAAAGTGCACGATGGAAGAAGAGTAACGAGTGAAACGTAAAGGCAAAAGTGTGGGAAGAGGTCTTTCCGGTTACGGATTACGTTTTACGCACAATGAAGGATTGAAGAACATGTTACGACTCAGCCGAGAACTGGAAATGACGTTTTCCCTCGCGGTCAAGGAAGCGAAACGCCGACGGCACGAATACCTGTGCTTGGAGCATATTCTTTATGCGCTGACGTTTGATGAGGATGTGGCCGAGGTTATTCGCCATTGTGGTGGCGATGTGAAAAAGTTGCAGCGCGATCTTGAAGCCTTCTTTAAGGACAGCATTGAACAATTAGCGGAAGAGGACGAGGCGGAGCCGCAGCAGACCGTGGGGTTTCAACGGGTCCTGCAACGGGCTGCCGCGCATGTGCAGTCGAGTGGCAAGGAAGTTGTCGAAGGGAAAAACATCCTGGTCGCGCTGTTTCGTGAAGAGAAGAGCCACGCCTTGTATCTCTTGCAGCAACAGGGGATCTCCCGCCTCGACCTGCTCAATTATATTTCCCACGGAGTGTCCAAGATTCCCCCTGAAGAAGAACCCGCTTCTCAGAACCATCGAGTGGAGGATGAGGACGAACCGCGACCAGTCAAAGACCCACTCGAAGCATTTACCGCCAATCTCGTGCAACGCGCCAAGGAAGGGCTGATTGATCCGTTGATTGGTCGCCAAACCGAGCTTGAGCGGACCATCCATGTGTTAGCGCGCCGACGCAAGAATAATCCCATTTACGTGGGGGACTCCGGCGTTGGGAAAACGGCGATTGTGGACGGCCTGGCGCTGCAAATTTTCAAGGGCGAAGTGCCAGAGGTGTTGAAAGATGCCGTGATTTACTCTCTTGATATGGGCGCGGTGCTGGCGGGTACGAAATTTCGTGGTCAATTTGAGGAACGCCTCAAGGCGGTGCTCAATGCGTTGAAGAAACAACCCAACGCGGTGTTGTTTATCGACGAGATTCATACGATCGTCGGCGCGGGCGCGACCAGCGGTGGGTCGATGGATGCCTCCAATATCCTCAAACCCGCGCTGGCCTCTGGCGCGCTGCGCTGTATCGGGGCGACGACCTATCACGAATATCGCAGTTACTTTGAGCGGGACCGCGCGCTCGCCCGCCGCTTCCAAAAAATTGAAGTGCCGGAGCCGAGTGTCGAAGAAACCGTGCTGATTCTTGAAGGACTCAAGTCCCACTATGAGAAGCACCATGGGGTGACCTACACTCCCGAAGCTCTGCGGGCGGCAGCCGAGCTGTCCGCGAAATATATCAATGACCGCTTCTTGCCGGATAAGGCGATTGACGTGATCGACGAGGTGGGCGCGGCGTTCAAGCTCAAGCCTGCGGAAGCCTCGCGAATCATCGGTGACACGGACATTGAGGCGGTCGTGGCCAAAATCGCGCGGATTCCTCCACGCAGTGTGTCGGCGTCGGACAAAGAGCGGCTCCACGATCTTGATGGCGACCTGAAGCGGGTCGTGTTTGGTCAGGATCAAGCCATTGGCGCGGTGGTGACCGCGATTAAACTGTCACGTGCTGGATTAGGAAATCCAGAGAAGCCCGTGGGTTCGTTACTGTTCACCGGGCCGACTGGGGTGGGCAAAACGGAAGTAGCGAAACAGCTCGCGGCGACGTTGGGGTTGCAGTTCCTGCGCTTCGACATGAGCGAGTACATGGAGAAGCACACGGTCTCGCGTTTGATTGGTGCTCCGCCGGGGTATGTCGGTTTCGATCAAGGCGGGTTGCTGACCGAGGCGATCACGCGCAATCCCCATTCCGTGTTACTGCTTGATGAAATCGAAAAAGCGCATCCCGACTTGTTCAACATTTTGCTGCAAGTGATGGATCACGCGACGCTCACTGATAACAACGGCAAGAAGGCGGACTTTCGCCATGTCATTCTCATTATGACGAGCAACGCTGGTGCACGAGAGATGGCGTCGGCGTCGATCGGCTTTGGTGAAAGATCGAACCTGGGCAAAGGCGAGCAGGCATTGGAGCGGCTCTTCAATCCCGAATTTCGCAATCGCTTGGATGCCATTGTGACCTTTGGTTCGCTCACGCCGGAAGCGGTGGAGAAAGTGGTGGACAAGTTCATGGGCGAGATTGTCCTGCAGTTGGCGGAAAAGAAAGTGACGATCTCGTTGACGCCGGAAGCGCGCACGTACCTGGCCGAGAAAGGGTACGACAAGACCTTCGGTGCTCGTCCAATGGCGCGGCTGATTCAGAAGGAAATCAAGTTGGCGATTGCTGATGAGATTCTCTTCGGGAAGTTGCAAAATGGCGGCAAGGTCGAGGTTGGGCTTGGGGAAGACGGGTTGACCTTTCGTTATGAACCCGTAGCGAGTAACGAGTAGCGGGTTTCGAGTTTCGGGTTTCGGGTTTCGAGGGGGCTTCTAATGTTCGCCCTCTCCCTTCTCATAACTCCTCACTCGGTACTCGGTACTTCCTCGCTGGGTTCGCGTTCGACGACGATCCCTTTGCTCGGAGGAAAAAGGCAGTGGTCGTCGAGATACAGTCCCGCCCGTAACCGACATTCTTCCTGAGTGAATTCTGGTCCATCCTCAGAGGAGGTATAGCACTGTCCGTTGTACAGCGTGCCCTCTCGCTTCGCGCATTTTTCCTCGGGAGATTTGGCGTCATCAACCCGACGCTCCGCTTCCTTTTTGAG
Organism: Deltaproteobacteria bacterium; assembly: GCA_031389045.1. Taxonomy (GTDB): domain Bacteria; phylum Desulfobacterota; class Binatia; order Bin18; family Bin18; genus JABFSC01. The sequence goes on along the minus strand of JANMSE010000700.1, from coordinate 3,934 downwards.
TTCTTTCCATCGTTGTTTGGGATACGAACACGCGAAGACCCCCAGCGCCAGCAACACACACATATAGATCAACGACCGTCTCATGTTGATGTCCTTTCTCTTGCCGCTTCAGTGAACCCGGTTTGAGTGCCATGCTACGTTAGCGAATGTTCTCCAGACTGGAAACGGGGAGGGCGGGGCGAGGATGCGACTGCTACCGTGCCATGCGGATTCTTGGTAGGGTGAGCCGCCAGAAAAAAGACGGGTGAGGACACACACGATGGCTGAATTTGCTTTTTCATCTTACGTACAGGTCAGTGAGCAGCGGTACCGCGAACGCTTCGGGCTCGACTTCGAGGATTTCGCGGTTGGGCAGGTGTTCAAGCATCGTCCCGGGCTGACGATCTCGCAACAAGATAACGTCGAGGAATCAATGGACACGCTGAATCAGGCGATGATTCATTTCGATGCCCACTATGCCTCGAAGACGGAATTCCAACGCCCCTTGGTGGTCAGCACGCTGACGCTGCAGCGGCTCATTGGCATGACGTGGAAAACCTTCGCCAAGCGGGTGCGCATTTTGGGCTGGGCCGACATCAGTATGACGCGCCCGGTGTTTGGCGGCGATACGCTTTATGCCGAAACGGAAATCAAGGCGACGCAAGAGGTCCCCGGTAACCCAACGTGTGGGAAACTGACGGTGATTACCAAGGGGATCAATCAGGATGGGACGACGATCTGTTCGATGGAGTACGACATGTTGGTGTACAAACGGGACGCCGTGCCGTTCAGTAACGCCACGTATTGAGAAAGAAAACGTCAAACGTCACGACTAAAAAGAGCGCGCACAGTCGATATTTTTCTTTGACGTTTTACGCTCTACGTTTTAGGAGAGGATGATCTGGAATGCCAAATTTTCATTCGCATCGAAAACTCCACGACCATACGTTCATGGAGATCGCTGGGGTTGAATACGAGGATTTTATCGAAGGCCAAGTCTTCGAGCATCGACCTGGGCGGACGATCACCGCTGAGGAAAATCGTTTGCACACCCTGCGATCCGCGGATTTATCCATGCGCAACGCCGACCACATCTTCAACGCCAAGGTTTATGGTGGCGAAGAGGTTATCAACGAGACACTGGTCTTGAGTGTCGTGACGGCGATGACAACGAAGACGTTTAATAAAGTAGTGGCCAATCTGGGCTGGAAGCTGATTCAACTTCCCAACCCGGTGCGGGCTGGGGACACGATTTATGCGGAGTCGGAAGTGCTCGGGAAACGCGAGTCGCAAACACGTCCGACGCAAGGGGTGTTGCACATCAAAACCCGCGCGGTGAACCAACGCGGAGAAGAGGTGTGTTCCTTCGAGCGGCGACTGTTGATTTACCGGCGTGGCCTGGGACCGTACGAAGCGGCGGGGTACTGAAGGCGTGAAAATAAAACGTAAAACGTAACGAATAAAAAGGCGCGGACGGTAAGCCTTTTTTTACTCGTTACGTTTTATTATTCCGTTTCAAGGTGCTTTATGTCTTGGTGGTTTTCATCGCAGGACGAGAAGACGGGCAAGCGGTATGTGTGGTTGGTTGGTGGGGGCGACTTGCTCATGCTTATTCTTGCTTTGCTGGTCGCCTTAGTCGCCCCTGCGTTTCTCCCTCCGCGCTAATCCCCCTCACGTCATGGTCTTTGTTTAATGCCCTTGCATGTGTTCTTTTGCCTCATCTGTCACTTCTTTTGAGGCATCCCCGGCCGACTGCGCCGCATCCCCGGCCGATTTCGCCGCATCCCCGGCCGCCTGAGCGGCGGTCCCTGCCATATCGGTAGCAGCGGCGGTATCCTTCATTGCTTCTTTGGTCGCAGCAGCTCTTGCCGCATCACTGGCCGCTTGTGCCGCGGCGCTCGCGGCTTGCGCGGCCTTTTGTTTTTCTGCTGCCGCTGCTGCTGCTGCCGCTGCCGCTTTCTTTTTGGCCGCGTCTGCTGGGGTCTCAACACTTTTCCCGGTCTGTTCAGCCGACTCCCCACTACAGCCGCTCAGGTTCAATCCGGCAACTGTGACCCCAGCCGCTAGCACCATCGCCAGGTATGAATACCCATAACTTCTCCGCTGCATAGTTCCTTCCTTTCGCCACCGCGGGCTTCTCCGCCCGTCCGGGCTTAACAATGTAGTGTCTCCCTATGCTCTTAATCTTTTCTGTGCCTCAGAGCAAGTGAAAAAAGACGAGGCCTTTGCTTCCATGCTCCTCCCTTCCGTCTTTTTCGGCGATACGATAGACCCCTTGGGGTGAATCTCAATAACCCCTTGTTGCGGGAAGAGCCCGCAGGGTCTTTTCGTGCGAACCCCCTGTTGTCGGACGGAAATTTTTTTGACAACCGTGTCATCTTTGGTGACAACCTTGTTGTCCTGCGCGCCTTGCAAGAAAATTTGGCCGGAACGATCAAGTGCGCCTACATTGACCCGCCTTACAATACGGGCAACACATTCACTCACTACCGCGACGGGCTGGTCCATGAACATTGGCTGAGCATGATGCGGCCCCGACTGGAATTGCTCTGGGCGTTGCTGCGCGACGATGGGTTTCTCGCGGTCCAAATTGACGATCACGAGTTCGCTCGGCTCTATCTGCTCATGGCGGAGATTTGTCAGGAGCGGAACCTCAAGGTCATCGTCGTCAAAATGGCTGAACCCACCGGCGTCAAGATGGCCCAAGTCGCCAAATATGGCGGGATCGCTCGCCTCAAAGAGTATCTCATTCTCGCGGGCAAAGGTGGGATTCGTGGGCTGTCGCTGGAACGTGTCGCGAAAGAGGGATGGGATCCTGAGTACCGGATCGGGGTTGAAAATGTCACTCGTGGCGAGATGCGGCAACTGAAAGAGATTATCGAGAAAAGAACACGGACTCCGGCGGATATCCGGAGCGCTGATGCGATCTGTGGCAAGTTCGTCTGGACTAATGTGGAAGCCCTGTGTCGGCGTGAACCTGAGTCCCAGTTCAATGAAAACTGGTTACAGGAAAATGCTTGGCGTATTGTTCGCACCTGCGCGACAAGCACGGTCGCCAAACAACTGGCCGACCGCAAGCGGATGGACCTCACGCCACACGTGTCGGCATTCACGATCGAGACCGCGCACCACAAACTCTATGTGATGAAGCGAGACTATGACGACCAGCGTGCGCAACCGCGCATGCGCTTGCTCTTCGCGGATGATTACTTAACCGTGCATCCGGGGGATTTTTGGCAGGACATCAAAACCACGGGACTTGGGGATGAAGGCGGAGTGGATTTCACCAACGGCAAAAAACCGGAAGCCCTGCTCAAGCGAATTATTGGCATGACCACCCAGCCCGGCGATTGGGTGCTCGACGCTTTCGCGGGTTCCGGCACCACGGGCGCGGTCGCCCACAAAATGGGGCGGCAGTGGATAGTGATCGAGTCCGGTGCTCACTGCCAGACTCACCTCCTCCCCCGTCTCCGCCGCGTCGTTGCGGGCACTGATCAGAGCGGGATCAGCCGTGCCGTGGGCTGGAAAGGGGGAGGGGGATTTCGGTATTTTACACCCGCTGATCCAACTGAATCACCGTCCCGTCCGGGTCCTTGAACAACGTCGTCATCACTTTCTTGCCCGCCGGTTCTCCGTATGCCACGCTATCGAACGTGGTCGGCGGCAACACGACTGGGACGCCCGCGGCTTTGACTTTCTCAAACGTGGCTTCCAGATCATCCACCCAAAACGCGAAGTGATGGATGCCTACTTGGTTGATCTTCAACGGTTCCCCTGACGTTGGACGATCCTCCGACAGCACGATGAACGTGGCGTCCGGGCCATCTTCCCAACGCAGATAGACGCCATGCCGAGTGCCTTGGCCGGACACTTTGGACAACTGGCCGCCGGGATTTTCATGGGGGTCATTCAGCGTGACCCGTAAGCCCAACAAGTCGCGATAGAACTGTAAGGC
>JANMSE010000667.1:0-3419 GCA_031389045.1 Deltaproteobacteria bacterium | reverse complement strand
CTCGCTTCTGCGTCGGGAGAAGCGCCTCCCCGTCCGTCCCGCGTCCCGCCGCCGAGTCGGCTTGGTCCTGCGCGAGTGAGGCGGCGTCGAGCACGCTGGTGTCGAGTGACTCGTCGACATCCGCGTCGTCCTGGTCATCCGTGCCGCCGCCGTCGTCCTGCGGGTCCCCGTCGTCGCCGTCCGGGTCTTCTAGGTCGGCGTCGCCGGTGCCGCCTGCGTCCTCCGGCGTAGTGAAGTCTTCCGCTGCCGGCTTTGGCTTGCCCAGGCCAGGCAGGTCCGGCTGGCGCTCCCGCTCGTTCATCGGGCGAACGTTCATGATCTCGCCGGTGTCGAGGCGGACCTCTTGGACCTCGCCGGTGCGGTAAACGAAGCGCCGCTCGCACCGGACGAGCTGCTGCTTCACGCCCTCGCGCTGCTCGAACTCGATGCGCTCGCGTTCCGATTGCAGCTCCTTGATCCGCGCCTTGTAGGATTGCTTCACCGTGTCGAGCGCTGACTCTTTTTCGGCGATGTCCTTCGAGATATTGGCGGCTCGTTTGCCGCGCTGGAGCAGCTCCAAATCGTTGAGCGCTACCGGCAGCTCCATTTCGAATGGTTCGGGTTTCACGTAATTCTGAATCGAGTCGTTCATTGGTTGCCTCCTTGGTCGTCGAAAAGCTCTCGTTCGTAGGGATGCTCGAGCAGATCCTCGAAGCGCGTGAACTCACCCGTAAAGCTGCACAGCACGGTCCCGGTCGGGCCATTGCGTTGCTTGCCGATGATGATCTCGGCCACGCCCTTCGCCTCGCTGTCCTTGTTGTAATACTCGTCACGATACAGAAAGAACACCGCGTCGGCGTCTTGTTCGATCGCGCCACTCTCACGCAAGTCGCTCAGCTGCGGACGCTTGTCTTTCTGATTGCGCGTCTCGACGGCGCGATTGAGTTGGCTGAGCGCGATCACTGGGATCTTCTCTTCTTTGGCCAAAGCCTTGAGGCCGCGTGTCATCTCGCTGATCTCCTGCTCACGACTGCGCGAACCCTTCCCTGTGCCCATCAGTTGCAGGTAGTCGATCACGACAAGCTTGAGCTTCCGACCCACTGCCGCGAAGGTCGCTTTCGAGCGCTTTACCTTGGCTTTTAGCTGGTAGAGATCAGAAGCTTTAAGTTCGGCCATCTCAACCTCAATGACACGTAACCTCTCCCCAACCTGCGCAATCTTGCGAATCATTCGAATCAGCTCGGCCCCTACTCCCTCACCCTTAACAGACTCCGGACTGCTCTCCCATTCCTGTAGAATTGCCTGTAGTCTGGACTCATCTCCTTCTGCATACGCCTGGTTGGCGTCGGCCATCAACCTTTGCCGGCGAGCGCGCTCCGCTTCATCGGTCGCAAGATCAGGGTGAATACGCTTGGCAATATCACGATAGAGCTTCTTGAGACTTTCCGAGGCGGTGAACTTTTTTTGCTCGCCTAACTTTTGTGTAGCCCCCGCAGCCTGTGCAGATTCTTGCGCTTGCGCACGAGCCCGGGATGCTTGTTCCTGCGCCTGCTGATTCGTAGGATTCAGACGGGCCTGTGCTTCAGCAATCTGTGCTTCGATTTCGTCAAGTTCAGCGTAGAAAATCCCAACCTCGCGCAGATAGCGGAGTTCAAAGACCGTTAGTTCAGCCTTGAGAGTTGTCAGGTCAAGTTCGCGCTGGGCTAGCTCTGCTTCAAGCGCAGCCAAGTGGACGCGCTTGTTCTCTAACTCGCGCTCTTCAGGAGTCTGTCTTCGGGTAAGATCTTTGTTCATGTCAAAGCCTTAAACGGTACCATCTCCGAAAGCCAATCCAAGTGGGTTAGATCCTGCATTATCATATTTTTGTTTGCAAGGGATTTCTGTCGTGTAGATAGCTCAATCACATCCGATCGCAACAGTAAGATCTCACTGCATTGCGCATATCTTCTCGAAGGCGGTCAAGGTGTGTGACAACCACGTTCGCTCAACTATTTGAATAACGTGGGTTCGGGTTAAGCCGCAGACAGGGTGGGTATGGTATCCAAATGGAGGGAGGGTTTCTTGGGTTGATGGCAGTAGGCAATGAGGCCACCGAGTAGATTGACGAAGAAGCTGATGGCGCAACGGTGCTGCGAGTGGCAGCGTAAGTGTCATCTGACCAAGAGCGACTCTTTGCGGTCGATCATTAGGGCATGTCTGGCAGCAAGAAAGCCTCTGTCATTGCGAGGAGCCTCAGTGACGAAGCCATCTCTTTTTCTGACAAAGATTGCTTCGCTCCGCTCGCAATGACGTGCCTCGTTGAGTTTGCAGACGCGCCGTTAGCGGTCCAGCACCTGCGCCAGCGCGAACAACTCGGGGTCAATGAGTTTCAGCTTGCCGACGATGTCGACCAGGGGGGTCGTTTGCACGCGCCCGTGCACCATGCCGACAAGCACGCCGTATTCCTCACGCACGAGGGCAGCCACCGCACCCGCCCCCAGGCGCGTGGCCAAGAGCCGATCATACGCGGTGGGATTACCGCCGCGTTGGACGTGTCCGAGGGTCGTGGCCCGCAGGTCAAACCCCAGCCGTTCCTGGTGATCGCGGAAGTAGGTGACCAGCGCTTCCGCGTTATATCGGGCTCCTTCCGCCACGACCGCGATAGCATGGGCCTTGCCGTGCTCATACGAGGCCCGCAAGGTCTGCGCGACGGCTTCCGGGGTCGTTTCAATTTCTGGAATGCTAATCAGCTCGGCTCCACCCGCGATGCCAGCCATCAACGCCAAATAGCCACTGTTGCGTCCCATGACTTCGACCAGAAACGCCCGTTGGTGAGAGGAGGCCGTGACTTTCAGACGGTCGATGGCTTCCAAGGCGATATTGAGGGCGGAATCCACACCGATGGTGATGTCCGAGCCCACCAAGTCGTTGTCGATGGTCGAGGCGACCCCCACCACGGGAAACCCCATCCGCGCCAGTGCCAACGCGCCGGTTTGCGAGCCATTGCCGCCAATGACCACCAGGGCCTCGATCTGGTGCTGGTGCAACTTGCGCAACGCCTTCTGGCGCCCGTCCTCGGTCTTGAACTCCGGGCACCGCGCACTGCCCAGGATTGTTCCTCCTTGTTGGATAATGCCACTCACATCACGACTGCTGAGGATCGCACCTTCGCCAGTGATGAGACCGGCATAGCCATGCCGCACTCCAAATACCTGCCAGCCGTGACTCAGGCTCGTGCGCACAACCGCCCGGATACACGCGTTCATCCCTGGGGCATCACCACCACTCGTCAATACGCCAATGGTTTTCATACAACTCCTCTGAACACGCCCACTCCCAGGTGGGCAATGGCATTAAGTTAAGCAACCGTGTCATTGCGAGCAGCGAAGCAATCTTTGTTTTGTTGGAGATTGCTTCGTCGTCCGACTCCTCGCAATGACAGTCTCCCCCTTAACTTAATG
>JANMSE010000661.1:0-4001 GCA_031389045.1 Deltaproteobacteria bacterium | reverse complement strand
TGATAACCGAGGAACCGGATGCGTTAATTGCGCACGTCCGGGTCTGTGGGGGGGCCGGCTGGGTAACCACCGGCTCTACCCGGAACCGCAGCGCCGCCCGCGACCGACTCTGCTGAACGTGAAAGGATGCGGGTGGGCGGCGCGCGGTGAGCTAAGGTGTTAAGCCGCTTTCAGGAAGACCTCTGCGACGATCTGAAATGGAAATCACGAAAAGTGAACCACAGGGACAGCAAAGCACCGTAATTGCAGTGGCTAGAAAATAAAGGCAGCCTGAAACGCTGCTAGCGATTGAATTGTGAGGTCTACCTGTGACACTCCCAGCCTTCAACGAAGACGGAGACTTGCCACCTGGGGTACATGGTGCGGCACTGTCGGAAGTGCTTGTCCGCTTCGGTCAGGGGTCGGTCCAGCGTGGCGCTGTCGCTGATCGGTTAACCCGTCTCTACCAGCTTGCGACCTCGACTGGGCAGGTGGCGCGAGTTGCGGTGTTCGGCTCGTTCATCACTGCCAAAGCTGAACCGAATGATTCCGAGTATATGCGAACGAATACGGTTGGGCTGCGGCGGCTGACGCCGAGCGTTAGGCTCCGCTTCCCCAATGCGATATAAACTGCTGAGTGGCCAAACGTGATAAATTCCTTGACTGCATTCTGCGCGGTACATCCGATGCGAATACCGCCTTTGCAGATTTGCGTCAGCTCCTAAAGCGCCTGGGGTTGCCGAGCGGATTCGTGGCGATCATTACATCTTCTCTTAAGGATGGAGTCGAGGAAATTTTGAATCTGCAACCCAAGGGGGCACAAGCCAAACCCTATCAAGTAAAACAGGTGCGAGGAGTCATTGTGAAGTATCAGTTAGCCGGAGGCGACGATGAAAAGTGAGTGGAGATACGAAATTATTCTCTATTGGAGCCCCGAGGATCAAGCCTACATTGCCGAAGTGCCGGAGCTGCCAGGATGTGCAGCCGATGGTAAGACGTACAAAGAGGCGTTGACGCATGTCGAGGGGATCATTGCGGAATGGATTGAGACCGCCAAGGAACTGAAGCGTCCGATTCCTGAGCCGAAAGGGCGACTCTTGTACGCATAAGCCATGCCTACCCATTCGCGCCACCGCATCGCGGCCACGTTGGGACTCTGCTCAATCTGAAAGAGCCGCGTTCTGGCCGCTCGCGGTGCGCGGGAGCGTTAGACTCCGAACTGCCCCAACTCCGAACTCCGAACTGCCTTAGACTCCGAACTGCCGAGGCTCCGAACTCCGAACCGCCCCTGCCCACCACCAATCCACCAGCAGTAAGAACAGGACTCCGTAGAGCAACCACGGCCATAAAGGTTGGCCGGTCTTTTCTGGCGCGACCGGAACCGCGGGCGCAATCTCTGGAATATGCAATGGGCGGCCAAGTTGCGATTCTTCCGCGTCGCTCAGATTCACCGCGACCTTGCGAGCAATACTATTCTCACTGATCGTATACACGCCCTGTTTTGTGAGCCGGACAGCACCATTTTCCACTGGCGCGAGTTGGCCGCCAGGCTGGCGGACAGTGGTGGTTGGACTCGCCATCTGAAGAGTTGAGCCCGTCCGGGTGTCCGCCAGTTGTCCGGTCCGATCCACGAGCCATCCCAAGAGATTGAGCGTCAAGATCGACACGGGTAAATTTTGTTTGCCGAGATACGGGAACAAATCAAACCCCAGCGCCGCGTAGCGCCGCCCCTCACGCTCGCCCGCGAACACGAGCGTCCCCACCGTGCCACTCAGAATCGGTTTGCACCAACTCACCGGCAACAGGGCCTGCCCAAAACTTGGGGTCAGTAACGAGAAGGTGACGTACGCCGTCAGCCGATGCGCCGCGCTCCACTGCGTCATGCGCGGCTGAGTGGCCCCCTTGCCCAGCGGGAAGAGCGTGTTGCCTTCCGGTGGGAGCAGAAATGCGGCATTGGTCGCGGGGAGCGTTTCTGGAGCAGTCAAATGGAACAACACCAGCGCAAAGCGCGCGGCCCGCTCCGGTGTGTACTCCTCCGGGCGAATGAGTTCGACCGTGAGGTTAGGAATCTGGCCTATGCTTTTCATCACCTTGGCAGCAGGGGAAACCACGAGGACGGCTACCGTGCTCAGTGTGGGCAGTACCGCTGCGGCGTCATTATCGACACTGAGCCCATCCTCGACGGCTAAGTGAATCCGATACACCGGCGCGAGAGGCAGCCGGGGGAAAGTCACCGTCCCGTTGGTGTTTTTCGGGAGCGGCTGAGAGGCGATTGGTTTGCCCGTGTCGGCATTGACAATCTCCACTCGACCCTTCACCTGATCCGTCGGTCCACTGATTGTCACCGTCGCTTCGAGATCATCTGGCGCAAAGGGGCTGCGATAGAGCTGGACGGCGGCGATGCTCAGATTGGGGCGGGCAGTGCCGAGAGTCCGCACGATGAGCGTGCCTTCACGCAACGGTTTTGCCAGTGGACGATCGGTAAAAAACACCACGCGCTGAAACCCGTGCTCTTTCACTAACTGCGAGAAAAACGCGGCGAGGATGGCATCTCCCGGATCGGGCGTATCAGTGACCGTCACAGAGGCGAGGAGTTGTTGAGGAGACAACATCTCAGGCGGGGACGGTATCGGCATTGGGATGGGAGCGCTGGTAAAGAGGCTGACGGTTTCCTCGGCTGAAAGCGAGGCAAGCTCGTTCGCTGCTTGTTGTTTGGCGAGCTCGAACACGCTGCTTTTCGAGGCCGGTGCTGGGGCCTGCATACTGGCCGAGGTGTCGATCACCACCGCGACCTTGCCCGCGTACCGTGGCAAAAACGGTCGTGCCGCGGCGGTGATCAACAGGAGCAAGAGCAACAGTTGCAAAAAAAAGAGGGGGGTCAGATGCGGCCTGCCCCACAAGCGGCGACGAGAAGCGGCGGTCAGCCCTTGATACAGAAACAACGCGGGCACAACCACCCGCTTGTTCCGCTCTTGCAAGAGATACGGAACGAGCAACAGCGGAAGCGCATACACGAGCTTAAAAGCGAGCGGGGAGAGAAACGCGAAATCCATGGGGGCAAGTCTAGGGCAAGTCTAGGGCAAGTCTAGGGCGGGTTTCGGACAAGTCTAGGGCCAGTCTCAGGCCAGTCGCGAACTTGCAGAGACTTGCCTTGGACTGGCAGAGACTTGGGGGAATTCCCGGCATCATGCTTTCTTTGGCGGACTCACTGGGGATGGGGAATGATGTCAATGAAGTGAGAGGTGTCGCCTTCAATGCGAAAGTAAAAGCGCTAGTCAGCGTTGACTCGCGCTTGCCAAATGTCCCGTGCCTCGTCGTATTTCTTCGCGTGGAGGGAAGGGTGGCGAAGGTTTCGGGAAAGGAACGCGGCCTGTTTGTCGAAGGCGCGCTGTATCAGAACGGGTGCCGCCTTATAGTTCTGGCGAAAGCGCTGGCTGTAAAAAAGCCGCATTTAGGCCGCGTGCTTGGATTTTTTTGGGGGGTTCTCCGCGGCGGCGTGCAGAGATTTGAGCATCGCTTTGACCGACTTGAACGGCCCAAACATGCGACCTTGCTGAAGGTCCTCTAGCCCTTCAGCAAGAGCGGCATCTATGGCCGCCGTGCGCTCAACCACAGCCTTGGGCTTCAGAATAATCGCATGATTTTTCACGGTTGCTTCTAAAATATCGCCAACGGCAAGACGGACGGTCTTTCTGACCGCCGTGGGGATTGTAACCTGAAACTTCTCTTTGACTTTTGTGAGGGGCATCGTGCGGCACTCCATGAGAAACAAGTCTTGGGCCAGTCTAGGACAAGTTTCGAACAAGTCTATAGAAACGCTACAGCACGATGTGGAAAGGCAGCAGTGCACGCGCTCAGCTTCAGGTCCCCTCTCCCCTCGCGGGCTTATCATTACCCACATCTTGCACACTTAGCGCGACCGGGGAAAGGGCTCCAGGAGAGGAGCGGAACCGCAATAAAATCAAGAGTTTAGGCGTACTATAGCAAGCGCGAAACAGGGAGAAGGAGAGGGAGGTGGCGTC
>JANMSE010000633.1:0-20530 GCA_031389045.1 Deltaproteobacteria bacterium | reverse complement strand
AATTCAACCAGTTTCTCATCAAGGATGCGGAACCCTTCTTGATGCACACCGGCCTTAAAAAAATGTTTTCCACGACGCGGGAAGCCGTGGCGTCGATTATCGACCCGACAACGTTGCGGTGGATCGGGTTCAGCCATTTTGAGCCTGACGAGTGTGGAGCATTGAACGAATGGCTGGCCATTGCTCCTCAGGCTCAGGCACTCGGCAGTTTCGTGGGCGCGATGGTGATGCTCAACGACTTCGCGGACCGCCCCCCGCGCGTGCTCGCGGATGGCGAAGTGCTGGTAATTGGACAGCATCGCCTGCGGTTTCTCTCAACGCCACAAGTGCCACATGGATGGGATGCCGGTCTCTACTTCGACGAAACCACACGGACACTATTATGCTCGGACCTCTTTTTCCAACCGGGCGACCCGGAACCGCTCACCGAGACCGCTATCGTCAGTCGCGCGAAAGAAGCAATCCAGAGTGGCTTGACTGGACCGATGGCGAAGGACATGCCTTACACCCCGTATACGGACAGCACCCTGCGACGGCTGGCGGCTTTGGCACCAACCACCCTTGCGACCATGCACGGCTCTTCGTTTCGCGGTGATGGTCAGAAAGCTCTTCTTGACCTGGCCGTGGTGCTCAAGGAACTCCTCAACAAACCTGTTGGTGAGCCTTGAGACCGCCCTATCCTTTCAGCAGTAGTGTAGCCTGCAGCGCCTTTGTCAAGCCGCAACCTGCTCGTAGGAAAAGTGTGGAATGTCGACACGCTCTCGTGCATGCTCAATGGTAATGCCACACAGATTGCCGTTATGGTCAAGGTCAAGCAGCGTGTTCTCATCCAGATCTTTAGTCTCGGCTACTTCAACCCCGCGCAACTCAATGTACAAGGTGTCGGTGTCCTGAAAATATTTAATCTTCACGGCGTAAATCTCCGATCAAAGAAGGCGTTGTGGACGGTCTCTCCATCAGGTAACAAGATCACTCGCAAGTATCTCCCGTCCATCTCTAGGATTGGTGCCCAACGACGAATCCGTCCATCTTGCTGTATGACTTCTTTTACTGGATGGTCAATGACGTGCTGAATCCACTCCACCTGGATCATGGCGCGGTCCGAACGTTGGCGCATGACGTGGAAGTACTGGGTGAATTTCACAAGCGGCAGTTTATCAAACACTACAACTTCGTGAAATCACGACGGCCTAACGCTATGGTTCAGGCGGTGCACATCGCCGTCCGCTGCAACCGGTTGGGCAGCCCGCTGGATGAGAAACGGCAACGTTAGTCCCTCCTGGCCTGCCTCAGCCGGTAGTGTCTCGTCTGCCCGTGCAAACTAACCGCTGATCTCTGCCGGTCCTAGCGCCAACGAAGCTCCTCTTCCTCTTCCCGGTGCCGGTCGCGTTCCGCCATCCTACGCAGAGACCGCGCCGAATCTGCGGCCCAACGGCGTAATTTTAGCAGTGCCGTTCGTCCGGCAACATCATTGAGGGAATCAGCCAGCTGGTCCCAGTGCGCGGACGCCGGTCCAGACCAGCGTCCAGACACGTACTCAGAGAAGAACGCACTCGCCACCCGCTCATTGTCGCCGTACGTGCCGATGATGCGCGAGGCAAGGGTTTCGTCGGTCGACATATTCTTGCTCGTGAGCCTCGCCACCATCGCGGCACGCTCCTCGGGCTTCTCCGCGATCCACGCACCCACATAATCCGACGGTATACGTTCCAGCACGCCTCGAGGGAATCCGATGCTGAACATGTAGGTACCGGCCAGCGATGACAGGTAGGGCTGCATCGCCTGCCAGACCCCGCTCGGGTCTCGCTCGACGCACGCAAGGAGCACGCCTGCCGCTTCACTGTGTTCGGCGAACCATGTACCAGATTCGCGATCTGCCTGCTCGCGGAAAATGGCTGCGGCGATCTCTCTAGGATGGTCCGCGACAATGATGTTAGCAACTTCCTTCCAGTAGTAGCTCGCCGTATGTGCGCTCCGGATGAGCTCAGAAGCCGTGATCAACTCCAGAGCCAGCGGCTTCCAGCGTTCAACCTCGACGGAATTGGCCTTCATCCGATGCGCCAGGATTCGGATCGCCGTCTCGCGGTGCCCTGTGTCCGCCATTGCCCGAAGTACCGTCTCCAACACGTCGACGGCTAGGTTCTCGCCCCAGCGACCGAACCCAAGCTGACCCACAATCTGTGGACTCACCTGCTCGTTGCGTAGTATGGCGGCCACCACGCTCGCCACGGATTCAGTGGCGCCACAGTGCCACGCGACCTCGAACAAAAGAGCGATCGATTTCGGATCTCGCTCAAACTTAGATGTTACCCACTTGTCGTACCACTCGTCGCCCAGAGTTCGCCGCCGAGCGCTGACGTACCCGCAGAGCAATCGCAGATCGCGTCCACCGTCAGGAATCGAAGGCAATGTCTCAGCGAGCTCTCCTTTCGAATCTATTGCGGCAAGAGCCTCGCCCAACCGCCAAGCGTCCGACGCATCACCGGAGGTCAACCAAGGCCAGTGCTCCGCGAGAACCTCTGGAGCGAACAGAAGCTCTTCTGCGAGCGGCCTCAGGTCCGGTAGTTCTTCCCGATCCCATGATGCCTGCCCGACATGCTGCTGAAGTCGAGATCCCAAGGAGGGGTCCTCGTAGTGGGCGTGCAGCGTATCCAGCTCTCCTAGCTCCTCAGCGGACAGATCCTTCCCATACTTCCTTTCGCTGTGGAGGATGTCGGCGATTGCTCTCCTCAGCGGCTCACGGGCTTCCGGATAGGCCGCACGTACAGTATCAAAGAAACTGGCTACGATCTCCCTCGCCGGGGATTCGCGCAGCATCATGGAGAGGCCTTTCGCTGCGACAACAAAGTCAGCCTGGATGTCGGCTATCCCACGCTTCGCTATATCGCTCAGTCGGGTAATCGCGGTCTCCACGCACTCGAAATGCTCCCTCGCCGTACGCGGCTGCCACTCCCTCTCGGGCAGCTCATCAGACGCCGGACTGCTATCCATTCGGAAGGCTTGCCGCCAGTTGCCCACCTGCGTGAGGGCCTTTACCGCCAGACTCGCTAACGATGGCCGTTCCTCCACCAGCAGGTCATCAAGAACAGACAAGCGATCGAGGTAGGGAACGGCGGTTCCACCGAGAAAGATTTGAAACCGGGCGACGAACTCAGCGGAGGCATTGTTCGCCCACGTTTCATTTTCAGCTTCGGCGAGCAGAGCGAGCGCTTTGACCGCGTCATGAAATGATGATGACCTCCACGCGAGGCGCACTAGCGTCCAGACTGTCTCCCTTCTGGCGCGATCTTTGATTCGCCTGCGATCTTCGAGGCTCGTACCGCTGAGTGCTCGTAGGATGTTACGCGCGGCCTCGTCAGGGTCTGCGGAGGACAGGGCCGACCATCGGCGAACGGCGCGAGCGTCTACGAAGTCATCGACGCGAAAAAAAAAGGCCAGCTCCTCTCGGGCGTATACTCGAGCCTGCGGATTGCTGGCCATCGACTGTAGGCGCTCGTAGTACGCATCCCTGGCCTCGTCCGATGGCAATACGCTGGGCAGCGACTTCAAGAGGTCGGCGGAGTAGGTGTTCCACGCTTCAACGGCAAGGTGGATCCCCAGAGGCGTGGGGGAGATGTATCGATACCGTCCACCGCGCGGCGCGATGCGCAAGCGGCGATGGAAGTCTTCGACGGTCGCCTGCACCGAGTTCCAGTCCAGACTGAAGTGGTCAGCAACCGCCTTCCCCTCTTCTTGCTTGTCATCGGTCCAGCCCACGCTCGTCAGGACCGCCACCACGTGGAGGGCGCGTCGGTCACCTGTCCCGAGCATTCCATCAAGGAACAAGCGAATCTCGTCGCGGCTGAGCAATCCCCTCATATCCATAGTAGGGTTTCGGGCAACAGCATCCGCCGCCAGGCGGGCAAGCCGGACGTATCCATCCGCGAAGCGCACCACGAAGTCGACGTGCTCTAGAGGCATTGCCGGGTGCCAGCCCTTGATCACCTTCTGCATAGTTTGATCATTGAGCGGCTTGACCAACAGTGCAGGTATGCGCGTCGGATCCGGACTTGGGCTGTGCCCCACAGTGATGAGCCGGACGCGACCATTGCCCCGTCCCACCGAATCGCGCAACGGTCGGAGCTTCTCAGCCTGAACTTCATCGGCAACCACGGTGAGCTGGACACCAGCGTCTGCTGCTGCACCATCGATCAGCTCTAACAAGCGAAGATCTGCCGCCTGTCGGATGTAAATCGCCGCGCCGCGCCATGCCGCTTCACGACAGAGCTCAAGCGCGAATCGGGTCTTGCCTACGCCCGGAGGCCCTTGGATGTGGAGGTGATGGATGCTGCCGGTTGCGAAATCGAGATCGGCTCGTCGGGCGTCGAGCTCCGACTGCACCGCTGCTGTGGCCTGCCATGAAACCTGATGTTCGTCCGAGTTCGACCAGTCGTCGAGGCTCCAAAGTCCATCGGGGCGTCCCGCCCAGCATGCTGCGACGGCAGGGTGTTGGTTGCACCAGTTCGTAAGTCGCTCGCTGCCGATAACTTCGATCTTCGCGGCAGGAATGTTGGTCTTCTTCGCCTCGGTGGTTAATGTCTTGAGTCGGGCCTTTTCACCTTTCACGCCATTTGTCGAACCGCTGGCAACTACGACGAAACGGCCACCACTGGTGAGCGTTTCCCTGGGGATACGCTTGGTGACCTCGCCAGCAAGCCGCGCCGGCTCTCCAGCCGACCCCGCCTTGAACTGCCAGCAGGTGTCGGCCGAGCCGAGCCAGTCGTCCGGTGTTGCCGGCTTGGCAGACCAACCGTCGCTCCCGTCGTCCTTGGCATTGACCTCGGTGTTGACCCGGATTTCGTTGAGTGGGGAACCGCACTTGTACGCCTGCGCTCGGAGCAACTGCCCCATAAGCACGTTCAGGTCTTCGTCGCTCATCGCTACGATGCGCTCGGGAGACACCTGGAGCGCGTCGCGGTATATCGAAGGTCTAGGTTGGCTCATCGGTTCTCGTTCGCCTCTTCGTTTTTGATTCGGGCTGCTGGCAGGATGACGCTCATGCCTGCCTAATGCCTAAGATCACCTGCCGCTTTGGAGCGCAGCGGAAAAGCGGTCGGGTGTAGCGCCTTGTTGGGCCTGCCTTATCCTATGCAAGAAGTCGTATGCGCCTATTCTTGGCTTTGTACTCATCAACCCGCCCCTTGCTTTTCAATGCGCCAAGGTTTCGCATGACACGCTTTTCAAATTCCAAGCGAGGATTGCCCCGCGTCAACACTCCAAGTTCCTTCAGGACGCGGCTTGTCAGTGACTTCAGCGTGCAGGAGTGATTCGAGCATTTCTGAAGTGATTGAAGAATAGCGTTTTGAATATCCAGCGGGGGCATTGCTTCCGGTCCCCGGCTGTGTACCCGGGCATATTCCAGCACACCGTCAAGCCGACCCCCGGCATTCTCAGCCGATGGGGATTCTTCCGCTCGCTCTTCCTCGTCCTCGTCTCCCTCCGCATCATCCTCAAGATTCTCGCGATACTTGTCTACGGTGGCTGAAACCGGAATACGATCCTCCGTAGTCGATTCTGTCTTTGGCTGCTTCCGGTCCGATTCCCACGAACGTCGAGGCGTAATCTTCAATCTTTCGAGGATTTCCCATAATTCGGTAAGCGCCGCATCCGGTTCACGGTAGAAGTCGCTTCCCCTCACGTGCCAAAAAATTCGGCCGACACGCTCTAATTCCCTTTGACGTATCTGATCAGCTTCCCACTGCTCCATCCCATGCCATTCATCCCCATCGCATTCAACGGACAGCTGCCCCTTCAGCCCTTCAACCACCAAATCAATCCGATAGCCTGCAACTTCATATTGCGGCAACACCCGATAGCCACGATCTATTATCTTGAAAAAGACATCCACTTCAAACCAACTGTCAAATGGTGTTCCGGGAACTTTCTCGCCTTTCTTTTTGCTTTGCCTTATTGACG
This sequence comes from Deltaproteobacteria bacterium, assembly GCA_031389045.1. Lineage (GTDB taxonomy): Bacteria > Desulfobacterota > Binatia > Bin18 > Bin18 > JABFSC01. Next base: position 14,575 of record JANMSE010000633.1, on the reverse strand, counting down.
AATTACATGCCATGCGACGAAGGTCGATAAGAGTTGTCTCCCCTATCTCGTCTGACTGATGCACTGCGGGATTCAGGCAGTATGCCAAAAGGCGATATCGCAAGCAGTCGGGTCTGAGGTCGTTTACTGTGGCGCTGTGAAAAAGCCACAACTGATCACGCGCGCGACTGACGGCAACATTGAAACGCCTTTGAGTATCGGCATCGCGGATCATCCGGCACGGTTGTCCATCCTGAGGTGCGTCTACCATGCTCAGAAAAATCACATCGCGCTCGTCGCCCTGGAAATCGTACGGTCGCCCACAAACCAGGCGGCGTTTCTCCATTTCCTCAGCCCCGATACCATCCTGTCCCAAAAGCAAGCTGTTAATCAGTTCCGACTGTCGAGTTCCCATCAAACTGATAACGCCAAAGGTCTTCCCCTCGTATACAGGGTCCTCACAGCACTCGGCAATCTGAGCCACAATGGCTTTTGCCTCTGGCGCGTTTTCGATGTCATCAGATGTGCCTTTCCGATAGCCATCTTTTACAAACAAGGTCCGAACCGGCTCCAAGCGGTCAGCGCCATACTGCCTTAAGGGAATCAATGGCTCGGTGGGGTAAGAGAGATTGTTTGAGAACTGGATAATCTCCGGCATGCAACGGAAATGTTCTCTCAGTCTAATGCGGTCGGGAAACCTCAGTTCGGCTTGGGAAAAGAGACTACCCTCCAGATCAAGTGACTCTTCGTGCGGAATATCTCGAAGGTGTTTGCGGCGAAGATACAAGACCTGCTCACGATCGACGCCGACATGCATGGGTGTAATCTGCTTGTCATCACCGACAACAATAATCTTGTCAGAAATGTAGTTCAAAAGGAGCGCTTCCGGCCCCGACTGACTTGCTTCGTCGATAATAACAACGTTAAATTGGTGTCTTCGGGGCCGAGTTGTCTGAACTACTTGATACAGAGGCATGACCCAAGCCGGAATCGCCTTGCGGCATTCGTCTAGTTTCTGCCTGGCAGTTTCCCGATTTATTTCCGCGTACTTGCCCGTACCTCTTCGGATTCTTTCCACCGCCTGTGACCACGCGATGAGCGCCATTCGTTCTTTTTCGTGAAGCTCAGTCATGCAATGCTGCCATGCCTTAGATGCAGCCAAGTTCTTCAAGGCATCTCGTTCCCGCGAAGCCGAATTCTCTAGCGCGCGCTGGGTTCGTTTCGGTTGCTCTTTGTCACTTACTTCATCGAGCCAGCGGTCTGTCTTGGCCCAAACCCAAGCAGCCTCAAATTCCCCGAAACGCTCATCCCATGCCGCGGCAGAACAGGATTTGTTATAAGTGTTGCAAGTTCGTGGGGCACAGGCATGAAAGCGCCCGAAAACATCGCAAAGGAAGTTGTCGTCATTCGCCCAGACATGTAGTGAAGACAAGGACTCATATGTGTCCCGGTAAAGTTCGCTGTTCCTTCCACTGACAGCCTGCCGGAGTTGTTCCGTTGAAATATGACTGTCACCCGAATTGATGAAATCCGTGAGCGATTCGGCAAGAGGCGTAAAGACTCGCTGTGCAGTCACGAAGTCCTCTTCAAGGTTCAGAGCATCAAGGGCTCTGTTAAAAGCCCCTACTTCCTCCTGAGAGTGCCAAGCGGGAAAACGAATGCCGGGGCAATCACGGCATATTCTGCGCACCTCTTCAATTCTGTCATGCAGTTCCAGTGCTTGCTCTATTGGCTTGCACAGGTCGCGATAAGCGGAACACTGAAGAACCGCGTCCCCAGTTGGGGGTACAGTGATTCCGTTCCACAAATCACCGAGATTTTTGATTCTCGTTGAGATTTCAATCCATGCGGCAAGTTGGTTTAGCGTCCGTGAGTTGTTGCAGGCTTTCCCATTGACTGTGACGGATTCGACCAGATAAAGGCCATCCTTCACGACTCGAGCCTTGACAAACCAGAATCCAAGCCCTTTGCCCTTTTCGAGGTGCTTCTTAAGAGCGGTGGCGTGCTCTTCCACGAGCCGGATGTCCCTTGCGTCCAAGCCCGTCACGTCCAACGCGCCGTACTCATTCAGCAGGTGTTCAAGGTGCTCGATGTGGTCGATTGTTGACACGTGGACTCGTCGCCAGACACGATCCTGATCTCCTGCAATCTCGCGGGAGGCACGTTCCGCCCATGAATGGAAATGCTTGGAGAGCGTGTCTTGCGTCGCGAGGATACCTTCGATCATTCCCTTGACCGCCTCCCGTTTCTCGCGATCAAGAGCAGATAATTGAGCGTAGCCCGGATAGCTGCTCTTATCTTGTGCCTCTTTGTGCGCGCGAGCGGCTTTTTGCTCGGCATCGACAAGACGGCAGAACTCATTGGGTTGAATCAACTGCCCTAAGGGGAAAAGGCGGTACTTGCGTTGGTCCACAATCTCGGGAGTCAGTTTCCGATGGATCTTCGCCATCGCCAACAAGTCATCGGCCGTTACAGCGGGATCGGTCGCGTCTCCTGGTCTATCGGCAAACCACTCAAAGCGGTCGCGTTCCTGATTAATCTGCACTGCAATTTGCTGAAGCGTCCCAGAATAGCGACCAAACACGCTTGGATGCTGGTAAATGTCCGACTCTTTGCACGCTCGCAGGTCATGGCGGAGTCGCGCCTGTTCTTTTCGCTCTGCATCAAGTCGGTGCGCAAACTGGTCAATCAGGTTGAGTTCCTTCGATGCATTCCAGTTTGCCTTCCGCTGTGTGATTCCGATCACCGATTTTTCAAGCGCCTTTTGTGAGTCAGGACCTGACCCTAGCCAGACCACGCAAAGCTCCTCGATCTCAGGCATGTCCTCATGCAGTTTGCGCCGCAGTACTTCGAGGGCGCGCGGGGTCTCGCTAGTGACAAGGATACGGTTGCCCTTTGCCAGAAAATGGCAGATGAGGTTTGCGATTGTGTGTGACTTGCCGGTGCCTGGTGGACCTTGGACAAGCACACCTCGCCTATGCTCGACTTTTTGGACAATCCGCTTTTGCTCATCGTTCGCAGGGAGCGGGAAATACAATTCGATATCAGACAGTGTCGCCGTTGCGGTGCCCGCTTCGATCTCGACGCCTTCTTTTTCCTCGCTGGGTGAATCATCAACAATGTCGATGATCCTCCGAATATTCTCGGGTATTTCCTCCCCTTCCTTGATCTGGTCAATTATCTGGTGGTAAAAGTCCTCGAAAGTCCGTCGTGTTCTCTTGCGAAGAATCAAAGCGGGGGCGAGCCTGACGACGGGTTTCTCGGATACTCCACCGGCATGTTCCAATGACGGAACGTAATCCCCGGCAATCGGAAGCGAATTGGCGAACCCTCGCAAGACGCATTCGAGCCCAACAGCGTCCCAAGGGTTACCGTCGAGCGAGATTGCGTCGTTTTCGATGTCCGTGAGGTCGCTTGGGTTCGGTCTGTCCGTCGTCTCCAGCATGCTGCATTCAAGCATCGGCTGAGGACCATCAAGCGCAGGCCCTGCGCTCATTATTCCTCTGACCCTGTCAAATTCGATTCGCGCTTGGATGACTAAGGATATGGCGCTTGATCTCCCCGCTGTTCGGCGATGTCCACAAGAGAAGTCCGGCCCCGACAATAACCTCATACTGTTCGCCAAGTTTTTCTTGCCGCTGATAAATGTTGAATAGCTGGTTGTAAGCCTTCTGAACCTTTTGTAGCTCGCGATCCTCGTCTGCCCAAGGCTTCCACTTCTCAACGTAATTGCCCCACTTATCAAAGACATGTGGATAATCGTTGATCGATGCGAGGGCATTGGGGTCTGTATTGCCGGAATCGCCTTGAAGCGCCGAGAGCGGAATCTGCTCGTAGAAGCCGGGTTCACTCAACGAAGAATCAGTAAGCTCCTCATCTTTGATCCACGGCTCCAACTCGTCGGGAAGTTCGGGGGGACTCTTGAGCGCAGGTTTGCGGATTTCGATCCATGGATCGATATGCTGCTCGGATGTCGGTGGCGATGGATCGGTCAGGCGCCAGATTGCAGAACGACACAGCCTGTGGCGTGGAAGATCACTAAGCCAGAAGACCTGATCGAATGTTTTGACGTTGCGGACTTGGGTTGTGCGCAAAGCGCAGAGGTCCTTTAGATACGTGAAAAGCCGTATGGCCTTGTCACGCTCAGGCGACATTTCCGCGATTCCGTTTGATTCAGTTCTATCCATAGAATCTCAATTGCGCCGTCGATGCCTTATTTTGCAGAACAATATGTCAGGTCTTATAGGCCCAACGCGCGTTAGTTGGCCCAGTGCAAGTCAGCAAACCTTGCAGCTTCTGCAAAATAAACCGCCCATAAGATCGGCCCGATCTTGCGTCATTCCTTCGTTACTTGCAAGAGTTCCGTTGTCGATTCTCGAAATGATCTCCAGATTGAGAACACCGCCAGTGTCAATATAACGTATCGTGATAAACAACACTGAGAGATGTCTAGACCTGACCTTGTGGACCGTCCAGTAACCAAGTCTGCAGTTGCGAGAGACGCAGTTGCCATTACGCGGCCCGTCTTATCTGGGTGGGACGAATCAGTATTTCAGCCGTAATTCCGAGCTTCGCATGCAAGCGACGAATCATGTTGATCGAAAGTCCACGGCGGCGGTTCAGTACCTCCGCTACGCGCGTGCGGCTTCCCAGAATCTCTTCTAGATCCTTACGAGTCAGCCCTTGTTGCTCCATACGAAACTTGATCGCTTCAATTGGATCCGGCAGGTCCACCGGATAGTGTTCGGTCTCATAAACGTCGATCAGAGTGGCCATGATGTCGAGACGGTCCCCTTCCGGGGTGCCAGCCCGTGCCCCCCACAAATGTTCTACCTCTGCAAGCGCTTTTTCATAGTCAGCTTCAGTCCTAATAGGCCTAAGGTCTTTCATACGCGACTTCCTTCACATCAATCTTGTCGTAGTCTTTATGGGTACCGATCCATTTGATCCAGACAATACCCTTCTCGAAATCGACCGACACCACGAGCCGGTAATCATTCCCCTTGATGTTAAAAACAATGCGGTCGGCGATTACAACACTGGCCGTTGCATAGAGACGTTTCACCTCGGCAGTGTTTGTCCATCTTGCTTTGCGCACCTCATCGAACCAAGCATCAAGTGCAGCTTTCAACGCACTGCGGTCTTTATGACCCGCACGGGACCGAAGGAAATCCCGTAGCGTCCGGCGGGCGATAATGCGCATGACGCAACGTTACCATGCACCCAATTTGGGAACAAGGCGCACCTCCGTCGATAGGTCTTGCTCCCTGTTATCCCTTCGGCAGTTTTAGCACCCGCTCGCCGATGATGTTGTGCTGAATTTCGCTTGAGCCCGCCGCGATAGTGAGTCCACGGGCACGCAGCGCGCGATAGAGCCAACGACCGTTTTCGACGGCTCCCACGGAACTCCGATCGAGTTGCGCATACGAGTCAAGCAGTTCTTCCGCAAACATGGCGACCCGTAGGTTGAGTTCGGTCGCGTGCAATTTACCATAAGAGCTTTCCGGTCCTGGCACTTTCCCATTGAGTTGGGAAGTCAGCGACCGATAACGGCTCAATCGTACGCACAGCGCTTCGGACGCAAATTGTGCGAGCTTCTGTCGTACATACGGATGTTTCGCCGCAACCATTCCCTCAAACTCAGTTGTCCGCGCTAGCTCAACCAATTCGTTGATCGTGCGCTCGACAGGATGACGAGTCCCACCCAATCAGAGTTGAAGAGTCGCTCAGTTCGGAGTTCGGAGTCAAAAATAGTCGCGCACGGAAGACTCCGCAACTTCGAACTGAGAGACTCCAAACTGAAGGAGTGATCGGAGCGGACTAGACGGTATCTTGGACGGTCGCTAGGGTAACGGGCGGAGATTTTTGCTATGCCAAGTTTTCAACCGACAGAGGAACAGCAGCTCATTCGTGACACCGTTGCTGCTTTTTCTCGCGAACAAATCCGTCCAGTGGCGCGGGACGCGGATGAAAGCGGCCAAATTCCTAGCGCCCTTGTCCAACAAGCCTGGGAACTCGGTCTGGTCCAAAGCCTGATTCCCGAAACCTTCGGCGGTGCGGGAGAAATCCCTTCCGCGCTCACGGGCGCGCTCGTCTGTGAAGAACTGGGATGGGGCGACCTCTCGATCTCGCTACATCTGCTTGCTCCGCGTCTCGTTATCCAACCAGTGTTGACCCTGGGCACCGCTACTCAACAACAGCAGGTATTCTCGGCTTACACTGGCCAGCATTTCACGGCGGGAACCGCGGCCATCGTCGAACCGCGCTTCGGCTTTGACGTGAACGAACTTGCCACAACAGCGACTCCACAGGCGAACGATTTCCTCCTCAATGGCACAAAATGCTTTGTCCTCCTCGCCGCCGAGGCCCAACATATACTGCTGTATGCGCGGACTCAGGACGAACTGAGTGCGTTCATTATTCCACGGGGCACGCCAGGACTGAGTATCTCGGAACGTGAAAAGAACATGGGGCTCAAGGCGGTGGCCACCTACGAACTGGCGTTGGACAACTGCCGTGTTCCAGCGACGGCCCGGCTCGCCGGCAGTCTCGCTCCTCTTCTGAATCGCTCACGTGTCGCACTTGCCTCACTCGCGGTCGGGGTGGCACGAGCAGCTTTTGAGTACGCGCGAGACTACGCCAAAGAGCGACGAGCCTTTGGTTCCGCCATCGCGCAAAAACAGGCGATTGCCTTCATGTTGGCGGAAATGGCGTTGGAGATTGATGCCGCTCGCTTGCTGACCTGGGAAGCGGCGTGGAAAATCGACGCCGGACAAGACTCGGTCTCTGGTACTGGCTCAGTCTCTGGCGCAACCCGTGAAGCGTGTATCGCCAGAAACTATGCCACCAACATGGCACTCAAGGTCACGGACAACGCCCTCCAAGTGCTCGGCGGGCATGGCTACATCCGGGACCATTTGGTTGAGCTGTGGTTACGAAACGCTCGTGGGTTTGCAACGCTTGAAGGGGTGGCAATCGTCTGAAATGGCTTATGGCCTATGGCTTATGGCTTATGGCCCGCTCCCTGCGGTCGCTTTATGGCCTATGGTAGGAAACTCTTACCATAGGCCATTTGCCATAGAGTGAGCGAAGCGAACGAGCTATCAGCCATACGCCGAATGGAGGCCCTATGATCGACTTCTCACTTTCGTCCGACACTGAAAACACCCGGCAGATGATCCATGCGGTCGCGGACCAAACCATGCGCCCGATCTCGCGTGACTATGATGAACGCGAGCACGAAAAGCCGACCGAATGGCTCACCCTCATGTGGAATGCCGCCAAAGGGATGGGAAATTTTGGCGAGACCGACAAAAAATCATCCAAAGGGGAACGGAAACCATCGGAACGGATTCTGCGCTCATGTGTGATGATTGAGGAGCTGTCCTGGGGTGATGCTGGGTTATATCTCAGTATTCCCAATTCCGGGCTGGGCGGCGCGGCGGTATCGGCTGCCGGGACACCGGAACAGAAAGAACGCTTTCTTGCCCGCTTTCGCGATGGCGAGCCCAAATGGGGCGCGATGGCCATTACTGAACCGGGCTGCGGATCGGACTCAGCCGCCGTTGCCTCAACCGCTGTCCGCGACGGCGACCAGTGGGTACTCAACGGTACCAAGATTTTCTGTACCAGCGGGCTGATGGCCGCCGAGAAATCAGAAGGGTTTGTCGTCGTGTGGGCGACCGTCGATAAGTCCGCTGGCCGTGGAGGCATTAAGGCGTTCGTGGTTGAGCACCACACCCCTGGCATGACCGTCGCTAAATGTGAAAACAAAATGGGCATCCGCGCCTCGGACACAGCCATGCTGGTTTTCGAGGACTGCCGCATTCCACTCGATAACCTGCTCGGCAGCGCGGAAGTGCAACAGTCCACCGAAGGGTTCAAGGGCGTGATGGCAACGTTTGACGCCACGCGCCCATTGGTTGCCGCCAGCGCCATTGGCATTGCTCGTGCCGCCGTCGATTTCGTGCGTGAGGCGTTACAAAAAGAAGGGATCGAGATTCGCTATCACGTGCCGCCCACTAAACTTACCACCATTGAACGTGATTTCATGGAGATGGAAGCCGACTTACAAGCGGCCCGGCTCCTCACGTGGCGGGCCGCGTGGATGATCGACCAGGGGCTACGCAACAGTCTGGAAGCCTCAATGGCGAAAGCCAAAGCGGGGTCAACGGTGACGCGCGTCACGCAGAAAGCGGTCGAGCTGCTCGGCCCACTTGGCTACTCCCGCAAGATTTTAGTGGAGAAGTGGATGCGCGACGCCAAGATCAATGACATCTTCGAGGGGACGCAGCAGATCAATCTGCTGATTATCGCGCGGCGTATCTTGGGATATTCGAGTCGAGAGTTGAGCTAGCGATGTAAAACGTAAATATGTAAAGCGTAACCACTCCCCCTCCCATTGTTTTACGTTTTACATATTTACGTTTTACGTTTCTTATCTTCTCCCCTTACCTCGATTTTTTCATCGCGAGAAAACTAGCAACGATCCCGACTAGTCCTCCGCTGAAGATTCCTCCGACTAGGCCGCTCACATTCCAGGCCCGCCTATAGTCCCACCCCCAGCTTCCCTGTATCTGCTCAAAAAGGCAGCGGCTAACGAGAACACCGAATGTGAGTCCAAACAACAGACCAAGCGCGAGACCAAGGGTCGTTCCCAGTGTCTCCGCGCCGAAATCCTTGCCGATCAACCGACCGATAATTGCCCCGACTGGTCCACTGATGTAGCCAGCCGGTTGCAGAGAAGCCGCCCATACCACCAGGAACGAGGCATCATACGCACGCATACCGCAGACCACACCCAAACCAATACCACTGAGCACAACCAGCATGGTTATTTTTAGAAGAGGGCCGTGGAAGAGTTTGGCGAGCATGAGAGCATTGAGGAGGGGAAATGGCGAAAGGGGGAAACGGTGAAAGGGAATCCAAAAGGGAAATGCTCCCCGCTTCCCTTTTTCCCATTCCTCCGTTTCCCCTCGTGTTATCTTCTCCCGCTCGCCATGTTGCGCACCGAATAGAACTGTTTTGCCCGCCCGGAGGACACTTCCTTACGGACGACATAACAGTGCGTGAAGGTCGCGTGTGGTTTTTGCGCATTGATCACGTTGTTGCCGACGTGCAGGAAGACGTTCTCGCCCATGTTGCGCTCGTAATCCACTTTGACGTAGGGCGCTTGCTTGCCCTCTTCCTTGGCGTAGCTCTCCGAGTACTTGAGAAAATCTTGTCCGATCCGCAAAAGCTGGCCTTTCTTATCATACGCGGTCAGCCAGACGTTCCAAAAAATTTCTGCGTCAATATAGATCAATTTATTGCCGTAAGGATGTGACTCGCTCCGCGGAATCAGTTCGAGCACATGGACCTCACGCACCTCCCAGCGGGTTTTATTCGGGACCCACAGATGCGGACCGCCCGCATCTGGGTGCGTCGGCACATTCACGGTGGCCAATACTAATTTCTTGCCGAGATAGGCCCACTCTTGCTCGTGCACCTTGCCGCCGAACCCCATGTTGTCTTCGCGGATAAAGTCCATCCCTTGGGTCTCGCCCGTGCGTTCCGAGGAGAGTACCCGGCGGGGTTTGCGACTGACAGGGGAATAGATCCAACTGTCATTCTCTTTGTACGGATCAGTGTACTCAATCTGCAAGTTACGCGTGCCGGCCAAGTCGCGCGGGCTGCGGAATTCCATGATCGACTTGGACTTGACCCCTTCGTATCCCTCCACCAAGCAGTGATCGCCCTTGGCATACTCAGCAGAGGTGGACACGAACTCAAACTCACGATCCAGTTTGCCATGTTCACTCCGGCCCCATGCCACCATCGGCATGAAGTAGTCACTGTGCCCAGGTCTCCAGTAGGAGTTCCAATATATTTTCAGCGCCACATAAGGATCGTCGGCTTTGATCTCTGGGAACGGCCACCCACCGCCATTAAAACCGAAGAGCGCGCCCTTCTCGTCGAGCGTATGCCCCGACGACATGACTTTGCCCCAATCCGCGGGCGGAGGATACTTCCCAGTCGCGGCCACCTCCATGTCCATGTCATCAAAGAAGTAGTATTCCCAGGCGGGTTGCGGCAGGAAGGGCTTAATCCGTTCAATGTCCTTCATGGTGAGATGTTCACCCGGAGTGAAGTCGGGTTTGGCGTCGCGATATTTCTCTAGCCAGTCGCGCACGGCTTTGTAGCTCCGGTCCGGTTCGGCGCGTACTGGCGTGGCAATGAAGGTGAGGAGGAGAAGCGCACAGCATATTCCCCAGAACGATGGGTACGTTCGACGTGGAGCACAACAACTGTTAGTTCTCGGCATGAATCCCTCCTTCAGGGACGATGAGAACGAGGACACCTCGCTCTCACTCGGTTTCGAAGCCTGTTAATACGTGATTATCCACCAAAATAGGCGCAGGGATTATTGACCGTCATGGTGCGAATCGTTCCTTCGCTGACCCCAGCTTTGTTGAGCTGGGGGAGAATGTTGCGCATAATATGCGAGTAGCTCCAGTTCGGGCTCTTCTTGAGGAAGGCATCCCACTCCTTCGTGGTGCGTCCAAGCCAGCAGCCGACGAAGTCATGCGAAAGCATGATGCGGTCATAGCCGACCGCGAGCAGCCCAATCAGAGACGCCAGGCGCATCTTGTCACTGGCGATGCTCTCAATGCCGAAGCGGTCAAACCCGATCCACGCGCCCCGTTCGAGAATATCGAAGTAATAGCGCATGTCGCCCACACCGCAGGCGTGGCCAATCAACACGCGGTTAAAGTCCACCCCTTCGTCAGCAAAGACATCCAGCGTCTCACGTCCGAACGGACCTAGCTCATCGTTGTGACAGAGAATCGGTGCGCCAGTGACTTTGTGGGCACGAGCGGCGGCACGGAGACATTTCTCCTCGTAAATGCCGATGGTCTTCGCGGTTTCGGTCATGCCAGGGATACCACCAGTCGCGGTCTTGATAATTCCAGCCTTGATGCCCGTCTTGCCGATGCCTTCGGTCAGTTCGCGGACGTAGACTTCCGCGATGTCGTCGGGTGCAAGGCCACGAAAATGCGGCGGGATGCCGAGCGCTTCGTTGTACAACCCGGTGGCAACGACCACGCGAACACCAGATTTCTCGGCGACTTCCGCAGTGAATTCAGGGTCGCGTCCGAGTTCCATCGGGCACGGATCGACCATTGAGGTCACACCTAGTGCTTTGACTTCTTTCAAGCGCTCAACCGCTTTGGCGACTTCGGCCTTCCGATTAAACCCGGCATTATCAAACTCCCAGCCAGGAAATCCGGCGGTGATATGTTCATGAATGAGCGTGAACCCAAGGTCCTTCGGCGCACACGTTCCAGTTGCAGTGTTAATGGTCGGCATCGAACCCTCCTGTTTTCAGAATAAGAACTGTCTACCCCAGATACTGCAAGAAGTACAGATTGTTGCCATCGGGGTCGTTGAGACCAACCAAGCGTGCACCCCATTCTTGGTCCGCTGGCTCGCCTTGGAATTGGACGCCGTTGGCCCCCACGCATAATATCGTTGTTGAAATTCTCGTCAGCAACAAGCCGCAACATGGAGGGGCTCCTTTACTGACGGCGTCGCGCGAGCAACCGTTCTCGCACCCCCTGGGGATCACACCGAGCCTCGTTCTGACGACGCATCTCGGTCGCTTGCTGCTGTCGCCTCCGTAGGTAGGCGTCTACGGTTGCCCGCTGCCGGAGGTAATAGGCAATAACCGTGTAAATGTCAGCGAGGTGAAGCGAAGAGTATTGTTGAGCAATTTCTTCTGGTGTCGCCCCATCATGGAACGCCGCGACAATGGTGTCCAAGGTGACACGGGTACCAGATACCCTGACAACACCATCGGCATCGGTTGTGAGCGGCAGAGGTTCAGCAACAGTATTGAGGGACATGGTGCACTCCTTTCTCAGACGTACAGCGTAAAACGTCACCGCCTCATTCCCCTTTACGTTTTACCTATTGACGTTTTACACCCTTACAAACTCCTGCCACACCTTCCGCATCACCCGCACTGCTTCTTCAATGTCCTTCGCGGCGATGCCATAATGCGTCACGGCGCGGAAGCGCCCACCGCCAATATCACCAATCTTCACGCCTTCACGCGCCAACACCTGAGCCAAGGACGGACCTTCGGGTGGGAGGTGCTGAGGTCCAAAGATCACGATATTCGTTTGTACCGTCTCCAGATCAAGCCGCATACCTGGAAGATCAACCAACCCCTCGGCAAGCTGACGTGCCGTGTGATGATCCTCGGCCAATCGGTCCACCATTTCTGTGAGGGCCACAATCCCAGCCGCGGCAATAATCCCCGCTTGGCGCATGCCACCACCGACCATCTTCCGATAGCGTCGTGCCTTGACGATGAACTCTTTCGTTCCACACAGGAGAGAGCCAACTGGCGCGGACAGCCCTTTTGAGAGGCAGAATTGGACCGAGTCCACACGATTGGTGAATTCCCGAACATTGCAGTCCATCGCCACCGCTGCGTTAAAAATGCGGGACCCATCAAGGTGAACCGGCACTTGCGCGTGATCGGCGATCTCTTTCACCTCACGGAGGTACACCGGGGGAAGAATCGTCCCGCCACACCGATTGTGCGTGCTTTCCACACAAATCACCCCTGGTGGCGCGTAGTGGATATTACTCGCCGCTGGCCGAATAGCTTCGCGGAGTTCGCTCAGCGGCAATTCACCAAATGGCCCCGTGGACACGGGATGGAACACAATCCCACCCAGGGCCGAGGCCCCACCCGCTTCATAATTGTAAATATGAGAGTTATCTCCCAGGATCGCCTCATCACCACGGCGACAATGCGCCAGCAGGGCCAGGAGATTCCCCATCGTCCCACTCACGCCCAGGAGCGCGGCTTCTTTCCCAGTCATTTCCGCCGCCAACTCCTCAAGACGGTTTACCGTGGGGTCTTCTCCCATCACGTCATCGCCCAACTCAGCTCGATACATGGCTTCACGCATCGCTGGACTTGGTAATGTGACAGTATCACTCCGCAGATCAATCATACTCACCTCATGCAAGTGCGCATTAAAGAAACCCAACCCCTAGCCCCTAACACCCAGCCCCTATCTCCCGCGCAGCCTCTCCGTGTCTCGCCGCTCCCGTTTCGTCGGACGGCCCATGCCCATCTGGCGGAGTGGTGGAGGAGCACTATAGAAGCGCTCCTCGCGCGGGGGTGGCGGTGGCGAATGGTCTTCATACAACAACCGAGCGTCTGTCGCCGACCCGCGTCGCTCCGCGAGCGACAGCACTTTAAGGTCCTTGGGGCCACTCGGATGAGAAAAAGTCACTGCGTCATTCACCCGCACCAATTTGTGGGGTTTCGCGGTGTGACCGTTGACTTCGACTTTCCCACCATCGCACGCGTCCGCCGCCAGCGCCCGCGTCTTATAGAAACGCGTCGCGCATAACCAGCGGTCGAGACGAACGGCTTCATTTGTTTCTTGTTCCGGCATAGTTCCTTCCACCCTGCGACACACTCAGCAAGAACGAAGCGACATCACTCGTGTCGATTCCGTCGAAGCGTGCGTTTGGTTGTCATCCGCCAAACGCCGCTAACACCGTTTTCACACCCTTGTCGTAATCCCCGTCAATCGCGGTGGGATAGAGCACCACGTATGAGGCCCCAGCTTTCTCGAACTCTTCCACTTTCTTCAGACAATCTTGCGCGGTGCCGAACGCGGCGATCTGCTCAGCCATCGTCTCCGAGACCGCCGCTGCCGCGGCCTTGGCGTCACCTTTCGCCCATCCCGCCGAGATGGCCTCGGCTTCCTTGACGTAGCCTTGCCGGGCGAACAAGCGGTTATAGAAAGGCATGCGTCCGTAGAAAGAGAGCGTTTGTCTCGCCGCACGCAACGCGACACCCCGATCTGGACAGACACAACAGTGCATAATCAACGCAATCTGGACATCCGCCGGTGAGCGTCCAGCCTTCTTGGCTCCATCTGAGATGCCGTCCACGACTTCCTTCAACCCATGCGGCGCATAATTGAGAGGAAAGCTGCCGTCGGCCAGTTCGCCAGTGAGCTGGATACTCTTTGGCGAGATGCCCGCGACGTAGATCGGAATCTTGCGGTCCGTCTGAGGCCCCGCGACGCCCCGTGCCGCCATCTGCGCGAAGGCGTCATACTTCCCCTGAAAGACGCTGGATACCGTGGTGACGTAGTCGCGCAGAGCGGTGAGCGGTTTGTCCATGCTGATGCCATGCACCTTGTTGGTCGGCACATGGCTGGTCCCGAGACCGAGCAAAATGCGACCAGGGGCAAGTTGGTCGATGGTCATCACGTGCAATGCGGTGAGGAACGGATGACGGAGATAGATATTGGTAATCCCCGTGCCAACCTGAATACGAGACGTGACACTGGCCAAATGCTGAGCAAACGCCAACGAATCGGTGGCGGACTCGGTGATGAGGAAGTTCCGCAACTTCCGTTCCTCGGCCATCTTCGCATACGTGGTGACGCGGTCGATGGTTCCAGGCGCGAGACTACTGAAAACGAGCATTCCGGGTGTTTGCATGATGATCCTCCGTTAATTTTATGGGCTCCTGGCATGGCTAATAAGAGCAACCCTAATCGAATTTGACGATCAA
>JANMSE010000617.1:0-10047 GCA_031389045.1 Deltaproteobacteria bacterium | reverse complement strand
GCCGCCATCCACAGGAAGCCGATGGCGGCGTTGAAGTAAAACACCACCGGCCAGGAAAACAATTCGATGATCCAGGTGGTCGTCGGATAGGCGAGCATCTGTCCGATTGAGGTGCCAGAGATACTGACTGTCTGCGCGCGCGCATATTCGTGCCGCGGTATCCAGTGGGAGTTGAACGAGGCGAGGGCTGGGAGGCTAATGGACTCGCACGCGCCGACCATGAAGCGCAGCACTAACATGACCACGAATCCCGTTCCTCCGATGGGTGTCAGGGCGGTAAACAGTGAAAATCCGAGACACGAGAGGGCCAGTACTTTGCGCGCGCTCCAGCGGTCGGCGATCAGTCCACCGGGGAACTGAAACAATGCGTAGCCCAGCAGAAAAGCGGAGAGCACCACGCCGAACTGGGTCTTATCCCAGCCGGTTTCCCGCATGATGTCCGCCCCGGCCACGGAGATGTTTACCCGGTCGGCGTAATTGATGATGGTGCTCAGGAAGAGGAGCCCAACGACTTTGTAGCGTATCGGCATAGGTGCTCTGGGGAAAAGTTCGGAATCAAGGGCAGTTCGGAGTCTCGGATAGTTCGGAGTCTCGGATAGTTCGGAGTTCGGAGTCCAAGGCAGTTCGGAGTTAAAGGCAGTTCAGGGTTATCGGATTTGGGGATCTAGACTTCTTTTTTTATTTTTTAACTCTGAACTTTCCCGACTCCGAACTCCGAACTGTTTTCGACTCTGAACTCCTTTAGCTTTCCTGGAAGACTTCTTTCGCCAGTTGGAAGGCATTCACCGCGGTCGGGACACCAGCGTAGAACGCGACGTGGGTGAGAATTTCAACGATTTCTTTTTGCGTAAGCCCGGCGTTGAGTCCATTAGCAATATGAGCTTTGAGTTGCGGCAGACGTTGCATCGCCATGAGTGAGGCGATGGTGATCGCGCTGCGCATCCGCAGTTCGAGTCCCGGTCGTGTCCATACCCGACCAAATATCACTTCATTGAGCATATCTTCGAGGTCAGGGGCCAGTTCCGCCAGCGCCGTCGCTTGCTTGCTAAACCGTTTGCCGCTGAGCTTCTTGCGCATCTTCAGCCCTTTGTCGAGGTCAGCTTTGTTCACCATGTCATCCCCTCCTTTGTGACGTGTCTTTTCGGAGTCGGGACTATAGCGCAAGTGTGTGTTCGGGGACAAGCGAAAAAAGAGATGGTCCTATTTCTTCGCCACCTTCTTGAGAATCATCGCGACGATCTGGTCAGCAGTGATGTTTTCCGCTTCGGCTTGGAAGTTGAGGAGGCAGCGGTGGCGCAGCGCGGGCAGGGTCATATCAGCGAGGTCCTCAAAGCTGACATGCACCCGCCCGTCAAGCAACGCGTTTACTTTCGCCCCCAACGTGATCGCTTGCGCCCCACGTGGGCCCGGACCAAAACGAAAGTATTGCGTGACTTCGGGAACCACGGGTTGGTCTGACCCTGGTGTGGCCGCCGCGATGAGTCGTGCCACGTAGTTCGCCAGTGGCGGCGCGAGCAGGACCTCTCGCACCAACGCTTTCATCTCCTCCACTAATGGGTGCGCGCGGTCCGTTGGCAGGATTTGCTTGATCTCGTAGCGCGTACCCGCGGTCGTGCGGGTGAGAATCTCTGTCAACTCGACCGAGGTTGGTGGGTGGACGATCAACTTCATCAGGAATCGATCCAGTTGCGCTTCGGGTAACGGATAGGTTCCTTCAATTTCGATGGGGTTCTGTGTCGCCAGGACGAAGAATGGGGAATCCAGACTATGCGTGTCGCCGAAGACCGAGACCTGGTGCTCTTCCATCGCCTCAAGGAGCGCGGACTGCGTCTTGGGGGTCGCGCGGTTGATTTCATCCGCCAAGACAATGTTGGCGAATATCGGCCCTTGCTTGAACTCGAAATGGCGCGCGCCTGACCCGTCCGCTAATACTTGCGTGCCGACAATGTCCGACGGCATCAGGTCTGGGGTGAACTGAATGCGCTTAAAACTCAAGCCGAGCGCTTGGCTAAGGGATTTCACCATCAACGTCTTGCCCAACCCTGGAACGCCTTCGATCAATACATGCCCACCGGCGAAAAAGGCGGTGAGCACTTTGCGGACGGCATCGTGGTGGCCGACGATGACTCTGCCGACTTCTTCTTCGAGGGCGGAAAAGGTGCGACGAAATTCCTTGAGGCGTTCTTCAGGTGGTGTCATAGCCATAATGTTCACTTCAGAATCGTTCGATACTCCAACGGCACGGGTTGTTTGACTTGGGCTTGATCAGGTGGAGCCTCTTTGAGCGGCGCGTTGCTGTAAGGCGTGGTGGGCTGCGCGCGGTCGGTGTTTTCCGTCAGATTTTCCCCTTCCTCTTGTGGCGCGGTGCCAAAGGGGATGCGCACTTTCACGAACCGCGCATCCTTGGTGAGAAACCCACCCGGCTGTTCCCCCGGTTTCAAGAAGCGTTCGCCAGGAGCCCCACCAACCGTAGTGCCCGTACCTTTCTGCTCTTGCCCTGGTTGTTGAGGGTCTGGTTGAGGAGTTGGTCCTTGCTTCCGTGGGTCCTGGCCAGGGCCATCCTGGCTGGGTCCATCTTGTCCACCCGGTTGGTTGGGGTCCTTTCCCTGCGTGCGATTGTCAGGCGATTGTTGTTGGTCCCCTTTTTGTTGGTCACCAGAGTCGCCTTGTCCAGAGTGTTCCCGTTTTTCTCCTCGCTGCTCAGGCTTGGATTGATTGGACTTGATCCCCGCACCGGATTCCTTGGGTTGTTGCTGGTCGCTTTTCTTATTGCCTTGCTGTGAGCCGGGTTGCTCTTTTTGCTCTTGCTGTTGGGCATTGCCCGCAGCGGATTGGTTTGGTGTTTGCGTTGGGTCGGTGCTCTTCTTGTCCTTGTTGTTCTTGTCCTGCTGTTTGCCCTCTTGTTGGGACTGATTGCCTTGGTCCCCTTTCCCTTTGTCACCTTTGCTCGCGAAGAGGTCGAGCTGGAACGGCAGGATTTGCGGTAATGGGAGCTCCAGGCGTTGTTTGGTTTCTTCTATCAACTTCTGCTTCTCTTCAGAAGGAATCGTCGGGTCTTGTAGTTGTTCAGCGAGAGCGAGCAACTGGGCGCCCGCGGTCTTTTCTTGCGGCGTTTTTCCGTCACGCATCAGGGTGCGAGCAACGTTGGCGAGTGTTTCCAGTTCTTGGTGAGCCGGAGCACTGGGAGCAGCAGGGGAGGGTGGCACAATTGCTGATTCGAGCGGCAGTAAGAACAAGACGAGAAGACTCAGGGCTGAAGCAAAGACCGTCAGGAACACGCGGCGGTCGAGCGTAAAAGGGAAGGCGCGTTGTGGACTGAACGTGGTGGTTTGCTCCTCGGTTTGCCGTTGGAGCAGCGTGACAAAAGGGAGAGAACCTTCAGTGGGGGGAATCGTCGCCAGTGTGAGAAATCGCTCTTGCCGGTCGGTCTTTTCATCAAGCAACGTCGCGACCGTGACGTCCGCGAGTGTCTTCCCGGCTCGTCTGAGTGCGAACCCCATCCAACACCCGAGGGCAAGGACAGGAAGAGAGATGAGGACTGGTGAGAGGGAAAATGCACGGACAAGGGCGGTTCCTAGTATGAGCATGGCTACCAATGGGGGGAGGTATAACCCGCAGATGTTCATCCGCCGCTGGCGAACCAGGCGTGCCCGGCTTTGCTCAATCAACGAGGAAGGGGAAGCCATGCGCTAGGAACGCCTCTTTTGGAACTGTTGGACAGCGCGATTATGGGAGGCGAGGTCCGAGGAAAACTCGTGCGTGCCGTCTCCTTTGCCGACAAAGTACAGGTACGGACGGTCCGCGGGCTGCAAGGTGGCGAGCAGGGAGTGCAGTCCTGGATTCGCGATCGGGCCGGGTGGGAGCCCAGGGATGACGTAGGTGTTGTAGGGAGTCGGTGTCCGTAAATGCAGGCGGGTCAAGTTGCCGTCAAAATTCTCTATGCCATAAATGACGGTTGGATCACACTGGAGCAACATCCCTTTTTTTAGTCGATTGTGGAAGACAGCGGAGACGAGGGGACGTTCGGAGGCTGCTCCAGTTTCCTTTTCGACGAGAGAGGCAAGGGTGACGACCTCGTGGGGAGACATGTTCAGATGGTCCGCTTGACGATACATGGCCGCAGTAAATACGTCATAAAACCGCTCGATCATCTTGCCGAGGATTTCCTCGGGCGTGGCGAAGCGAGAGAGATAATAGGTATCCGGGAAGAGATACCCTTCCATCCCTTGCGGTGGAAGTCCCCAACGGTCCAGGAAGGCAGGGTCGGTATTCAGACAGAGGAAGCTCTCTGTGGTGCCGAGTCCTTTATCGGCGAGGATCGCGGCAACCTCTTTGATTGTCTTTCCTTCTGGAATCGTGACTATCAGTCTGCGGCTTTCGCCCTGAGTCAGGCGGCGCAACAGCTCTAACGGAGACAGCGGCTCGGTCAATTCATACTCACCACTTTTGATCTTGCGATCGGCATTGGTCAGGCGCGCCCACCAAGAGAACACCAAGCCGTTTGTCAGCACTCCTTCGGAGACGAGCCCACGCACGATAGTCCGTACCTGCGCGCCCGGAGGGATTAACACCACGATTGGGTAAGAATGAGACGGTCCTGGGGTCGTGAGAGCTGAATAGACATACCACCCAAAGACTCCGACTCCCAGAAGCAGGGCAAATAGGCCCCAGATCAATCCTTTTTTCATGCCAAAGCAGTATTAACACTGGTTCTGACGCAACTCAACTTTCCAGATCGGCGCCTGGGGTGAGCGAAATTTTGACTTGACTTTCTTGGATGATGCTGGCAGGGTGTGGCCCTCCTTAAAGCACGTGGGGCGGCAGGTGCGGTATCGCGGCGGCGAAATGCAGGTGTTCAAGGAAAATTCTTCCCAGGGGAGGTGGCTATGAGGTACGAGCAGGGAAAGATTCGCGCCCTTCTGGCCCAACAGTCCGGCCAGATTCAATTTCTTATCATTGCCCCAATTCTCACATTATCTTTTCTCAGTTTGGTTGTGCGGACGGCAAACTCCGCCATTGATCCGTCTCTTGAAAAGAAAAAAGTCAACCAGCAACTGAAACAACGAATCCTCGAAGTACGCGGGGCCGACCCGCAACGACTCCCGGATGTGGAAGCGCGCGTGCAAGCGCCCCCTCCTCCTGGTAGTTGGCGGGTGGTCACGGAGCAGTCGCCACTCAGCTTTTCCTTGACTCCTCTTGCCGTGGAGACCGAGGAAAAGACACTGTCACGGGAGCGGTCGAGCGAAAAACGGTCGGATACCTGGGAGATCGTTCACGGGAATAATTTTGCCCCGGCGTTACTCGCGTATACCCCCACGCTCACACCGGATAAGAAAAAGTCAGCGCTGGTCACAATCGATAATCCTGACGAGATCAAGAAGGCGAT
This sequence comes from Deltaproteobacteria bacterium, assembly GCA_031389045.1. GTDB lineage: Bacteria > Desulfobacterota > Binatia > Bin18 > Bin18 > JABFSC01. The sequence goes on along the minus strand of JANMSE010000617.1, from coordinate 4,661 downwards.
CGCTCACACACAGGCAAAAAAACCCGTTCAGTCGCCGGTTGTCACTGCCGCGTTAGCGCCTGTGCCACTACCTGTTCCCGCGCCGGTTAAAGAAGAAGTCATTCCGTTCCCGCCGGCGCAGGTGATCCATACGATTAAGAAGCAGGAAACTCTAGAGAAGATATTCAAGCGTATTGGCCTCCCCTCTAAGGAGGCGGCGAAATGGCTCTCGGCGGCAAAGAAGACTGAGGCGTTCCGTAACCTTCGTCCCAAGCAAACTCTTGCACTGAACTTCATCGAAGACAGTTTCAATCTTCAGTCCGTGGTCTACGAAATCGAACCCGACACCCGTGCGATTCTTGAGCGAAAAGCCAAGGATAAAGTCAATGCTCGTCTCGAAGAGCCGCCAGTGCAACCAGTGCTGCTCGTGCTCGGCGGCAAGGTCAACTCCAGCCTTACGAAGACGTTACGCAAATCTGGTCTCCCAGCGCGGATGACCGAGGGGGTTGCCGCGCTGACGTGGGATGTTGACCTCGCGGACCTGCGCAAGGTGGACAGTTTCAAGGTGTTGCTCGAAGCGGTGCAAAAGGGCGAGAAGATCGTGACGTACAAACGCGTGCTTGCCGCCGAAGTCACCCATGACGAAGTCACGTATGCCGCTTTTTCCATCCCAGAAGAACGTCGCTTACGCAAAAAGAAAGCAGTTGCACTGCGTTACAAGGGTGAGGGGCTGAACATCGAGAGCGACGGGGAAAAATTCCTAAAATTCCCCTTGGAATTCACACGTGTGTCCTCCACGTTCGCTGCTTCTCGTTTCCATCCCATTCTTCACCGCTCCCGCGCTCATCGGGGAATTGATTTTGCCGCGCCACGCGGGACGCCGGTGTACAGCGTGGCCTCTGGAATAGTCACCTTCGCTGGACGTCAATCCGGGTACGGCAATCTCGTCAAAATTGATCATCCTGGACCTTACGAAACCGGCTACGCCCACCTCCAAGACTATGCGGACGGTATTATCGAAGGGGCGGCAGTGGAGCGCGGGCAGGTCATTGGCTCCGTTGGTTCGACAGGGCTTGCGACTGGTCCCCATCTCCATTTTGAATTGTACAAAGATGGGGAATTCGTCAATCCATTCGGTGAATCGGCGGTGGAAACGGCGAGTGCCTCCGAGGAAATAAAAGAAGAGGAGCCGCCTGTCGTTGTTGATCCGATCATTGAGAAAAAGAAAGAGCGGCTTGCTGAACAACTGGCAACGCTTGAAATTGGCGGTCAACAACTGACTTCACTCGTGATTCCTCTTCAGAAAGGGCCAGCCGCTACTGGTATTGCCGCGCAACGGACCGGTCGTCCAATGGCCTCTGGCAAATAGCTTATGGCTTATAGCTCGCTTCGCTCTATGGCCTATGGCAAATGGCCTATGGTAGGAGGGTCCCCCCCATAGAGTGAGCGTAGCGAACGAGCCATAAGCCATAAGCCATAAGCCATAAGCCATAAGCCATAAGCCGCGTAGGGGTTGACAGCGCGCGCATCTTCCGGTGTTCTGCGGAATCTTCGTCAAGAGTTGTCAGAGCATTTTTGCTCACATAGGTGAAAACGCATGCCATACGCAGTTATTCGTACAGGTGGAAAACAATATCGTGTCACTCCAGGAGAGTTGCTTCGCGTTGAATCGCTCACTGGGGATAAAGGCAGTGACTTTACTTTTTCTGATGTGCTCCTCACCGTCGCTGACGGAGCCGTGCAGGTTGGGACCCCGTTGGTGTCGGGGGTAACCGTTTCCGCCCAGATCCTTGAGCACGACAAGGAAAGAAAAATCCTGGTCTTCAAGAAAAAGCGGCGGAAAAACTACAGCCGACAACGTGGACACCGGCAACATTTCACCGCTGTCCGAATTACCGCCATCAATATAGGAGGATAAGCCATGGCTCATAAAAAAGGACAAGGATCGACGCGTAACGGGCGCGACAGTCCGGGCCAGCGCCGTGGCGTCAAGATGTACGCCGGCCAAGTCGCCCGGGCGGGAAACATCCTCATCCGGCAATTAGGCACCCGCGTGCATCCTGGGATCAACGTAGGGATGGGACGTGACTACACGATCTTCGCGAAGATTGACGGCATCGTCCAATACGAACGAGTGGGCAAGGATCGCAAACGGGTCAGCGTTTATCCGCGGCCAGTGGCGGTGGCCCAGTAAGGAAAAAGAATCGGGGAAACGGGGAATGGGAGAATCGGTGACCCATCCCCCCCTCCGTCTTGTTCGTGGAATCTCGAACTGCCTTCAACACCGAACTCCCCCGACTCCGAACTGCCTTCGACTCCAAAATGCACTTTGTTGATGAAATTCGTCTGCAGGCGAAAGCCGGTGATGGTGGCCGTGGCTGCGTCGCGTTCCTGCGCGAAAAGTATCGGCCTCACGGTGGCCCGTCTGGCGGTGATGGCGGAGAAGGTGGCAGTGTCATCTTCCGCGCCGATCCCCAACTGACCACGCTGGTCGATCTTGCCCCGCAAAAACATCTCCGCGCTGAAAAAGGCGAGAATGGCAGAGGGAAAGACCAGCACGGAAAAAACGGGGAAGACCTTGTCGTCCGCGTTCCCCTTGGCACGCTGGTCCGCGATATCGACACCGGAGAACTGCTCGCCGATCTCAACATCCCATACGCGGAAGTGAGCGTGGCCAAAGGCGGCCGCGGAGGAAAAGGGAACGCTTTTTTCGCCACCTCCACCAATCGTGCCCCGCGCTTCGCTCAACCCGGCACTCTGGGTGAAGAGCGACGTCTCCTGCTTGAATTGCGCTTATTGGCCGATGTCGGGCTCGTCGGATTCCCCAACGCTGGCAAATCGACCTTGATCTCCGTGGTGTCCGCCGCCAAACCACGCATCGCCGATTTTCCCTTTACGACACTGACCCCGCATCTTGGCGTCGTGCGCTACAGCGACGAACGCTCCTTTGTCATGGCCGATGTCCCTGGCCTCATCGAAGGCGCGCATGAAGGACATGGGCTGGGCATTCGTTTCCTCAAACATCTGGCCCGGACTTCGATGCTCGTCCATCTGCTCGATATTTCCGACCTGACGCGCGATCCGTGGCACGACTACGAGATCATCAACAATGAGTTAGCCTGCTTTGAGGACGGTCTTGAGCAGCGAGCGCAGCTTGTCGTGGTTACCAAGTTGGATTTACCCGTAACCCTGGAACGGCTCCCCGAAGTCCACGCGCAATTCGCCGAACGCGGCATCACGTTGCTGGCGATTTCGGCGGTGACGCACGAAGGCGTGCCCGCGTTGCTACACGAGATTGTCCGTACGCTTGATCGACAACGCGCGCAGGCCGCCGCCGCTCTTGTCGTCGCTCCTCCCGCTGAATCCGTGCAGTGGACATAGTCGTGACGCAACGGTCGTACAAGCCGAAACTCCTCCGTCGCACCCGCCGCGTGGTCGTCAAGGTCGGCAGCAGTGTGTTATCAAGCACTGACGGCATTCGGCGGGAGAGTGTCATCCGGTTGGCCCGCGCGCTCACGACCTTGCACGCCGAGGGCAAGGAGGTGGTGCTTGTGACTTCCGGTGCCGTGGCCTCCGGTCTCAGCGGCCTGGGCTTGAAAGAACGGCCAAAAACCATTCCCGGAAAACAAGCGGCGGCGGCGGTGGGGCAGATCGCCTTGATGGCCTTGTATGAACGTGCGTTCTCCGCTGGTGATGTCCGCGTCGCGCAAATTTTGCTCACCCATGACGACCTCGCCAATCGACGCCGGTATCTCAACGCCAAGCACACCATGTTGACCCTGCTTGATGCGCGCGTCATTCCCATCGTCAACGAGAACGACACGGTGGCGGTCGAGGAAATTCAATTCGGAGACAACGACAATCTGTCTTCACTTGTGGCGGTACTGGTGGAAGCGGACCTGTTAGTGATCTTAAGTGATATTGAAGGATTGTACGATAAAGACCCACGAGCGCATGCCGATGCGCGTGTGATTGCCGTGGTCGAACAGATTACGGACACCCTCTTCGCGAACGCGGGTGGTGCTGGAACATTAGGGCGCGGAGGCATGGTGTCAAAACTCCAAGCCGCGCAGAAAGCCGGACTCTCTGGTATCCCGACGATCATTGCCGACGGTCGCCACAATGAGACGATCGCAGCAGTCTTTGATCCGGCCAGAGAAGTCGGGACGCTTTTTCTGCCAGTCGCCGATCGACTGACGAGCCGTAAACATTGGATCGCCTATACGCTGAAGCCGGCGGGTGAGCTCGTAGTTGATGCGGGCGCATTGAGCGCCATTCGTGATCGTGGCCGTAGCCTACTGCCGCCAGGCGTGCGGGCTGTCCGTGGCACATTCAGTGAAGGCGAGTGTGTGACCTGCGTGGATGAGACCGGACAACCCTTCGCCCGTGGCCTGGTCAACTATAGCTCGGACGCGCTTGAACGAATCAAAGGAGTGCGCACGGCTCAGGTCGAGCGCATTCTTGGTTATAAGATCAGCGACGAAGTTATTCACCGCGATGATTTGGCTTTGCTCTAGCTTTGCTCTAGTGGTTGTCATTCTTGGCTCTTCGCGGAAAATGGTTGCGATTTTGATGTGAGTTTACAGTTCTGGCAAGCTGGTGGTGAGGATCTTCAGTTTTAGATATTCTTCGTCGCGGAGGCCATAAGCACGGCGTTGAATGACACGGATTTTGTTGTTGAG
>JANMSE010000372.1:0-5328 GCA_031389045.1 Deltaproteobacteria bacterium | reverse complement strand
GGCGGATGCCCGTGTCACAGAGTCCATCGGTGGGACACACTCAGCCTAGTAGCGACGGCATAGCAGCCACAGCGGATGTCGAAGCCACCATTCATCAGGCACATGGGCACGGCCAGGCAATCCCAGCGCCTATTCGGACGCCGCTCGAACAGGCGTTGGAGGCTGACTTTCGTGGCGTGCGGGTCCATGCCGATGCGCGAGCCGATCGCCTCAACCGTGCATTGCAAGCCCGCGCCTTTACCACCGGACGCGATATTTTCTTCCGCCAGGGGGAATACAACCCGAGCGGATCGAGTGGGCGGGAGGTGCTTGCCCATGAGTTGACCCACGTGGTCCAGCAGAACGGCAGTGCCACAGCCCCAGTTGTCCAACGCGATGGCGGTGCCGGCACAAAGCCACGAACCTTCTCAACCGATGGCCGCTATCTCATCAAGCTCACCTCGAAGAGAGAGAAATTTGTCTACGAAGCGCGTAAGGACTTTGGAATAAAAAAAATCCTTCCCAAGTACTTTCGGGTAGACGATTCTGATGAAGCGAACGGGAAAATAACGAGCGTCTTCATCGATTTGAAGGGCACGAAAACCCCAATAACATTGAAGGATCCGTTGACCCCACCGACCGAGAATCAAGAGATCCTCGTCATATCAACCGTGGGCTATGAGGGGGAAGGGATAAAGTCCGAGAAGGTCATCATGGACATCAAAATCGGCGCGTACACTAAGAGTGAGACCCAATTCGAACAAGAAGGGGCGAATTGGTTTTCGAAAAGATTCAAGCAGCTTGAGCATGACCTCAAGGACATCTTCCAGAAAGGCAATAGGTCCACCGGCTTTAGTATCCTTGCGGGACAGAAGGACTACGAGCAAGCGAGTGGGAATAGAGGGGGGGACCTGGGCGAAGCAATAGGCGTCGTCCTTAACCATCTCGCGGCTATACAAGAAACAATGGTGCGAGCGATCGACGCCATCACGTTCGTTGGCAGTAGCGTCCTTTGTGTCTTTAACTTAGATGATCCTGAACGGTCAGCAGCGAAGCTCATTGATCCCGATCACCCGATTATTACAAGAAACCTCGTGCCAAAATTAGAGCGCCAAGTACCAGGGGAAATACTCACACCAGGTCGAATCCACGGCAAACAGTTGCTAGAAACGAGAGGTAAGTGGCCGCAGCTTTCTCGCTCCGAGCAAGAAGACTTAGAACACGCAGTAGCACGCGAAGAAACCCAAGCGTACCTCACCAAGTATAAAGACAACTACCTCGACGGACTGCGGAATCTTATCGATCATTTCAAGGGAGAGTACCAATCATTAACTGGAGAGCAGTGGAAATCTTCTTCGAAGGAAGAGATAGACATTATTTAATTTTGCGGGATAGTTTCCTGTCGTGCCCGCGAAGGCGGGAATGACTCTTCTCTTGCTATTCCGCGAAGCTTCCTTGATTGGCTACTAGAAGCACGCATGCGATTCATCATGGAAAACGAAAAGGAGTGAGTATGGCGGATACCAGTGGCCCAAGCCCGTGGATTGTCGATGTCCTACAACTCAACTTGGACAACCTTGATGTCAGTCAATTACCCGCGTTGAGCTGTAGCAAGGCGAACGAGGCCCGGCTCCAGGGCAGCCTGAGTGTCAGTAACGATCTGACCGTGGAGAACACGGTGACCGTGACGAAAAATCTGAATGCGAATGGCGGGCTCTCAGTGACTGGACTGTTGAGTGTGAGTAACGGCGCGGTTGGCATTGGGACAACAACCGTCAGTCCAGGCGTCCAACTACACGTGGTCGGCACGGCCAAAGCAAGTGAATTTCTGACCACCCTGTACACTGCCGGCACCGGAAAACTTTTCCCTTTGTCGAGTGTAAACACATGGGCGGACATTACTGACCTGACACAGACCTTCGTACTCGCTCAGGAGACCGCTGTCCTTGTCTATTATCAAATCTCCACGTTGGCGACGTCGGCCACTGCCGGTAGTAAACATCTTGTTACGCGCCTGGTCGTGGATGGCAAGGACCAAGTGTTCGGGCGTTCAATCGTTGGGGCCACAGACTACGTGTCCCCTTCTAACCTGTGGATCGGTCGCCTGGCGAAGGGGTCCCACACGGTTAAGGTACAATATCGCACCCCCGCGACGGCGAAGAACGACCCTAGCTCAGATGACTGGGAGAATCGGGTGTTACATATTTTAGTCTTTGGCAGTTGATGGAAGCCCTCGGAGGTAGTGATGGCCCAACGTGAATTGCTTCACGCCGACAAGACGAGCAGTCGGCGTCCGCTCATGCCGACGACAGAGGCCCCGCACGGTCCCCAAGCCGTGCGTCGTGCGCCTGACCTTTCGCCCTCCATGCCGAGTACGGCAGGACCACTCACTCGTCGCCAACTGATGCCCACGGCTAGTCATCTGCTTCAACTCCAACGCACGCATGGCAACCGTTATGTCCAGCGGCTGATCGCGCAGACACGCGGACCCGAACCCGCACGCGCGCACCCAACGAATCCCACCGGCTTGCCTGCTTCCCTCAAAGCAGGCATTGAGCAACTCTCCGGCCTTTCGATGGAAGACGTGCGCGTGCGGTACAATTCCGCGGAACCCGCTCAGCTCCAGGCGTTGGCGTACACGCGAGGCACGGACATCCATGTGGGGCCAGGTCAAGAACAGCATCTCTCGCACGAGGCGTGGCATGTCGTGCAACAGGCGCAGGGGAGGGTCCCGTCGCTGATGCAAATGCAGGGGGGAGTTCAGGTCAACGATAACAAGGAGCTAGAGCGGGAGGCGGAAGTGATGGGGGCGAAGGCGCTGCAACGGCAACGTCTTGATCTTCCCGCTGGCGTTACTGTTGAATCGGCGAGAGAAGATCCGCAGGCAGGAAAGGCGAGGGTAGTATCGAAGGTTCAAGAGAAGGGTGTTGTGCAACGGTACCGGGAGGTCAGGGGGGACGAGTTCTCACTCGAGTATAGTAAAGGGGACACGTACACACTCAAGCGTAGTGACGAGGAAGAGCAGGCGCCGTTTACCATTCAATCCGTCCACCCGCCGCTTGTTGATGTCGGTGATCCTATCGCGCCTTATCCGGTATACAGATTCACGCCACTGAATACCGGCGTTCGGCCCGATTTGCATGTATCCGATGACGGCACCGTGGCCATCCAACCGCAAAGCGAACCGAAAGAATTTTATGCCACCCAAGGTGTGTTAGATAATGCCAATGTCGCACTCAGCGAGAAAAAGAGTGATTTTAGACTCAAGCCCAAAGGGCATCGTATTCTCACGAACGAGCAGTCCTTACAGATGATCAGTCCCGTCATGTACAAGCCGCAGGTACAGGAGGGCGCACAAGGCTTTGCCGATTTTATTACCAGTGTCTGCCGTGATATCACCGCCAAGGTGGTGCACGGCTCCACTGCTTCCTTTGAGGCGATTTTCCAGGCCGCCAAAGGTCCAGGAGTAGCGAACGAAAAGAACCCCCAACACCGGAGAGAGATCGACACTGCTAACGCCACCGAATCGACCCGGCTGAAAAACCTTGCTGGGGCCTTGCCTGGCACGGAGTCCGGCTGGGCATTGGACAAGGCTTTCAGTGCCTCCGCTCCCGCCCAGGGGGACACGACAAGCGGCGAAGCGTACGGCAAAGCCCTCCGTGTCGGGGCGTTACAAGCACAAGCCCGAGAACTGGGCCTCAACGAATTTGCCGCGCCGGAAGTCGGCGAAGGATACGCTATCTATGGCATCAGCGCAGGCGTGAACAACCAAGGTCAGGCCCTCGATTTTTCCACCGGTGGCGGTAACGCTCCGGTGGCCCTTCCCCGCACCTGGGGGTATCACTTTGCCGGCGTCGTAGCCGCCAGTGAAGACGGGAGGGACAAAGTGACCCTCGAAAATTACAACCGGGCAGCCGACATAGAGGATAAGCTCCAGGAGGTCTATAACGGGCTCCTGCTGAACCACAAGCAGGCGGTGGAAGAAGCCATTGCTCCCTATAAAGATACCGGCGTACCATTCCGTTCATTGTTCCGCCTTGCGTATCAGGCAGTGCATGTTGCTCTGAACAAAAGTGCACAGGACATCGAAAAAAAGAAAGAGGAAGCCGCCGATGCGTACAAGCGCCTCATGGACCAACGCAACGATGCCAAAGCCTGGTTCTTCCAACTCTACGGCTCTGGCAAGGGACAAAGCTTCCATGAACGGCAGGCGGCTTCTGGCACTATCGCGAATCCACTGACGGTACGCGTGGGTCGTCCGCCTGACGACCTCAAGGACTTCCGGTCTCAATATACGAGCGTACTCAACGCGATTCCCGCACCACTGCCAGGCATTATTCCTGAAGGAGCGTATCCGAATGCGCGGCAGGCATTTCTCCAGCAAATCGAAGGGCGCACGGTCGCCAATGAAATCCGCCTGGTGTTCAACGAAGCACTGCGACACTTGGTGAAAGTGCAAATCGACTTCTATATTCAGGAAGCCGTGTCAATGGCAAAAGAGTTGAACATTCACGCCAACAGCTTCGACGTCCACACCATCGACTCCTTGCGGCAACAGATACAGGGAGCCCGCCGTAACCTTGGATGGTCGGAGTTCAAGCAAAAGGATATTTACCAGCAAAAGATCGATAGGATGCAGACCTTCTCGCAAAAAGTCTTGGCGTTGACTACCTATCGCGATCAACACCTCGTTGTGATCGTCTAAACGGCTCGCATCGGTGGGAGAAAGCTATGTAGGGTGGGTCTCGACCCACCCTACACACTCCTATGAAGATTGCCGAATGCGAGGTGTAGGGAACGTCAGCCCAGGGTCATCCCCTTTTTCGCCAGCAGCTTCTCCAGCGCCGCCAGCCAACTCTCATAATAGCTAGGCAGTGAATCCGGCGCGGCGTGCGGGCCAGCGGCCTTTTCGGCGGCGGCGATTTCGGCGATCAAGTGATCGCGAAACTCATCCCACTGGTAATAGCCTTGCTCACACAGAGAGACCGCGAGGGCGAAGGCTCGGCGTTCCCACGCATCGTGGAAGACCAGCTCGCCACTGCTGCGTGGCAGGGACGCTGGCCCAATCATTTCGGCGATATGAGGGTTAGTGGCGCGGGGCATGAGAACCTCAAGAGATGCGGTCTGATTCACGTACCACGTGATGCGTGGGGCGTATTATCTGTTGCTGCTGACTTTTGTGACGCCAATCATCGCATCGCGTGACACGCGTGTGGCGAGTTCTTCTTCGCTCAGGTGTTCCGTTCCCGCTGGACGCTCTGGGAGCACCATGTACCGCAGTTCCGCGCTGCTATCCCACACGCGAATTTCAACATTCGGATCGATCTCGGTGCCAAACTCCTTGAGGAC